>NC_009976.1:1357940-1688963 GCF_000018585.1 Prochlorococcus marinus str. MIT 9211 | reverse complement strand
TTGGGGAATTTAAAAATGGATAGGTGGAAAAGAAACTCTATTTCCACTGTATTGTCTAGGTTGTTGAAAAAACATTTTTTCTTTTTTGCTTTTCCTCCTTCTTTTCCTCAATCTAAAGGGACTTTATAGGTTGTTTTCCTCAGTCAGAAAATTAATTGACTTTTAGAATCCTATGGCTTTTGCTATTTCATCAGAATTAGGTTCTAAATTATTTTTAAAAGATGCATCATTATTATTAATTGCACAATCAGGATCTTTTAAACCATTACCTGTTAAAACACAAACAATTGTAGAATTTGGAGGAATTTCTTCTTTCAATTTTATTAATCCAGCTATAGATGCTGCACTTGCTGGTTCACAAAAAATACCTTCTTCTTTACCTAAAAGTTTATAAGCATCTATAATTTCTTTATCAGTAACAGCAGTAAATTTACCTTTACTTTTACCTTTTACAATAAATGCTTTTTCTTTATTAACAGGGTTTCCGATTCTTATTGCTGTTGCTATTGTTTCTGGATTTTCAATTGTTTTATTAAAAACTAAAGGTGCAGAGCCAATAGCTTGAAAACCCATCATTTTAGGTAACTTTTTACTTTTCCCAGCTTTATAATATTCTTCAAACCCCATCCAATATGCTGTAATATTTCCTGCATTTCCCATTGGAATACATAACCAGTCTGGTGCTTCACCAATTGAGTCTATAATTTCAAAAGCTGCAGTTTTTTGCCCTTGAATACGATAAGGATTAACGGAATTTACTAAAGTTATTGGGTATCTATTTGATAACTCTTGGACAATATTTAATGCTTTATCAAAGTTTCCTTTAATTGCTAAAACTTCAGCACCATAAACAAGTGCTTGAGCAAGCTTTCCTTGTGCTACATACCCATCTGGGATCAAAACAAAACTTTTCATTCCTCCTCTTTTTGCATAAGCTGCTGCAGAAGCAGATGTGTTTCCAGTGCTAGCGCAAATCACTGCTTCACAATTATCTTCTTTAGCTTTACTTATTGCCATTGTCATCCCTCTATCTTTAAAAGATCCAGTTGGGTTTAAACCGTCATACTTGACAAAAATCTTGACATTTTTACCAATTAATTCATTAATTGATTTCAAAGGTATTAATGGAGTTGCTCCCTCTTGAAGCGTGATTATAGGAGTTTTATCAGTGACTGGAAGCCATTTTTTATATGCTTTGATTAATCCTGGCCAATGTTTGTATTCATGGCTTCTGTCGAAAATCCTTGGGAGTCTTTTTAAAATGGACAAAATAGGTAAACTCTCACTTTTTTTAATTTAATCCTTTAAGGTCAATTTTTTAATTTTTCAAGCGGAGAATCTGCATAAAATTTCATTAAAGCTGACATAGTCTCCACTTTATTTAGAACTTTATAAAGCTCGGTTACATTTATTGTAAGGACGTCACTTGGATAAGCTTTTAAAAATCGAAGCAAACTAATTTTTTCATCACCTAAGTCTAAAGCTTTTATCGTTGCAGATCTGATTGCTAATATACTGATTGATTCATCGGGAATAGTGTAGGGATTAACTACTTTTGCAATTCTCAATAAAATAGCATTTCCAATTTTACTGTTTAAAAGTTTACTAGTTAGAACAATAGGAGCCTTATATTCCCTTGTTAAAACATTAATTGCTTTTTCTTTTTCTTTTTTCTTGATCACTTTTGAAAGAATACCTTTTCTAATACCAGTTTTAGTAAAATGCTCTAATTCTTTTATTGTTATACTTCTACTAAACATACCTTTTACAAAATTTACTTTTTCAGCAGCATTTGCTTTTGGTAAGCATTGAGTAAACAATAATAAACTTGTACAAGTTAAGTATATAAATTTCATTTTGATATATCTATTTTTCATTTATTGATTAACTCCTGCAGCTAATTTAATCATTCTGACCATGCTTTTTTCAGTTATTCCTTTTGCAATTTTAATTCCCATTTTTCTTGTATCTTTTTCTTTTAGTATCCTTGGAACTTTCTTTATAATTATTTCTCTATTAAAACCTGGTAAGCTTTCTAATATACTAACTAATTTTTTGATAGGCTCTATTTCTATCATGAAATCACTTTGATTACTATTTATAGAATTTGATCTGATTTGTATAGGAAGTTTTTTATTTATGCTTTGAACAGTATTCCATGTAATAGCATCAAACTTATTAATAATAGCCTCTACAAGTTCATTCCTTAAGACTCCCCCCTTCTCAGAAAATAGAAAATCTAAAACTTTATCTAATAAGTTTTCAATATCTATATCAGCTTGTTTTGAAGCACTAGAAATTAATTCATCTAATCTGTTCCATCTGAAAGTATTTCCATCAAAAAGCATTTCTTTTAAACTTTTTCTAAGTTGAGGATCTGGATCTTCCATAAGTCTACGAGCAAAGTATGGGTATGCTGCTCCAAGTATCTTAAAATCACCATCAACACTTAATGCTATTCCTTCAAGCGTAATTAATGATCTAATGATTAATGCGTAATAAGGCGGCAGTTGAAAAGGAAATTTATACATAACACCTGACAAGTCATCTGTAACACTTTTGAAATCCATTTTATTTACACCCATTTCTAATGCATTACTAAATACACTTTCAAATGCTGGCACTATTGGCTCTAAATCTACTTCTTCAGATAAGAATCCAAGCTCTACAAAATCTTTAGATAATTTGTCAAAATTCTTATTTACTAAATGTACAACAGCTTGTATAAGGCCTGTTCTAGATTTTCTAGTGACATCGCTCATCATACCAAAATCTAGATAACATAATCGCCCATCTTCTAAGGCTAGTAAATTACCTGGGTGAGGGTCAGCATGAAAGAAACCATGCTCTAAAAGCTGCTGAAGACTACAGTTAACTCCTATTTCAATCATTCTATCAGGATCTATTCCTAGTTTTTTAACAGCCGCTAGTTCCGTTAGTTTCACCCCATCTATCCATTCCATTGTTAAGATTCTTTTACTTGTTATCTCTTTGTATATTTTTGGTACAGCAATATTTCTATTATGAGAATGTAATTTTCTAAATTTTAGTGCATTTTCTGCTTCATTGATGTAATCCATTTCTTCAAATACTCTTCTTCCTAGCTCATCAATTAATGCAACTAAATCACTTCTAATTAATTTAATATTGTTTTTTAGCCATATAGCTATACTTCTTACTATGTATAAATCTAAAGTTATTTGCTCTCTTAAGCCTGGTCTTTGAACTTTAACAGCTACTTTATCTCCATTTAGTAAAGTACCTTTATGTACTTGCCCCAACGAAGCTGCAGAAATAGGTTCTTTTTCAATATTAGAAAAAATTTCTTCTTTTTTAATTCCTAGGTCTTCTTCAATACATGCCATAGCCAAATTTGATTCAAAACCAGGTAGTTGGTCCTGAAGCTGTGCTAGTTCTTCTAAAACTACTCGCGGAACAATATCCGGTCTTGTTGAGAGGGCTTGCCCTGCTTTAATAAAAGCTGGCCCTAGGTCTACCAATAGATCAGTAAATTCTTTTGCTCTTTTTCGAGCTTTTTCTTCATTTTTTAATAGTCCTATTAGTTTTTCCCAGCCAACACCTAATAAAAACAAGCTGATAGGTATCAAAGTTTCCCATAATCTTTTGATTAATCTAAATGGGTGTTTTTTATAAATTGCAGAAATTGCTTCTGGATCGTACTGTTGCAGTCCTTCTGCTTCTATGAAATCTGTTAGTTCTTTGTTCATTACATCAATGACTTCCTTAGACCCTTCTAATTCATTGAGGGCTTAGCTACCGTTGACTTGGTTACTTTAATTGCTGTGCTAGCTAAATTGCGCATTAAGAACATTGGTTTGATAGATAGTTTAGAACTTAGCTTTCAAAAGGGCTTTACTGTTTTTACAGGTGAGACAGGAGCCGGCAAATCAATTCTTTTAGATGCTATTGATTTGTTGCTTGGTGGTAACCCAGTAACAAATTCTTCTCGTATCCTTTCAGTTGACTCAGATTTTTGTTCAATTGAAGGTTTTTTTAAACCAAATTCATTGGTAAACAGTTGGCTCAAGAAAAATAATTTTAATTTTGAGAAAAATGAACTTTCTATTTCTCGGGAATGGAAGCTTACTGATGGCAAGTGGAAAAGCAGATTTCAATTAAACTGCCAAGTCGTCAGTCGTCAGTATATTTTAGGGTTACGGCCATTTTTAGCTGATCTCACTGCGCAAGGTAGTGCTAATAAATTGAGCTCTTTAACTAATCAACTCAAATGGATTGATAAATTAGGGGCTAATGAAATAGATAATGCATTATCTAAGGTAAAGCTTCATTGGAATGAATGGAAGTTACTATCAGATAAGCTAACTAGAGCAAGAAGTGAATATGAAAACATACAAAATAATTATCGAAAGATGCAGAATACTTTAGAAGAGCTTGAAATGGCTGGAATAAATGACCCTTCTGAAGATTTAAATCTCAAACAAGAAGAAGATAGACTCGTTCATGGAGTTAGGCTTCAAGAGAGTCTTTGTTTACTCTTTAATTCGTTAAAGGAATCTATGGATAACTCTCCTACTGCATTAGATTCTCTTTCTCTTTCTGTTCGTGAATTAAAATGCATTACTGAATTAGATAATTCTTTACGCCCTCAATTGGATCAAGTTCTAGATTTATATACTAACTTACAGGTGCTTATTAATGATCTTGATCAATATTATTCATTGCTTGAAAGTGATCCAAATCAATTAAATAAAATACAAGAGAGAAGGGTGTTTTTAAAAGACTTAAAATCTAAGTATAATCGAGATTTGCAACAATTAATTCTTTATAGAGAGCAATTAAGGGAATCTTTAAATAATGAAGCACCTGATATAGCATTGGAACTTTTAGAACAACATGAAAAAAATGCCAGAATTCAAAGAGATAAAAGTAATGCTGACTTATCTCAGCTGCGGAGAAAAGTAGCTAATAATTTTGAAATAACTTTAATAGAACATATGCAGCTTTTAGGTTTATCAACTGCGTCTTTTCAAGTGCAAATTAACTCTACTCTCCCATCAGATAATGGATCAGATCAGGTTAATTTTTTATTTTCTGCTAATCCGGGACAACCTTTGAGCCCTTTAGTTGAAATCGCTTCCGGAGGTGAAATTTCTCGCTTTCTTTTGGCTTTAAAAGCTATCCTTGCTCAGGTTGATGGATCAAGCATTCTAATTTTTGATGAAATTGATACTGGTGTTAGTGGTCGTGTAAGTTCAGCTGTGGCAAACCTTTTAAAGGAAATATCTCTTTGCCGTCAAGTTTTTTGTGTTACTCATCAACCATTAATTGCTGCAGTGGCTGATCATCATTTTTCGATATCTAAAGTTCTAATAAATGGATCTAATCGTTCTAAAGTACATCAGCTAAAGGCTTTTCAAGAACGTCAAGCGGAGCTAGCTGAACTTGCTGGGGGTGATTTTGCTGAGGCAAGTATTTACGCTGCAAGTTTATTAGAGAAAAAAGCTGCCTGAACGCACTTATCTCTCTAGAATTCTATGATCTGTTTTTTGGGGCATGAGTCCTTCATTGGATAAAAATAAAAGAAAATCTTTAACCATTGAATCGCATGAAGATGTAATACGAATTCGTGGTGCGCGTCAACATAATCTAAAGAACATTGATTTAACGATTCCAAGGAATAGTTTTATTGTTTTTACAGGTGTAAGCGGTAGTGGTAAAAGCTCCTTGGCCTTTGACACTATTTTTGCTGAGGGCCAACGCCGTTATGTTGAAAGTCTTTCTGCTTATGCACGTCAATTTTTAGGTCAAGTTGATAAACCTGATGTAGATGCCATAGAAGGCTTATCTCCAGCAATTTCAATCGATCAAAAATCAACCAGTCATAACCCACGTTCAACTGTTGGGACAGTTACTGAAATACAGGATTATTTACGTTTGTTGTTTGGTAGAGCAGGAGAGCCTCATTGCCCTGAATGTCATAGACCTATTAAGCCTCAAACCATAGATGAAATGGTTGATCAAATACTTTCTTTGCCTGAAGGCACTCGATATCAACTACTTTCTCCCGTTGTAAGAGGCAAAAAAGGCACTCATGCCAAATTATTGTCGGGATTAGCTTCAGAAGGCTTTGCTCGGGTACGAATTAATAAAGAGGTACGAGAATTGTCAGATAATATTGAACTTGATAAAAATCATTCTCATTCAATAGAAGTTGTTGTAGATCGTTTAATTGCCAGAGAAGGTATTCAAGAACGTTTAACAGACTCTTTACGAACGGCATTGAAGCGGGGAGAAGGTTTGGCTTTAATTGAGGTGGTGCCTAAAAAGAATGAGGAGCTACCCAAAAATTTAGAACGAGAAAGACTTTTTTCGGAAAATTTTGCGTGCCCTATTCATGGAGCTGTTATTGAAGAACTCTCTCCTCGATTATTTTCTTTTAATAGTCCTTATGGCGCATGCCCAGAATGTCATGGGATAGGGCATTTGAAAAAGTTTACTCTTGATCGAGTAGTACCTGACCCTTCTCTGCCTGTATATGCTGCAGTTGCTCCGTGGAGTGATAAGGATAACTCTTATTATTTTTCTTTGCTGTATTCAGTTGGTGAAGCATTTGGTTTTGAAATTAAAACGCCATGGAAAGAATTAACCCAAGAGCAGCAAGATGTTTTGCTTAATGGTTCTGAAAAACCAATTTTGATACAAGCTGATAGTAGATATAAGCAAAAAGGGGGGTTTAAACGTCCTTTTGAAGGCATTCTTCCTATTTTGGAAAGGCAATTAAGTGATGCAAATGGAGAATCAGTTCGACAGAAATTAGAAAAATATTTAGAGTTAGTACCTTGTTCTACTTGCTCGGGTAAAAGACTTCGACCAGAGGCTTTAGCTGTCAAGATAGGACCATATGCAATTAATGAATTTACAGAAACGAGCGTTTCGCAAACTCTTGAACGTATTGAACAATTAATGGGTGTAGGAGAGTCAACTGCAGCTTCTACTCCTTTGTTAACTCCTCGGCAAATTCAAATTGCAGATTTGGTTTTAAGAGAAATTCGCTTACGATTGAAGTTTCTTCTTGATGTTGGCCTTGATTATCTTTCTTTAGATAGACCTGCGATGACTTTATCTGGAGGAGAGGCTCAAAGGATTCGCTTAGCAACTCAGATTGGAGCTGGTTTGACAGGTGTTCTTTATGTATTGGATGAGCCGAGTATTGGATTGCATCAAAGAGATAATGATCGGCTATTGACTACTCTTCAGAGATTACGTGATTTGGGTAATACACTTATTGTTGTGGAGCATGATGAAGACACTATTCGTGCTGCTGATTATTTGGTTGATATTGGTCCTGGAGCTGGTGTTCATGGAGGTGAGATAATAGCTGAGGGATCAATAGATAACTTATTAGCTGCAAGTAAATCTTTGACTGGTGCATATTTAAGTGGCCGTTCGGCAATACCGACACCTAAAGAACGTCGAAAAAGTGGTAAGAAACATCTTCGTTTAATTAATTGTGACCGTAATAATTTACAGAATATATCAGTAGATTTTCCTTTAGGTCGTTTGGTAGCTGTTACAGGAGTGAGTGGAAGTGGTAAAAGCACTTTGGTTAATGAATTGTTGCATCCTGCTATTAATCATGAATTAGGTTTGAAAGTTCCTTTTCCGAAAGGTATGAAGGAGATCCGTGGAATTAATGCTATTGATAAAGTAATTGTGATTGATCAATCACCTATTGGTAGAACACCGCGATCTAATCCTGCTACCTATACAGGTGCTTTTGATCCAATTAGGCAAATTTTTGCAGCTGCCGTGGAGGCTAAAGCTAGAGGATATCAAGTTGGTCAATTTAGCTTTAATGTTAAAGGGGGTCGATGTGAAGCTTGCCGAGGTCAAGGTGTAAATGTAATTGAAATGAATTTTTTGCCAGATGTTTATGTTCAGTGTGATGTTTGTAAGGGTGCTCGATTTAATAGAGAAACTTTGCAAGTCAAGTATAAAGGCTACACAATTGCCGATGTATTAGAGATGACTGTAGAGCAATCAGTAGATGTATTCTCTGCAATTCCTCAAGCTGCTGATAGGTTAAGAACCTTAGTCGATGTTGGCCTTGGTTATATAAAGTTAGGCCAACCGGCACCAACACTTTCAGGAGGTGAAGCACAGCGAGTCAAACTTGCCACAGAATTATCTCGTAGGGCAACAGGCAAAACTGTGTATTTGATAGATGAGCCAACTACAGGACTTAGTTTTTATGACGTTCATAAATTAATGGATGTGATTCAACGGCTAGTAGATAAAGGGAATTCCATTATTGTTATTGAACATAATCTTGATGTTATTAGATGCTCGGATTGGATTATTGATTTGGGCCCTGATGGTGGTGATCGTGGAGGCAATGTCATTGCTACTGGGACTCCCGAAGAAGTGGCTGAACACTCAGATAGTTATACCGGCAGCTATTTGAAGAATGTTTTAGCAAAACATCCCCCTTAGGTTTTTAAGGGTCATGGATAAGTATTAGCTTTGCATTTCTCCACAAATATTTTTTTAATTATTTTTTGCCTTTTAAAAGCCCCAATTAGACTAGGTTTTTTATATTTCTTCAGGATTTTTAAAAATTTATAGACTTTCTTCATATTTATTTGCATCAAAATAAGTTATTTCTTTTTTACTTTTAGGAGTGTGAGATGGGCTTACAACTCCTTCATTTGCATCTTCATGGTTTAATTCGTTCTCATGACCTTGAGTTAGGCCGTGATCCAGATACAGGTGGACAAACTTTGTATGTTTTAGAACTTGTTAAGCAATTAGCTGCTTGCGAACAGGTAGATACAGTTCAACTAATTACTCGATTAATCCAAGATCGTCGGGTTTCAGCAGATTATTCTAAGCCGCGAGAATTTCTTGCAGAAGGTGCTGAAATTTCTAGGATTCCATTTGGGCCTAAACGATATATTAGGAAGGAATTGTTATGGCCTTTTTTAGATGGTTTGGCTGATCAATTGATTGCTCAGCTTAAAGAACAATCACGACTTCCCAATTGGATTCATGCGCATTATGCAGATGCTGGCTATGTAGGAGCTTTGATTAGTAGAGCTTTAGACATCCCTTTGGTGTTTACTGGACACTCTTTAGGACGAGAAAAGAAAAGAAGATTACTTCAAGCAGGAATTGATCATCAGCAAATTGACAATAATTATTCGATAACGCGGCGAATTGAGGCAGAAGAACTTGCTCTTGCTAATTCTAGTTTAATTATTACTAGCACAGCTCAAGAGTCTGATACCCAATATGCACGTTATAGAAATTATCTTGGAGTGAAAGCGAAGGTTATTCCACCAGGCGTTGATTTGAGTCGTTTTAATACATGTATCGATCCAGCTAGCCAATCAAATATTGACGATTTGTTTTCACCTTTTTTAAGGAATATTTCTTTACCGCCTTTACTGGCTATCTCTAGAGCAGTTAGAAGAAAAAATATCCCTGCTTTGATTGAAGTTTTTGGCCGGTCTCCAGTTTTAAGAAAGCGGCATAATCTTATTTTGATTCTTGGGAATAGAAATGATACTCGTCAGTTAGATAAACAACAGAGGGATGTATTTCAACAAATTTTTGAATTGGTAGATAAGTACAATTTATATGGACATATAGCTTTTCCAAAGCAACATAAACGTGATCAGATTGCTCAAATTTATAGATGGGCTGCTCAAAGAAAAGGTTTATTTGTTAACCCTGCTTTAACTGAACCTTTTGGCTTGACTTTATTGGAAGCTGCAGCTTCTGGCCTTCCCATTGTTGCTACAAATGATGGAGGCCCTACTGAGATTATGGCTAGATGTGGGAATGGAATGTTAGTAGATGTCTCAGATTTAGATTCATTTCAGAATACTTTAGAAAAAGCAGGATGTAATGATTATTTATGGAGTCAATGGAGTCAGAATGGAATTGATGGTGTTATAGATCATTTTAGTTGGAATGCTCACGTTACTAAATACCTTGCTTTAATGTCCAATGAATTAAAAACTATAGGTTTCAATAATCATCATTCATCTCAATTATTTCAGTTATCCTCTATCAAAGCGAGTTGACGAAATGGAGCTTCCTCGCTAATAAAACCCCAAGATTGAAATATTTTTGGATCATTGTGAGTTATTAATTGACCCCTACTTTCTTGTTTTAGCTTGAACCCTTCTTGGGCCATCTTCCGCATTAACCTTGCTGATTCTTCAAAACGCGCTGCCATTGATTCTAATGATGTGCAATCTTTAGTAAGACCAGTTTCTTTCCATGTGAAGTAACTCATAACTGTGAGATTATTTACGTTGATCTTAACAAGAATGATAAAATTACAAATATAATATTGATAAACCAAAAATTGCGGACTATTTCCACTTCTTTTACTCCATTAAGTTCAAAATGGTGATGCAATGGTGCCATTAATAATATTCTATGCCCTTGTCCATTTAATTGCTTTGTAATTTTGAAAATTCCTACTTGCATGATTACTGAAACTGATTCTATGAGAAAAATTATGCCCATGATGCAAAGACTCCATAATGTATTTGAAATTAATGCCACTCCTATTAATGCAGCACCCATCGAAAGTGATCCAGTATCACCCATAAAGATTTGTGCAGGGTGTTTATTCTTTACCAGAAATCCTAACCATGAACCTGCCATTGCGATGCAAAAACTTGCCAGCTTATAGCTATTTATATCATCTTGAAGAATCAATTCAATTGCCAGCCCTGTAAATACAATTGCGCCGCATCCGCTCGCTAAGCCATCCAGTCCATCAGTCAGATTAGTTGCATTACTTTCAGCAATTAAAAGAAATAATGCTATTACCCAAATCAATTCACCAAAATATATTGAATGATTCTTCAATATTGAAATATTTGAATGAATTAAACCTTGCGAATTTGCCCATAGAAGAAATAGAATTCCTGCTCCAGCCTGAAGTATTACTTTTCCTTTAGGCTTTAATCCTGAATTTGTATTTAATGAATAACTTCTCCAATCATCAATAATTCCTATAAACATATATGCTAGTGTTAATGTGCTTATTCCTAATACTTGATGATGAAATGTACCGTTAAATGTAAATAGATTTCCAATTATTATTCCAATCGGAACTATAATTATTCCACCCATAGTTGGCGTCCCGGACTTGGCTCGATGTTTTTTAGGTCCTTCGGCTCTAATGACTTGATTGAGCTTTAGTTGTTTTAGTTTTTTAATACCTAGGCTAGTAGAAATTGAACAAATAATTATTGCTGTAAATAGTATTAAAGTTAAAGAACCTTGTTTCTTTAAAGAATCTATTGTGATAGTTACAATAGAAATTAAGCTGATTAATGCAATAGATAAAAAACTGCTATTAGAAAAATATTGTTTTATCAATTTCACTAAAGAATTGTTTGTTATTAGCCTTCTTCCCAGTCATCTTCGTCTGATGAATCTTCTTCGGTCTTGAAATCTTCTTTTTCTCCCATTAATGCTGACAACTCTTCTTCTTCAACAGTGCTTACTTCTTGAATGGCGGATACTTCGTCGGCAATGAGCCTTCCACTAGATTCTAACCAGCTAAGGAGGTCTGGCTCTTCTCGTAGGGGCAAGACTGGTGCTGGTTCCTTTCTCCCATAACGGGTTAAGGCAGGATTTACGCTATCGGATGTTGTCATCTCAATCAAATTGGTCCAGTCTAATAACATAATGCATTATGCGATTCATTAGGAGTTTTGGCTTTTAAATTTCCATTAATCATGTTTGTTTGGACCTTTGCTTTTGTTTTGAGTTTGGGTTTAAGGTTTTGGGGCTTACATCATCCTGAACCATTTATTATTAGACCTTTCATAGTTTGGGGACTACTGTTTGCTCCATCCGCTTTACTATTGATTTATTTGACTTTTATTCGTTTTCGAAAGTTTGGGGTTTAAACCACATGGAAGTTAAAAAAGTTGTTCTTGCTTACTCTGGAGGCGTAGACACCAGTTCCTGTATACCTTATTTGATTAATGAATATGGTGTCGAGGAAGTAGTCGCTTTTGCTGCAGATCTTGGACAAGGTGATGAACTTGAGCCAATTCGAGAAAAAGCCCTTTCTGCAGGGGCTTCTGAATGTTTAGTCGATGATTTAGTAAAACCCTTTATTGAAGATTTTGCCTTTCCAGCAATTCGAGCTAATGCCCTTTACGAAGGGAAATACCCTCTTTCTACAGCTTTAGCAAGACCATTAATTTCTAAACGTTTGGTAGATATAGCAAAAGAGTTGGAAGCAGATGCTGTTGCTCATGGATGTACTGGCAAAGGTAATGATCAAGTTCGTTTTGATATCGCGATAGCTACACTTGCACCTGAATTAAAAGTTTTAACGCCAGCTAGACAATGGGGTATGAGCCGTGAGGAAGTTATTGCCTATGGAGAGAGGTATGGCATACCAGCTCCAGTCAGTAAGAAATCTCCTTATTCGATAGATTTAAATCTTTTAGGAAGAAGTGTTGAAGCTGGTCCTTTGGAAGATATTTCGTTGAGTCCTCCTGAAGAGGTTTATCAAATTACTTCTTCTATTGAAAATACGCCTGATCAATCCCAGGAAATCGAGATTATTTTTGAAGGTGGTAACCCTATTGCAATTGATGGGGTTGAACTAGATCCCCTTTCTCTTATTGTTCTTGCTAATCAATTGGCAGGAAAGCATGGATTTGGTCGCATCGATATGATTGAAAATAGAGTTGTTGGAATAAAAAGTAGAGAGATTTATGAAACTCCAGGCTTACTTTTATTAATTAAAGCGCATCAAGAACTGGAGAGTTTGACTTTGCCAGCGGATGTTTTACGCACAAAGTCTACCCTTGAAACACAATGGGCTGACTTGGTATATCAGGGATTATGGTTTAGTCCCTTAAAGAATGCATTAGATGGATTTATAGATCGTACTCAAGATGAGGTTAATGGCTCTGTAAAAGTCAAATTGCATAAAGGCAATGCAACTATTACGGGACGAAGCTCTTCTCAAAATAGTTTATACTTACCCGATTTTTCAACTTATGGGAGTCAAGATAAATTTAAACATGACAATGCTGAAGGTTTCATTTATATATGGGGTTTACCAAGTAGGTTATGGGCTCAATCTAAAAATAAATAATATCAATTACTTAGATTAATCTTCTTTTTTTTCGATTTCCTTGTTTTCAATTTCCTTAGCTTCTTTTATATCTTTTTGACCTTCAGCTTCTGTTACAGAGTCTTTATTTTCACTTTTCTTAGTTTCTTTTAAATCTCCTTTTTGGTCTTTATCCTCGGTTGTAGTCTCCTTGTTTTCAACTTCCTTATCTTCTTTGACATTTTTTTCACTTGTCTTAACAACTCTTTTTGCAGGCAAAGGCCCATCTTGCTTTACGGTTAAATAACGTATTACATCTTCCGTAAGTCGCATTGCTTTTTCTAATACAGCGATATGCTGTCCATCCCCTTGATGACTTAATTGAACATAAATTCCTTCTTTATGTTTTCCAATTGGGTAGGCTAGCCGCCTTTTCCCTCTCATTTGGCTATCTAGTACTTCTCCGCCTGCACTTTCTAGTATCTCAGTATATTTTTTGAGATGACTGTCAACTTCATCCTCCGGGATAGTAGGCCGGAGAATATACATGGTTTCGTAGTAAGGCTGATTTGTCATAATGTTTTCCGACAAGGACGTTTGGCCCAAAAAAGAGCGACGGAATTTCCACAATATACTTTGATGGCCTTTTATTCAAATTTGTATTCGGACAGCTTCACTGATTCCAGGAAGATCTGGTTCTTCCCCTTGTAAGCATTTGATAATTGAAAAAACTGTAATGGTTAGGATCACAATAAAAATCGTATTAGATGTGCTTCGTATTAACAATGAGTTGCCTAATGGCTTGATTAAAATTTCAAGACCATAATTAACGATAATAATAGCAATGTTGATCAGCAAAGCTTGGAGAGTATTAAATCTAAGAAAGTATGCAATATTTTGGTTTCTCACTACACCAATAAAGAGTATTAAAAAGATTAATAAACTACCTAAAAGAATATTTGCTTTTATAAATATTATTGGTAACGCAGGAATTAAGATAAAGTTTAATATTGGAAATTCAATAAATAAATTGCTTCCAAGTGGTAAGGCATCTGTAAAAGGCAATATATAAACGAAAAATCCAAGTACTCTTTGCCATATAGGGATTAGCATTTTTATTCATTATTTTCTATTAGTTTAATTTAGGAGGTGATCTTTAGCTGATTTCCTCATGATATCTATAGGAATTTCTTCGATACCGCTCCATAATCTTAAGGATGCAGCTCCCTGTTGGATTAACATTTCTAAGCCATCAATCGGTATACAGCCTTTTTCTTTTCCTATTTCTAGCCACTTTGTTGGTCTTGGATTGTAAATTAAGTCATAAAGAGTAGTTTTTGGTTTTAGGTTGTCCCAAATCTTTTCACCAAAAGGAATCTCAGAATCTATACAGCTTGTATTATTTGTTTGAAGCATCCCTATTGGAGTTGTGTTGATGATTAGATCGGCATTCTTTATATATTCATTTAATTGCAAACTATCTTGAGTCAAGCCTTTTATATTTCCATTAGGGCTAGTCAGGGAATTAATTAGATTAGTTATTGATGTTTCTTTTCGGCCAATGATAGCAATCTCTGCCAACTTTAACTTTTCAAGACCTAGTAAAACTGCTCTTGCACTTCCACCATTACCTAGTATTACTGCATTTCGGCTTTCCCAATTCTTTTCTAACCCAAGAGGTTTTAAAAACCCTTCAACATCAGTATTTGTTCCAATCCACCCATCATCATTGTCTGGAATTAAAGTATTGATTGCTCCAACTTTGGTTGCTATTTCACTTACATGATTACAAAACTTGAGAGCATTAGTTTTATGAGGAATTGTAATATTTAAACCTTTGCAATTGATCTTACTTAAGCATTTGATTATTGATTCTAGGTTGTCAGGCTTACATGGGATCGCGAGATAACACCAGTCCAGATTCATTTTGTGCAGTGCTGCATTTTGAATTACTGGTGAAAGAGAATGGGAAATGGGATCCCCAATAACCCCCACAAGGCTTGTTTTTCCAGTAATGGAGCTAAATTTTGTTTCTTTCATAGCCAAATGGATGCATTACCTGTTCGGGAACCACGCCTCGCCTCTATGTGGACTCACTACCGAGGATGACTCTATTAAATAAAGACATTCTTAGGAGCTGGTGACCAATGGGGAAGGTTGTTGGAATTGACCTTGGTACGACTAATAGCTGTGTAGCAGTTATGGAGGGAGGGAAGCCTACTGTAATTGCCAATGCGGAGGGTTTTCGTACAACTCCTTCAGTGGTTGCATATACAAAAAATCAAGATCAATTGGTTGGGCAAATTGCCAAACGGCAGGCTGTAATGAATCCGGAGAATACTTTCTATTCTTCAAAACGTTTTGTAGGAAGACGTGTCGACGAGGTTAATTCAGAATCTAAAGAAGTCAGTTATTCGGTAGAAAAGGCAGGTTCTAACGTGAAATTGAAATGTCCCATACTTGATAAGCAATTTTCACCTGAAGAAGTTAGTGCTCAGGTTTTGAGAAAACTGTCTGAAGATGCTGGAAAATATCTGGGTGAAAATGTTACTCAAGCAGTTATTACTGTCCCAGCTTATTTCAATGATTCACAAAGACAAGCAACTAAGGATGCTGGAAAGATAGCTGGCTTAGAGGTTCTTAGAATTATAAATGAGCCTACAGCGGCAGCTCTTGCTTATGGTTTAGACAAAAAAAGTAATGAAAGAATTTTAGTATTTGATCTTGGAGGAGGCACATTTGATGTTTCTGTTCTAGAAGTTGGAGATGGCGTTTTTGAAGTTTTATCTACCTCTGGTGATACACATCTTGGAGGAGATGATTTTGATAAGGTGATTGTTGATCATTTAGCAAGCACTTTTAAAAGCAATGAAGGAATTGATTTAAGACAGGATAAACAAGCCTTACAACGTTTAACCGAGTCTGCAGAAAAGGCAAAAATTGAACTTTCTAATGCAACTCAAAGCGAAATCAACCTTCCGTTTATTACAGCTACTCCAGAAGGGCCTAAGCATTTAGATTTAACTTTGACACGCGCAAAATTTGAAGAACTAGCCTCAAATTTGATTGATCGCTGTCGTGTACCAGTCGAACAGGCTCTTAAAGATGCAAAGTTGTCTACTGGAGAGATAGATGAAATCGTGATGGTTGGAGGTTCCACACGTATGCCAGCTGTTAAGGAATTGGTAAAAAGAGTGACTGGGAAAGACCCTAATCAAACTGTCAATCCTGATGAAGTTGTTGCCGTTGGTGCTGCTATTCAGGGAGGCGTTTTGGCTGGTGAAGTCAAAGATATTTTACTTCTTGATGTCACCCCGCTTTCTCTAGGTGTTGAGACGCTTGGTGGTGTAATGACAAAAATGATTACTAGAAATACGACTGTACCGACTAAAAAAGCAGAGACGTATTCAACAGCAGTTGATGGCCAGACAAATGTAGAGATTCATGTTCTCCAAGGTGAAAGAGAAATGGCCTCTGACAATAAAAGCCTAGGTACATTTCGCTTGGATGGAATACCTCCTGCACCTAGAGGAGTGCCTCAAATTGAGGTGACTTTTGATATAGATGCGAATGGAATTCTTAGTGTGACTGCTAAGGATAAAGGCAGTGGTAAAGAGCAAAGTATTTCTATTACTGGTGCTTCAACTCTTTCAGATAATGAAGTTGATAAAATGGTTAAAGATGCTGAAGTTAATGCAACAGCAGATAAAGATAAGCGTGAAAGGATTGATTTAAAAAACCAGGCAGAAACATTGGTTTATCAGACCGAAAAGCAACTTGGTGAGCTTGGAGATAAGGTTGAACCAGATGCAAAAGTAAAAGTTGAAGAAAAGCGTATGAAATTGAAAGAGGCTACTGATAAGGATGATTTTGAAACTATGAAAACTTTGGTTGAAGAACTACAACAAGAACTCTATTCTTTAGGGGCTTCTGTTTATCAACAAGCAAATGCAGCTTCTCAAGCAGCCGAGACTTCTGGAAATGATACCGGTAATTCTAATGGTGGGAATAATGATGATGTAATTGATGCTGAATTTACAGAATCTAAATAATAATTAAACAATCCATTTCAAGACCAGATTCTTATTGCATTTTATTTAATTAATTCATATCCAACCCATTCAGCACATGCTGGAGCAAGGAGAATACCATTACGATAGTGTGCAGTGTTAAGAATTAGCCCTTGCTCAAGGTTTTTGAGCAAGGGAGCAGGTTCGTTGCTAGGTTTTCCTCTGATCCCTGTCCATTTATTCTCAATCGAAGCAAATTGCATCCATTCAGGAGAGGACCCATGCATTTCTCTCATTGTTGTTAGAGCTGTATTACTTGTAGTTATTCCAGGTTCTAGGGTTGCACCTATTAAAAGCTGATTAGTATTTTCCGGTATTAAATTTACTCCATGATTAATTAATACAGCTGGCCATCCAGACCAATTTTTAAAGTCACTTTTGATTGTTAGCCTTATTGCTTGGCCCAAGACTGATTCAATAGGATAGTGATGACCTAATGGTTTTAGTAATGCTTCACTGCCTATAGCCGCACAAATAACAACACAATCTTTTTGAAGGATTCTTTTATTGTCTAATTGAAGTTGCCATCTTTTATTTTGACTAGAGGGTAATCTTTCAAGGCTAGATACTTTCCTATTGACTTTGCTTACTTTATATTTGTCCAAGGCTTTCATTAGACAAACCATTAAATTTAATGGATTAATGCGTCCATCATTATTTGAGATTAACCCACCATACTTTGCTTTAGGCCATAAACGACTAACTTTAGTAGGTGAATGATTGGTTAAGTGTTCTAAACCTAGGTGGCTTCGTTTAATGATTAGTTCATTCATTAGTGTTGCTTCATGTTCTGATCTCGCCAATTGAACTAGTGGTGTATAAAGCTTCAGAGGACTTGTTTGTGTACTTAGCTTGGAGATTAACTTTGGCCAAAGCTCCATACTTCTTTGCCTTAAAGCCCAGCTGCGCCCTGTATTTCTTCTAAATACATTTCCCATGAGCACTCCTAAGGAAGCTTGAGTACCTGTTAGCAGTTTGGAAAAGTTTGTTGATTGATTGAGTTCAGGATCAATAATTTCCACTTCATACCCTAGAGTTGCTAGCTGTAGTGCAGTTGTGCTTCCTATAACTCCTCCACCAATTACTG
The DNA here is from genome assembly GCF_000018585.1 of Prochlorococcus marinus str. MIT 9211. Taxonomy (NCBI): domain Bacteria; kingdom Bacillati; phylum Cyanobacteriota; class Cyanophyceae; order Synechococcales; family Prochlorococcaceae; genus Prochlorococcus; species Prochlorococcus marinus. Next base: position 1,670,719 of record NC_009976.1, on the reverse strand, counting down.
CAATATTTTTGAAATGATTATTTCGTTTAATACTTGGATTGCTGTTAGTCATGTTTTGTGATCTTTATTTTATTGTTGATATTGATTGGCATTTGCTTTGTTTCAAGTGAAAATAACTTATCGATTTAATTTTACTTGACTTCTATAACTGTAATATTGCAACTGATATGTCCTGATCGTCCAGGATTAGTAAGTGCAATAGCTGGGTGGGTCGCAAAAAATGATGGCAATATTCGGCATGCTGATCATCATACAGATGAGGGGGCAGGTCTTTTTTTGAGTCGAATTGAGTGGGATCTTCAAGGTTTTAGCATGCCTAGACAATCTATAGGGTCAGCAGTGAATAAATTGGCAGATCGATTGGGAGGTCAAGCACAATTAAACTTTTCGGATGAGTATCCAAGGGTTGCAATTTTTGTTAGTAAGCAGAGTCATTGCTTATTAGACCTTCTTTGGAGGGTCCGAAGTGGAGAAATTCAAATGAAAGTACCCTTGATCATTTCTAATCATCTTGATTTGAGTTATATAACTAGAGATTTTGATGTTGATTTCCAACATATTCCTGTTAACTCGCACAATAAATTGGAATCTGAAAAAATTATTTTAAATACGTTATTAGATCATCGTATTGAATTAATAGTTTTAGCTAAATATATGCAAGTTCTCAGCCCTGGATTTTTGAAAAAATTCCCATTAATTATCAATATCCATCATTCATTTTTGCCAGCTTTCAAAGGAGCGCAACCGTACCATCAAGCTTGGAATCGAGGAGTTAAATTGATAGGTGCAACTGCTCATTATGTTACTGAAGAACTAGATGATGGTCCGATTATTGAGCAAACGACTCTACAAGTGAGTCATAGAGATGAAGTAGATGATTTAATTCGAAAAGGTCGTGATACAGAAAGGATTGCGCTTGCGAGAGCATTGAGATTACATCTGCGTAGACAGGTAATGGTTTATTCCGGTCGGACCGCTGTTTTTGCATGAAATCTTTTGCTTGGTTACTAAAAAACCGACCTCCTATTGCTAGACAATCAGGATGGATTTGTTTTCAAATAGGCCTTTTTTTTCTTGCATCTAGCCCGTTTATCGCAGGGTTCTTGCTTTTGATTGCATCTGTTCAAGGCACTCTTTACCGGAGAGATGTTTATTGGCAAGACAAATGGAATTATCCATTGCTGATTGCTGCTTTTTTGATGGTAGCTGGATGTTTTCAGGCATTTTCAGGGTGGTTGGCTTGGGTTGGACTTGCGAATTGGTTGCCTTTTTTTTGGTGCTTTTGGGGTTTTCAACCTTATGTATTAACGGCTGTAGCAAGAAAACGAGCTGCTTTTTGGTTCGTTCTTGGTACTTTTCCCGTTCTTTTAACGGGTTTTGGTCAGCTCTGGTTTGGATGGCATGGCCCTTGGGAATTTTGGGACGGTGTAATTATTTGGTTTATTGATCCTGGAGGGAAGCCAGAAGGCCGTTTATCAGGTTTATTTAACTATGCCAATATTGCCGGCTCTTGGTTGGCATTAGTATGGCCGTTTTGCTTGGCGTTTCTAATACAGTCATCGACTAATCTTCGTAATCGTATCGTTAGCTTGGTATTTGCTGTTGCTGTTGCTGTTGCTTTGGCACTTACTAATTCTAGGAATGCTTGGTCGGGCATGTTCTTAGCGGTTCCTTTTGTTCTAGGACCTAGCACTTGGCTTGTTTTACTCCCTTTATTAAGTTTATTTCTATTAGTACTTAGTGTCGCTGTATTCCCGATAGGCCCCTTGGAACTTCAACTATGGGCAAGAAAGATTATCCCAGAGAGTATATGGTCTCGTTTGAGTGACCTGCCATATCTTCATGGAAGACCTTTAGAAGCAACACGTCTTTATCAATGGAAGGAAGCAATCAATTTATTTCTACAAAGACCATGGTTAGGGTATGGGGCCGCTGCTTTTTCGGTGTTGTACCCCTTACGTCAAGGCATTTGGCATGGTCATGCCCATAACTTGCCACTTGAGTTAACAGTTGCACATGGCTTACCTGTAGCCGTTCTAATAATATGTCTCGTCTTAGCACTGCTCATTAGCTCTTTTAAGGCTTGCTTTTATTTCGGCAAAATAAAGAACAAAGCTTCTAATAACGTATATTTATTTAACCGAGCATGGTGGACTGCAACTTTTATACTCACTTTTCTACATGCTACAGATATGCCCTTTTTTGATAGTCGAATTAATATAGCTGGTTGGATCCTTTTAGCAGGTTTGCGTTGTTTGATTATGTCTTCGGATTCATTGCGGAAGCTTCATCAATACTCTGTTGATGGTGCTGCATAAGAAGTTCAGGCTTGATTGCTCCTTGCAAATGCTCCCAAGGCAAAGCTTTCGAAAAATCCCAATCTTCATGAATCACTTCGTCCCATGAAGGAAGCATTGCCATATTGTTAGTGTTGTCATTGAGTTTATAGTGATCATTCTCACTAATTGACTTGTAGGCTTTTTTCCATCCCCCTAAAGTATTTTGTGAGCCTCTTACTAAAGCAATGACAGGAGCAAGGCGACGATCACTTCTGGAAATTAATGCTTGAATTACACTCCACCCATAGCTTTCGGGACGAAAGTTTATACCATTAGGCTTTAGTTTTTTTGCTAGCAGCTTCAGACGCTTATCAGCTTCTTTTCTCACTCCATACCATTGAAAAGGTGTATGGGCTTTAGGGACAAATGTACTGACACCAAGAGTTAGACGTAATCCAGGAGTTTTCCTTTTGAGACGAAGTAGTAAATCTGCTGTTGCTTCAACATCTTCTATTTCCTCTGTTGGTAGACCTACCATCCCATAAAGCTTTAGGTTTTTGAGACCTCCTTCTAGTGCATATTTAGCTGCCATAAAAATTTCTTCTTCAGTTAATTTTTTATTGACTACTTTTCGCATTCTTTCACTACCACTTTCAATAGCTATAGTTATTGATTTACATGCACGGTTAGATAATATTTTGGTCATTTCACCATTAACAGTACCTGCTCGAACAGAGCTAATACTTAAACGAATATCATCGAAACGGTCTTGACTTAACCAAGTTAATAGTTCCGAAAATTGTGGATGCTGAGTCACAGATGCACCAAGAAGTCCTATTCGTTGTGTGGCCATCAGGCCTTTTTCAATAGCAGGAATCAAGCCATCTTCTAAGGAAGCAGTTCTAAAAGGAAGAGTCAGGTAGCTTGCAAGACAAAAACGACAAAGTTCTGGACAACTGCGAACGGTTTCGACCATGTATATATTTGGCCAAGCTGCATCAGGAGTAATGACGGAGGAGTGACTTAGAGTATTTTGTTTCCATGTCTGTTTAATAATTGTATTTGGGATTTTATTATTCACAGGAGTAATAGCTTTTAGCTTTCCGTTATCGGTATATTGAGGTACGTATAGTTCAGGAATATATACACCTGGAATTTGAGCCAAGTTTTGTAGTTTTTCTTTTCTTGGTAGATCTTGAAACTCTTTGACTGCGTTAATGAAAGTAGGTAATAAGTTTTCACCATCACCCAATAGCACAACGTCTAAAAATGGTGCTAATGGCTCGGGATTGGCTGTCAGTACTGGGCCTCCTCCAAATACCAGGGGATCATTTTCTTGCCTTTGATTATTCCAAAGCGGAATACCTTGCTTTTCTAAAAGATCTAACAATATTGGCCCATCTAATTCCCAGCTGAGAGAAAGCCCGAAGAGATCGCAATTTTTATGAGAATTGTCTTTTTGATCAGTAAATATTCTTCGAACATCAACGTCGGATCTTTTGGCTAGAGTTGACCAGATCACTTGATATCCCAGACTTGTAATGCCAATTGAATAAGTACTTGGAAATCCAAGAATAATTTTTAGAGCACCTGGTAAAGGTGTTGTTGGAGTGAATAGGAGGGTTTCGTTCTTCAGTTTTATTTGTATGTAGTGATGATCTAGGAGGAAAGCAAGAATAACTAGAATACATATTTCTAGATTAATAATGCTTTTAACTCTTCAATAGATATTTTGACATGGTTTATTGACTAAGGTCTAACTCTATTTGTCGTTCATAGATCGAGTGCTCGTTAAATAATCTAGCGACTATAAAGCTTGTAAGACAAGCAATGAGTAGTGGTTTGAGCATAAGTAGGTTTTTAGTTAGTGCAAATGCAAGAAACATTGCTGTTATTGGTGTTCTTGAACATGCAGAAACAAATGCACCCATTCCTGCAAATATAAATGTACTTGGTACATGTCCAGTTAATATTTCTATCCAATGTCCGCAAACGCAGCCCATTGAACCACCTAAAATCAACATGGGATAAAACAATCCACCAGGTGCTCCCGAGGCAGTTGCTAGACCTGTCGTTATAAATAGGACAATAAAAATTGTTGATGCCATTGAGACATCAATACTCCCATTTGCAATTAATTTTTTGAGCTCAGTAATTTGATGAAATTCATTTGGAAGAAAAGCATATATTTCTCCTAGTAATGCTCCACATATCATCATTTTGAGTCTAATTTTGTTGCCAAACCAAGCACGTCCTTTATTTTGCATTGTTAGAACGTATCGTGAATAGAGTTCACCTAAGCATCCAATAATTATTCCTAGTGCAATTAAGTATCCAAGGTCAATGGGAAAAAAATTAATCAAAGGTGAATATTCACGTTGTACTTGAAAACCTAAGCTACTGTCAAAGCCTCCAGCAGAGGGATCTAATCCTATAGCTTGCAATATATCTGCCCATGTATCTGCCCAAAATGTAGTAACGACTACTAGAAGTAGTACAACTGGTCTGGCTGAATTGAGTAACTCTTCTATTGTATATATGAAGCCTCCTATAGGAGCACTAAAAATTGCTGCTAATCCTGCACCCCCTCCAGCAGCAACAATCACTCTTCGAAAAGCTATTGGAGCTTTAAGTAATTGGGCCATTTTCCAGGCAACTGAACCTCCCATTTGTACTGCGGGTCCTTCTGGTCCTAATGGGAAACCGCTGCCTATGGCTACAATTCCCGCTACTAGCTTTACCAGACCAACTCTTAGTCCCATAGGCACTGAACGATGTCGAAGAAAAGCCATGATGTGACTTACTCCTGAACCGCCTGCGGCAGGAGACAGTCTTGCAATTAAATGGCTAGAAATAAGTCCTCCACAAGCTCCTATTAGCGGTAAAAGTAACCACGGAGGGATGGTTGCTAGAAGATTTAATCGCCAATTATCTAGTATGGTTATACCTGTCTTAAAGAAGACTCCTGTAATTGCTGCACCTAAGCCTGTGAGCATTAATGCAAAAATAACTATTAACCACTTTTGTTGAAGTAGCTTCTTAATACTGTGGCTTGAATTCAATGAAAATTTATTTTGTTTAAATTCATCCATATTTTTCATTTAAGATGTTTCCATTAGTTTCCTTTCTTCGTCTTTACTAATTACTCGTCCTTGATTCTCAAAGTCATCAATTTCATGAAAATTAAGATAGCGATATAAGTCATTTGAAAGCGGTGTGATTTTTTGTGCAGCAATTGATTGATATTCTTCAGGTGTAGGAATATAGCCAAGAAGAGCACAAACGGCTGCTAATTCAGCACTACCTAAATATACTTGAGCACCATTGCCAAGTCGGTTGTTGAAATTCCTTGTACTAGTTGAAAAGACAGTTGTGTTATCTTCTACTCTGGCTTGATTACCCATACATAAAGAGCATCCTGGCATTTCCATACGGCTACCAGCTTCTTCATATATATGAAAATAACCTTCCTTTTTAAGCATTTCTTCGTCCATTCGTGTAGGTGGACACACCCATAGCCTTGCTTTATTTTTCCCTTCTCCTTTCAGGACGGTCGCTGCAGCTCGATAGTGACCAATATTAGTCATACAGGACCCAATGAAGACTTCTTGAATTGGTGTTCCAGAGACTTCGCTTAGGACCTTGACATTGTCTGGATCATTAGGACAGGCTAATACTGGCTCGGTGAGCTCGTTGAGATTAATATGTATTTCTTCAGCATAAACTGCATCTAGATCGGGGCTTATTAATTCAGGTTTGTGTAACCACTCTTCCATTGCTTTAATTCTTCTATGAATCGTACGAGGGTCTTTATATCCTCTAAGGATCATGTTTTTTAGCAAAGCAACATTACTTCGTAGATATTCGCTTATAGTTGTTTCAGATAATTGTATTGTGCAGCCAGCACATGAACGCTCTGCGCTGGCATCTGTTAATTCAAAAGCTTGTTCTAGCTTTAGATTAGGTAACCCTTCAATTTCCAGAATTCGTCCATTAAAAACATTCACTTTATTTGATTTCTCAACTGTGAGTAGTCCCTTTTGAATTGCTACTAAAGGAATTGCATTGACTACATCTCTTAGGGTAATTCCTTTTTGCAAGGATCCATGAAAACGAACTAATACTGATTCAGGCATATCTAATGGCATAGATCCAATAGCTGCTGCGAATGCAACTACACCAGATCCTCCTGGAAAAGAAATACCTAATGGAAACCGAGTATGGCTATCTCCACCAGTGCCTACTGTATCTGGCAGTAACATTCTGTTTAACCAGCTATGAATAATGCCATCACCAGGCTGAAGGGCTACACCCCCGCGTTCTGCAAAAAAATCAGGGAGATCTTTTTGTGTCTCTATATCTACTGGCTTTGGGTATGCAGCAGTATGACAAAAGCTTTGCATTACTAGATCTGCAGAAAAGCCTAAACAAGCAAGCTCTTTCATTTCATCTCTAGTCATTGGACCTGTTGTATCTTGACTACCTACAGTTGTGATTATTGGCTCGCAACTTGTTCCAGGATGTAAGCCTTCTAAACCACAGGCTTTCCCAACAATTTTTTGAGCTTGTGTGAATCCATGTTTGACTTCCTTTCTTTTCCCTGGTCTAGTAAAAACTTTGGATGAATTTAACTTTAGCTTTGTTCTTATTTTGTCAGTTAATGCTCTGCCAATCATTAGGGGTATCCTTCCTCCAGCCTGTATTTCATCAATAATTGTTGTTGGTTTTAATATGAAATGAGTCAATATTTCTCCAGTATTTTCTTCTCCAGAAGCTCTTGTGATTTTTCCTTCATATGGATGGATACAAATTACATCACCTGTCTTCAAAGAGTTGACATTACATTCAATTGGTAAAGCACCAGAATCTTCTGCTGTATTAAAAAAGATTGGTGCAATTTGTCCACCAAGAATTATTCCTCCTGAGCGTTTATTAGGTATATAAGGAATATCGTTGCCAATATGCCACAACAATGAGTTAATCGCTGATTTACGTGAACTTCCAGTACCTACAACATCACCTACATATGCTAGAGGATATCCTTTTTTCTTTAATTTAGAAATTTTTTCTAGCGCCTTTGGTACTCGACTTTCAAGCATGGAAAGTGCATGAAGCGGGATGTCAGGTCTTGTAGTGGCATGGATGGCAGGAGAAAGATCATCAGTATTAGTTTCACCATCTACTTTAAAAACCGTTACGGTTATTTCTTTTGGTAGCTTTGGCTTTTGTGTAAACCATTCTGCTTTTGCCCAGCTGTCTACAATTAGCTTTGCATAATTATTAGTTTTAGCTAATTCCATTACGTCATTCACAGCGTCATAAACTAGGATTGTCTTGCTAAGGCTTTGAGCTGCAGATTCTGCTATTAATTCATCCTCGCTTTTTAGTATTTCTACAAGAGCAGAAACGTTATACCCACCAACCATAGTGCCCAATAGTTGCGTAGCCTCTAAAGGAGTTAGCAATGGGCTTAAAACTGTTTTTTGCGCAACTGCACTTAACCATGTGGCTTTAACATATGAAGCAGGATCAACGCCTGGAGGCACTCGATTCTTCAAGAGATCTAATAAAAATTCTTTGCTTTCATTTTTTGGAGGTTTTTCCAGGAGGGATGTTAGTTCATGCGTTTGCTCAGCATTTAAGGCTAGAGGAGGGATTCCTTTTTCCAGCCTTTTTTCAGCTAATGTTCTGTAATTTTTCAGCATCCTGTTTACTCCAGTTTTTAAAATAAATTAGATTTTTGACCATTGTTATTACTTATAATCTAATTTTCAGTGGTGCCAGATTCCTAAATTTAAGTTAGGAATGTATTTATTTTGTAGTTTCTTGGCTTTTTACTGTTTAATCAGGATTAATGGTCATTTCTCCAGATCTTAATTTGTTCGATAAAACTTCTGATCTTCATATTGTTGAGACTAGACCTTTGGTCTCACCTTCTTTGTTGCATCATGACTTACCGCTGGATTTAAAAGCTGCAGAAATTGTTGCTCAAACTCGTAAACGGATTCAAGCAATCCTTGCTGGGGATGATTCACGTTTATTAGTGATAGTAGGACCTTGCTCAGTTCATGATGTAAGTGCAGCTAAGGAATACGCTAAGAAACTTATTCCTTTAAGAGAACGTTTTTCAGATGCACTGGAAATTGTGATGAGAGTTTATTTTGAAAAACCTAGAACAACTATTGGATGGAAAGGGCTTATAAATGATCCGCATTTAGATGGATCATACGATATCAATACAGGCTTAAGACGGGCAAGAGCCTTACTTTTAGATTTAGCCCGGTCTGGGATGCCAGCAGCAACAGAACTATTAGATCCCATAGTGCCTCAATATATTGCAGATTTGATTAGTTGGACTGCTATTGGTGCAAGAACTACAGAAAGTCAAACTCATAGAGAAATGGCTTCAGGTTTATCCATGCCTATAGGTTATAAGAATGGGACGGATGGAACTGTAGCTATTGCAATTAATGCAATGCAGGCAGCATCAAGGGCTCATCATTTTTTAGGCATTAATCACAAAGGTTTTGCTTCAATAATCAGCACAACAGGTAATCCTGATGGTCATCTTGTTTTGCGAGGTGGTAGTAGTGGCACTAATTATCACGTTGAATCTGTTTTGAATGCAGCGAAAGAGCTTTCTAAGGCATCTTTAGGTGACAAAGTAATGATTGATTGCAGTCATGGCAACTCTAATAAAGATTTTCGGCAACAATCACATGTTCTTCGAGAAGTATCTAAGCAGATTAAAGAAGGTTTCTCTCATGTAATGGGAGTTATGCTTGAAAGTCATCTTGTAGAAGGTAATCAAAAGTTAGTAGCAGATCTTTCACAATTGAAGTATGGCCAAAGTATTACTGATGCATGTATAGATATAAAGGCTACGGAAAGTCTTTTAGAAGAGCTTGCAGTTTCTATGAGGGCATAGCCTGCAGAGCGTGTGTCATCACATCCCATCCAACAGCCACGCTAATAGGAACAGTTAAGTTGTCTATTCCATAGGGGCTAATTTGTTCAAGCCCTACTGCTATAAGCGATATGGCTAGAATTTGTATTGGTTCTAAATGGATTTCTTGCATCATACTTATACTAAAAAGCACTATTAATCCTATACAACCCATAGTTAATGTTCCAATTAATGATTTTTGTTGATCGAGGACTCTCCACACTGGCGACTTAAATTGCTGACCTATTAAACCTGCAAGACCATCTCCAAAAGCCATAACCATAACGCCTGCACAAACGGCTGCAGGGTTTTTGGACCAAAATAAAATTAGTAAAATTGTTATACTCAATCCATAGGCTACTGTTCCATAGCTTTTGCGTTTTACATTTTCCAGGGTTGAGATCCAATTAGTTTGATAGTTAATCACAAGGGAAATCGTGATAAGACTTGCAAATAAAATCGCAACATTCGCAGGGATTTTTAGCCACCATGCTAATAGCACTACAGGACCTGTACCAATGTGAATAATCTTTCGACCCAACTCATTATTTTTAGAATTTACTTTCTTGGAAAGTAATGAACTTAGTAAGACCAGGCTTAACCATCCACCAATTATTAATAGAGGTATTAAAATGCTCAACTTTAAAAATTAAGCTGCTTGTTGATGCGTTGTCATTACTCTTAGCTTCAGAATCGCTTTTGCTTCCAGTTGCCTCACCCGTTCTCTAGATACATTAATTTGTCTACCAATTTCAGCCAAAGTTAAAGGCTCTTCACCATCAAGTCCAAATCGTAAACGCATAATCTTTTGCTCTCTTTCATTTAATTGAGACAACCATCCTCCTAAATGCTCTTTTTGCATCTTTCTATCCATCCCTGCCATTGGCTCATCATAATTAGGGTCTGGAATTAATTCGCCAAGGGTACTGCGATCTTCCTCCCCACGTGCATGAGAATCTAATGAAGCACAAGGAGCACTTTGGGCTACAAGATCTTCTAAATCTTGAGGTTCGATCCCCATGGCATTCGCAAGTTCTACTCTATTGGGTTGTCGTCCAAAGCGATGAGATAGTTCTCTCGAAATCCGACGCATTTTTGAGAGCTTTTCACTGATGTGAATAGGCAAGCGAATTGTTCTAGCACTATTGTCTATAGCTCTTGTCATTCCTTGACGTATCCACCAATAGGCATAGGTTGAAAACTTATATCCCATTGCAGGATCAAATTTATCAACAGCACGTTCTAAGCCAATTGCCCCTTCTTGAACCAAATCAAGAAGTTCCAGACCTTGATTCTGATATTTCTTAGCAACACTTACAACAAGTCGTAGGTTTGCAGCCATCATCCTATCTCGTGCTCTTTTCCCCATACGAATTTGATGACGTTGCCGAGCAGATAACTTTTCTTTCTCTATATCTAATAATTCCTTCATTTTTTGGACATGGTGCGCTAACTCGATCTCTTCGGCTGGCGTTAACAACGGCACTCTGCCAATACTACTTAGATAAAAACCAATTGAATCAGTTGCAAGTCTGCCACCTGTTCGGTTTCGAGAAGCTTGACTATTGCCAGCAGATTTTTCTTGCTGATTTTTTGAATTGCTTGATATAGCAAGATCTACAGATGATGACGAACCATCATTGGTAGATTCCAGAGGGATCCCCATCACCCTGGCCTCCTAAAAAAATGTTTGCTTTGAAGCTAGCACTTTTACGAGGGGTTAGTGCAAATTAAATAAAAAACTTTCAGTTCTTCTTTGCGTTGCAATGTAAAAACCGTTAGTTTTTAGGTATTAAGACTTAAGTAATTTTCTAATTGTATTTTCGTAGTTACTTTTTATTTGTATGGATTAAAAGGTTTTGAGCAGACTTCTCTTTATCTTGAGACTTTTGTTGAATGAATATTCCATCTTTATTCATTTCCCATGAATTGCAGTTGTCATTCAGATAAATATCTAGCAGTTGTGATAGTTCCTCTTTTAGATTTTTGTCCTCTATGGGAGTAACAGCCTCTACTCTTCTGTCTAAATTTCGACGCATCCAATCTGCACTACCTATAAAAACTTCTGAATTACCATCGTTATGGAACCAAAAAACTCTTGAATGTTCTAGATATCTTCCGATCACACTAATTACTTTTATGTTTTCACTCAACCCATTTCGCTGAGGATATAAACAACACATTCCTCGAATAATTAGTTCAATTTGGACTCCGGCTTCAGATGCTTCGTAGAGTAAATTAATAATGTTGGGATCGACAAGTGAATTCATTTTTGCACGTATTTTCCCTGTTTTACCATTCTTTGCAAATTTGATTTCTCGACGTATTAATGCTTCCATTCCTTTCCTCAGAGTAACTGGTGCAACTAATAATTTTCTAAAGGTTTGTTGTTTAGAGAAGCCAGTTAAATAGTTAAACAGTTCGATTAAATCTTGACCAAGCTCAGGATTTACCGAGAGCAGTCCTAAATCTGTATACAGTTTGGATGTTTTTGAATTGTAGTTACCTGTACCGATATGAAAGTAACTCCGTAAGCGCTCTTTTTCTTTTCTAATAACTAAGGCAATCTTTGTATGTGTTTTTAATCCCAGAACGCCATATACAACATGCACCCCAGATTTCTCCAGTTGTTTTGCCCATTGAATATTATTGTCTTCATCAAAACGGGCTTTAAGCTCAACCAATGCCATAACCTGCTTGCCATTTTCAGCTGCCCTAATTAGCGCTTCGATTATTTTTGAATCTTTTGATACTCGATAAAGAGTCATTTTAATCCCCATAACTTGAGGATCTTCAGCAGATTGATTAATAAACTCTTCTACAGAAGTGGAGAAGAGGTCGAATGGGTGGTGGAGTAGCAAATCCTGTTTTTTGATAATTGAAAAAATGCTCTTGAACTCCTCTTGCTTAATTGACCCATCTTCTAGTAATCCTCTTTGACTACTTTTGAGTAACTTATGTGTTTGCCCTCTTTGTTGCGGATATTTGAGAACTGGCATATCGATTTTTAGCAATGCCTGAAGATCATCAAGGCCTAGTAGTCCATCAATGTGATATAAATCTGCTTCCTCAACTGCCATGCCTTCCATCAGTAACTCTAATATCGTGACTGGTATATCTTTCGAGACTTCAAGCCGCACTACTTCTCCTCCTATTCGACGTTTGCGGAGTCCCTCTTCGAGCGCAATCATTAAATCATCAGCTTCTAAATCTCGTAGTTCTAAGTCAGCATCTCGTGTAACCCTAAAAAATGAGTGCTGCTCTACTTTCATGCCAGGAAAGAGCATGTGCAAATTAAAAGCAACTATTTGCTCTATTGGTATTGCGTTATAGATAGGGTTAGGGTCTATTCCACTTAAATCATTTGGAATAGTTATGAACCTATCCATGGTTCTTCCTGGCACCTTTACTCGTGCAAATTGTTCTTTACCAGTCTCTGGGTCTCTAATCAGTGCCGCAATGTTAAGGCTTAGATTACTTACGAACGGGAATGGATGTGCAGGGTCAACTGCTAATGGAGTAAGAACTGGGAAAATAGCTGTTTGGAAATAGTTATCAACCCAAGTTCTCTGGCGATCATTTAAGTCTTTATATTCAAGTAGAAAAATTTTTTCATTGATATAGGAACTGATTAAATTATTTTTGTAGTGACTTTGTTGTTTTTTTAAAAGAGGCTCTAGATGTTTTCTGATATTGATTAACTGTTCTTTAGGTGTTTGATTGTCTTCGCTTCGCTTGGTAATCCCAGCCTCAACTTGTGACTTAAGAGAAGCGACTCTTACCATGAAAAACTCATCTAGATTATTACTAAATATCGCACTAAATTTTGCTTGCTCTAGTAAAGGTGTTTTCTGGTTCAATGCTATCGCGAGAACACGTTCATTAAAACCAATCCAGCTCAACTCTCTATTAAGATAGTTATCCTTACTTAGCTTTGTTTTTGACATTAGGATCTTTTTTTGATCAGCCACTATGGCTGACCATCTAGGTGGTTAACTTGGTGTATGCACTTATTGATTCATATCACTTGTGCTTTCCTTTTGTCTAGTGGTATTCCTATTAACAATGCTATTACTATGACTAAAATTATTGCACCTCCAAAGAAAGGACTTTTTTGCCCTAATTGATCATATACAAAACCAGCAGTTATCCCTCCAACAAAAGTACCTAAACTTTGTAGTCCTTGTAGGCCACCTAAAACAGTACCTTGGCTAGAAATGTCTATACGTCTAGATATCAGACTGCGTAGACAAGGCGTAACTAAACCTGTTCCTGTTGCTAACAAGGCAGCTCCAGTAAATACTATTGGTATTGAGTTTTCCTGATTTGCCATAGGTATTAGTAAACATCCAATGGTTAGTAATCCGAGTCCTGTAATTGTCAGTTTTAATTCCCCGAATTGTTTTACTAAAGGTCCAATTAACCCTCCTTGGACAATCATTGCTATAAGCCCAACTAGTGCAAAAACCCATCCTGAAAGTGCACTAGTCCATGAGAATGCTTCTTTAAGGTAGAGAACCAAGATTGCAGTGAAACCATTAAATGCCATAAAAAAGAGAAAAAAACTAAGACATGGCTTTCTTACAGATGGATTTCTAAATAGTTTGGATAATTGACTAAATGGATTTAAGTTTCGCTTTTTTGGTAGACGATTTCTTGAATTGATAGGTAATGTTTCAGGTAGAAACCATGTAACTAATCCTAAATTGATTAGAGCAAATAATGCTGCTGGTATTACGGCTAATGTTGGGTTTACTTCAGCTAATCTTCCACCAAGTGGTGGACCAATTGCAAATCCAAGACCAAAAGCTAAGCCAATTAAACCAAATGTTTTTGCTCGATTCTCTGGGGTTGAGATATCTGCGAGAATTGCAGTTGCTGTAGCAGCTGTACCTCCACTAAGTCCATCGATAATTCTTGCTATAAATAGTAAAAGCAACGGTAAACCTGTCGCCCAGATTGGTAAAATGTTTGTCCAATTTAAACTAAGTGTAATACCAAATAGACTAATGGCTACTAGTGAACCCCCCACACAGATTTTTAGAATAGGCTTCCTACCAAAACGATCACTCAATGCCCCAATTAAAGGAGAGACAGTGAATTGTGCTAATGCATAACTTCCAGTAAGAAGAGTAAGGGTGACCCCACTACTGGTAAAACGCTCTAGGAGAAATGGTAGCAATGGGAAAACAAAACTTTCTCCTAACCGGTCATCTAGAAGAGTAAAAAAAGCACATAATTGGATAGGTATTAATCTATTTCTGCTCGCCATTTAATTAATTGTTGAAGGGTTGCTTTTGCGGAACCTGAGGTAAGACTAACTTCAGCTTTTTGGATCCCATCTGCAATACTATCGCTTATTTTTGCTAACCATAAGTAAATGCCTGCATTCCACACAACAGCTTTTGCTAATGGTCCTTCGCCATTTAGTGCTTGCATACTTATAAGTCTCCATCTATCTAGATCCTCCCAACGTATATCTTTCCCCTGACATGCATATTGAAGTGGGTCAAGGATTAAATGTTTCTCATGATTATTGTTGATATGTGTTGCTTTTGTAGTACGGCTAATTGGAATATCGGTTCCACCTTCAAGTCCTTTAATGGTAACGATATTTTGTTCACCTAGTATTTCTAGTGCTTTTGTATGTCTACCTTCAGTTGGAGGATGTACATATCCCGTGACTAGTAGATGTTTCCCTTGATGAGCTGTCCAGAGTAACTCCATGCTTGCAACAGGTGGGCGTTTTCCTATTTCTTCGCGATAACTAATTAGTGTTTCAGCTAGAGGAAAGTGATCTGGTTGATGAATGAGGGCTAGCCCATGTTTTACAAAACCATTTTGTACAGCATCCATACTTAACTTGGTCAGACAAAGACCAAGCGCATTAAACAATGCTTCAGTTGTCACTCCATATTTGACTGGCATAGGTCCAGCACCATGGAGGACAATTGGTTGACCTGCATCGAGTAGTACCAAGATTGCAAGAGGATAAATAGGTGCTGTTTTACTTCTTCCGTCAAATGGCATTCCGAAACAAATAGGTTGAGTAAGCTCTTGGTTTTGATGCAGTTTGGGACCTAGTTTGATATACGTATCAACCATACCCGCAAGTTCTTGAGGTTCGGGCCTTCGAATACGATGAGCAATGAAAAATGCTCCAATTTGAGCAGGCGTTGGACTCCCTTTCAGAATTAGCTCTAAAGCATCGGCTGATTCTTTTCGGGTCATCCCATGACTAGTGTGTTCTCCACTGCCTATCTTGCGTAAGTGGTTTTTAAAGCGTTCTTGACTAAAATTTTCATTCATGAATGATGACAAACCTGGCACTGTTTATTTAGTAGGCGCAGGCCCTGGTGATCCTGACTTACTAACTGTGAAGGCAAGGAGGCTCCTTAGTCAATGCAATGCCCTTGTATATGACGCTTTAATACCTGACGAGGTGCTTGGCTTTGTGCGAGATAAGTGTGAATGCATATTTGTTGGTAAACGCCGTGGTCATCATTCAACTTCTCAGGTAAAAACTAATTTAGTTTTATTGGAATTGGCTAAGCGTCATGAATGTGTTGTTCGTTTGAAGGGTGGAGACCCATTTGTGTTTGGTAGAGGTGGTGAAGAAGCAATTTTTTTAGAGAAAAATGGCATATCTGTTCAAGTGGTACCTGGAGTAACTGCTGGCATTGCTGTTCCTTCTTATTTTGGGATTCCTTTAACTCATCGCCTTGCAGGCAGTTCAGTCACTTTTGTGACAGGTCATGAGGGTATTAGTAAGACTCGTCCTTCAGTCAATTGGCAGGCTCTTGCACAATCAACAAATACCTTAGTGATTTATATGGGTGTGCATAACCTTGCTTATATTGTTAAAGAATTGTTGGCAGGGGGGTTGGATCTCAAAACCCCTTCAGCTGTAATACAACAAGGCACTGTTGTGGGCCAACGCCTCTTAAAGACTACTCTTGAAAACCTTGCCAAAGATGTAAAAGATCAGAATTTTATATCTCCTTCAATAGTCATTATTGGGGATGTTGTGGACTTTCAAGTTGAATCTTGCGCCCCGTTCCCAGCAAATGTAACTATGCCAATCATGCTGTAATTAATTTGCTAGTAATAATGATTTCCAGAGATCTCTTGGATTTGGAAATAATCTGGTAGAAGTTTGGTTGACTTTTGTGATTGGATGACAACCTAAACTATTAATCAGTAGCCATTCATCTTCTGCTTGGGGTTGAGGAGATAGCTTGGCTTCTTTAAAAATTCCTTTTTTCAACCCTTGGGCTCTCATTATTCCGGGTAAACAACCACTTTGGAGTCGAGGTGTTAATAGCTCCTTATTTCGCTTTACGATGATATTTGCAGTAGTGCCACAACAGATTTCATCAGTAGTGCTCATTAGTAATGCATCATCGAAGCCAGCAAGTTTTGCTTCTCGTCTGGCTTGTATTGATTGAATATAATTGAAAGTCTTACATTGACTTATTACACTTTCAGCATTTCTTTTTTCAGATTTACTAATTAAAGTTGCAATGGCTTGAAATGAAGGCTCAATATGAGAAATTTCTATCCAAAATATATATAGTGATTTTTCATCATTTGGCTGGCGTATATCTATACCTCTATTGATATTATGACCTCTACTCCAGTTTAGACGAATTGAGCCGCAACCCTTATCCAAGGCACACTTTTCAATGCCTTCGCTAAGAATTGGACTCAATATCTCAATGTTAGGAGGCAAAGTCATTCCTAATATTTCAGCATTTTTATGCCATCTCGTTAAATGAGCTATTAATAATTGAGGCTTCCCATTTTCCACAAAAATGGTTTCAAAGATTCCATCACTAAAATTTATTCCTCTATCGTGGATTGGTATTTTTAACTCTTTTGGTGATCCCCAATGGCCATCGATCCAGCCTAATTTTTGATTCATGTTAATTTCAATCCAATGCTTTTAATAAAGGCAATAATTTCCAGGTCAGTTCTTCCGCTTCATTGTTAGCATCTGAATCTGCAACGATCCCGCAACCTGCATTTACACGAAGATTCGATTTATTAATCATGAGAGATCGAATTAAAATATTGCTATCAAATTGACCATCCCAATCAACATGTATGAATGAGCCACAGTATGGACCTCGTGCAATAGGTTCAAGTTCATATAATCTTTGACATGCTCTTAGCTTAGGTGCACCACTGATTGAACCTCCTGGCCAGCATGATTCAAGGAGATCTACCCATGTTTTGCCGTCTCTAAGAGTTCCACTTATTACAGATGTTAGATGATGTACTTGAGAGTAGCTTTCTAGTCCAACTAATTTTGTGACTTGGATACTACCTGGTTGACAAACTTTACCTAGATCATTTCTTAGAAGGTCCACAATCATGACATTTTCGGCTCTATCTTTTTGACTACATATTAAATCAGCTGCCATATCAGCATCCCTCTGTGCATTGCTTTGACGGGGGCGAGTTCCTTTAATAGGACGTGTTTCTACTGTTCCATTAGGTAGTACTTTGAGAAATCGCTCAGGGGAGGTAGATATTACGCCTTCACCGCTTGCTTCTCCTGACGCAATAATAATTCCTGAGAATGGGGCGGGACAATGATGCCTCAATTTTTTGAATATATCAATGGCAAGCATATTTTGTGGCTTTTTACCTTTACAGCAAGCAGAGAGGCTTGCTTGAAAAATATCACCTTTTTTGATCCACTCTTGAATTATCTCAACCTTTTCGGCGTATTCTTTTTCATTGGTTAACCATTCCCAAGACCGAAGTGGAATACGTATGGGACTTTTTGATTGTACTGAGGTTTGCTTCGCCTCATTATTCTTAAGGTCTTTTATCCAGTTAAATAATTTTAATAATCGTTTGGGATCACAACCTTCTATCCAAAGTTTTTGCTCTTTCAGATCAAATTTTAATACAGGATCATGCCTTGCTATCCACAAAGTTGCCATCGAGTCTTCTTTCCAAGGATTATTTGGCTCTATCCATGCACCAGCTTCATAACTTAACCAGCCAGTCCAATGGCCAGGTTCTAAACTTCTTAAAGAATCAAAAGGATTAGCATTACAATATTGGCTAGGCAAGCCCCTAGAGCAAATTTGATCTATAGGCTCCGCTGCTAAAACAATCCACCTTCCTATTTTGCTTCCATCACTATCTAGCCAGATGAATCCATCTTCCCCAAAATTAGCAATTAAATTTTCAGCAACGTAAACAGGATCACACCACTCGCAAAGCTTTCTAATTGGAATAATCATATTTCTTCTCTAGTAGATAAATCGGAGCGTCCCGCTTTTTCCAAGGCTTCATTACGAATGCGACAGCTATCACATAGCCCACAAGGCTTTTCTAAGCCGTTATAGCAACTCCATGTTTTGTCAATTGGAATATTTAATCTGAGAGCTTCTTGAATAATTTCAACTTTATTCAAATGAATTAAAGGAGCCCATAGCTTTGGGGCATTACCTTCTCGACCTGCTTTACTTGCTAGGTTAGCGAGAGCTTGGAATGACTTTAGGTAGTCTGGTCTACAGTCTGGATAACCAGAGTAATCCATAGCATTAATGCCAAGAACTATTTGATTGGCTCCTTTTGCTTCGGCAAGACTTAGCCCAATGGCGATAAACACTGTATTGCGCCCAGGCACATAAGTGTTCGGTATTTTCCCTTTAATAATTCCTTGTGTTGGAACTGATTGTTGTAGATCAGTTAAGGAAGATCCTCCCCATTTTGCTAAGTTGACATTAATTATTTCATGTCCTAGTAGATTTAAATGAGCTGCTAGTTCAATGGCAGCCTCTAGCTCACGTTTGTGCCGTTGACCATAATCAAATGAAATCCCTATTACATTGTGTCCTGCTTCTAAGGCCATTGCTGTTGCTGTTGCAGAGTCTAGGCCACCTGAAAGTAATGCAATAGATATGGGTTTGTTATTTGCCAACATTCTTTCTTTGTTTAACGAGATTAATGCATTATTAATTATGAAACATTATATGAAAGCACTCTTTTAATTAATCTATTGCAAGCCATTTATGCGTTTGCAGACTCAGCCTCCATTGGGGATTCTTAATTACATATTCAATTGCTAATTTTTGACCCATGCTATGTCCCCATCCAGGTTGAAGAAAAAGAAGAGGTTTTATCAATGATTGTTTTGTACTTACTCTTGACTTATAGGCATTTTTTTTGGCATGTATTGAACGGTGTGCCATCTCTTCTGCAAACAAGATATCTTCTTTGCTATGAATGATCACTTTAATTTCTTGACATGCTTCTAAGAGTTCTTCTTTGGGTGGGAAATGTCTCTTTGGAGAAAGTGTAATCCAATCTGGTGCTCCACTCATATGATGCACACCACTGGTTTCCAAATGAATAGGTATAGCATTGTCTCCACAAGAATTGATATTATTTTTTATTGCATTGCATAGTGGATTCAAGTTGTGGTGTAAAGGCTCTCCTCCAGTAATGACAAGAAAGCTTGCTCCTTTAGATTTGGCGATTGTTGTTTCTTGAACAAGACTATCAATGGTCTTTTTAGGGTGAGAAATAGAAGACCAAGATTCTTTCGTGTCACACCATTCACACCCTACATTGCATTGAGCGAGTCGAATAAAAAATGCGCTCCGACCAGCATGGGCACCCTCCCCTTGGATTGAATGAAAACTTTCTACAACAGGCAAGGTGGTTGCCATTAAGGGTTGTTTTTTGATTGGTTCGGAGAATTAATTTGTGTTTGCTTTAAAGCTTCTTGAGGTGATCTCGGTAAACGTGATTGTGCAGCTGCTATCAAACCTTTAAAAAGGGGATGTGGTTTTCCAGGTCTAGATAAAAACTCAGGATGATATTGACAAGCAGTAAAGAATGGATGTCCTTTTAATTCAATTAATTCGACTAGGCGACCATCAGGTGAAGTGCCGCTAATGGTATACCCAGATTCGATAAATAGATTGCGATATGCGTTGTTAAACTCATATCGGTGTCGATGACGTTCATAAACTACTTGCTCGCCATATAATTTTTGGCCCATTGTTTCTGCTTGTAATCTGCATGGATATACTCCCAACCTCATTGTTCCTCCTAGATCTACAACATCTTGTTGTTCTGGAAGTAAGTGAATTACTGGATGAGGGGTACTTTGATCAAGTTCGAAACTAGTTGCTTCTTTAAGCCCAGCTAGATTTCTTGCCCATTCGATCACTGCACATTGCATACCAAGACAAAGCCCAAGGAAAGGAACACGCTGCTCTCTTGCCCATTGAATGGCTGCGATTTTTCCATCAACACCCCTACTTCCAAATCCTCCGGGTACTACTATGGCGTCCATCCCTGTTAAAAGATCATTAGATCCTTCTTCTTCTATCTTTTCAGCACAGATCCAATGAAGGTCTAAAGATGCGTCGTTCTCAATACAGGCATGTCGCAGTGCTTCAACTACTGATAGGTAGGCATCATTCAGTTGAACATATTTACCTACTACAGCTACTTTTACTGATGGCCCAGGGTTCCTTAATTTATGCACCAGCTCTTGCCACTTCTCAAGGTTACATTCGTGATCAGTTAAATCTAAGAACTCTAAAACCTCTTTACACAACCCTTCTGCTTTGAGAGCTAGAGGTACTGAATATATGCTGTCAGCATCTAGAGCTGGAATGACAGCTTCGTTATTGACCCCGCAAAAACCACTGATTTTATTTTTTAGATTGTCATTGATTGGCCTGTCACTTCTACAAATTAAAAGATCTGGTTGGATACCAATAGATCTCAACTCTTTCACTGAGTGTTGAGTAGGCTTTGTTTTAAGTTCTCCAGATGTGCCAATAAACGGTAAAAGCGTTACATGAATATAAGCAATATCTTTTTTCCCTACATCACCTTTAAATTCACGAATTGCTTCTAGGAAAGGAAGTGATTCAATGTCTCCAACAGTTCCTCCGATCTCTGTTATGACAACGTCTGCATTACTATTGGCACCGACTCGATGTATTCGCTCACGGATCTCTTGGGTTATATGTGGAATTACTTGCACTGTGCCTCCATCATAATCACCTCGCCGCTCTTTGTTTATGACTGATTGATATATAGACCCTGTAGTAACGCTGTTTAATCGTGATAAGGCTGTATCTGTAAATCTCTCATAATGCCCTAAATCCAAGTCTGTTTCTGCACCATCTTCTGTGACAAAGACCTCCCCATGCTGAAAAGGGCTCATGGTTCCAGGGTCTACATTTAAGTAGGGATCTAATTTTAAAATGGATACGTTGTAACCCCTCGATTTAAGTAGTCGTCCAAGACTTGCGGCAACTATGCCTTTGCCGATGCTTGATACAACTCCACCTGTGACGAAGACAAATTTTGGCATTTATTTTTTGGGTATTTTGTAAAATTACCTCGAGTCTTCATTAGACCAAGAAAATTTTAGATTGATTAGAGGTTTTCTTTTAAGTCGAGAAATCAATATGAATTTATTCATTATCTACCCAAGTGCTGGCAATGTGAAGTTCTTTTAATTGCCTTTTAGATACTTCATTAGGAGCTTGTGCCATTAAGCATCTTGCTTGCTGCGTTTTAGGGAAAGCGATTGTGTCTCTTATTGAATCTTCTTCTGATAAGAGCATTACTATTCTATCTAAGCCAAATGCAAGTCCTCCATGCGGTGGTGCGCCCATTTCTAGAGCATTCAGGAGAAATCCAAATTGCTCAGTAGCCTCATCTTTGGCGATACCAATTGTTTCCAGAACTTTTTGTTGAAGTTCAGGATTATGAATGCGTAGTGATCCTCCACCGAGTTCTAAGCCATTTAATACAAGATCGTAGGCTTGAGCACGTGCTTTAGGTAGATTTTCTTCCCATAAGCCTGGATCGCCACCTATATCTTTTGCATTGGGCGCGCAGAATGGATGGTGCATTGCTTCGTGACGCTTTTCGTCTTTATTAAAATTAAACATTGGAAAATCTATTACCCAAAGAAAATTCCATTGATCTTTTGACTTTCCTGTGGAAATTAGCCTTAATTCTTTAGCTAAGAATTGCCTAACCTTATCAAGTGTTTTATGCACTATTTCAGTGTCTCCAGCGGCGAAAAGAATAAGATCTCCAGGTTTGGCTTTGGTCTTTAGAAGTAATTCATTCTTTTGTTGATTATTTAAATTGTCTTTTATTGCTCCGATAGTATCAATTTCATTATTTACGCGAACTCTTATAAAGGCTAGGCCTTTTGCACCTGCTTTTTGGGCTTCATTAAATACATCCCCACCTGGTTTAATTCTTACATTGCTAATCGATTGGTTACCTTCTTCTACTTTGATGCATTTCACTGATCCACCTGCTTGAATTGCACCTGAAAATACTTTGAATCCAATATCTTTAACTATTGAGCTGACATCAACTAATTCCATTCCATATCTGGTATCGGGTCTATCTGTTCCATAGCGATCCATAGATTCTTGCCATGACAATCTAGGGAAGGGGACTTTGATATCCTTCCCTTTGATTTTTTTCCAAATGCATGCAATAAGCCTTTCATTAAGGCAAAGGATCTCTTCTTGACTCATAAAGCTCATTTCCATATCTAACTGAGTAAATTCAGGCTGTCTGTCTGATCTCAAGTCTTCATCACGAAAACATCTTGCGACTTGGTAGTAGCGTTCAATTCCTCCTACCATTAATAGTTGCTTAAAAATTTGAGGCGATTGTGGTAAGGCAAACCATTCGCCTTCGCATACTCTTGAAGGAACAAGATAATCTCTCGCTCCTTCAGGCGTTGAACGAGTCAGGATTGGTGTTTCTACTTCAATAAACCCTTCTTCTTCAAGGAAATTTCGAGCTGTTTGAATTGTGGCATGTCTTAAATGAAGATTTTTTTTCATTCGCTCTCGTCTTAGATCCAGATATCGATGCTTAAGCCTTATTTCTTCTTTTAATGGTTCATCATCATGAACTGAGACGGCAAAAGGTAAGTTGCCATATACAGGATTTAAAACTTTTAAAACATCAGCTAATACTTCTATCTGTCCAGTTTCTAGTTTCTTATTGATTGATTCTTCTGGCCTAGACCTAACTTTTCCTGTGACTTGAATAACGGTTTCGTTCTTCAGACTCTCAGCAATATTAAATAAATCGGTCCCTTGATCAGGATCGACTGTAATTTGCATTGTTCCGCTGCTGTCTCTTAGGTCTATGAAAATGACACCACCATGGTCTCTGCAACGGTCTACCCAGCCGCAGAGCTGCACTTTGGAGTTGATGTGCTCATTGCGCAGGGCTCCACAGTAATTACTGCGCATCGGATTTTTTTTGTACAAATAATGAGTTTCCCATAGTGGTTGTGTAGAGCTCTATAAAAGTAAGTATTTTTCAGGAAATCCTGCGATAAAACGGTTTCTTTACAACTTTAGCGGGATGTAGCTTGTTTCTGATTTTCACATACACCTCGGTTCCTATTTGGGCCATTTGTTTGGGTATATATGCTAGTGCAATAGCTTTTTCAAGAGTAGGAGACCAACTTCCGCTGGTTATCTTACCGATAGGTTTATTTTCATAAATTACCTCATAGCCTTTACGAGCAATAGCGCGTTCATCTTGAATTACTAATCCAACTAAAAGTTTGGATACTCCTTTCTCAATTTGTTTTTCTAGGGCCTCTCTACCAATAAATGTTTTGGGCATTTCTAGATGAACTAACCATCCTAGACCTGCTTCAAAGGGGGTAGTTTCTTCGTTTAAATCATTTCCATATAAATGCATTGCAGCTTCCAGTCTCAGCGTATCTCTTGCGCCCAGTCCGCAAGGAGTGACACCTGATTTTACTAATTCTTCCCAAAGAGTTATACCCATCTCCTTCTCTAGGAGGAGTTCATAGCCTTCTTCTCCTGTGTAGCCAGTTTTTGCAATAAATACCGGGCACGGTTTTTTAGTTCTTTGAAATTGTAATTTCAACTTTCTATGTCCAAACCGAGGCAGATTACTGATTGATTCTTCAAAGGTTGAACCAAAAATTTTGTTAAGGCTTTTTTCTGAATCAGGACCTTGTACAGCTAATAAAACGCCATCTTTTTTTGCATCGTTAATTGAAATGGATTGATTCTGAAGATTAGCTTTTATCCAATTAGTATCTGAATCACTACAGGAAGCGTTGATCACAAGCATCAGAGATTCTATGTTTTGATCATTTACGCCCAAATCGTAAATAATTAAATCATCAATGATTCCTCCATGCTTGTTGAGTAGGACTGTGTAGCATGCTTCTCCAGAGCCAATTTGATAAAGATCGGATGGCACCAACTTTTGTAAATTATCTTTGACGCTTTTTCCTTGAATAAGTAGAACACCCATATGAGAAATGTCGAATATTCCAGCTTTTTTTCTTACTGCATGATGCTCAAGTACTAGTCCAGAGAAATGAATAGGCATTTCCCATCCTGCGAAAGAAACCATGTGAGCACCTTCTTTCCGAAAGTTTTCATATAGAGGAGTTCGTTTGCTGACCATTGGTTTGTTATTGAATCGATAAGTGAATTAAGTGATTGCTGCTTTATAAATGGATGAAGGAGAATTTAACGGTTCATGGCCTGATTTGAAAACTGTACCTAACCTGTGAGTCTGGGAGGTTAGAAATGTCTTTAAAGGAATGCTGTCAAACTTGTAAACACTGTATCTGTGGCCAGAACAGTAGTTCATATGGTTGGTGCTTACTTAGAAAAATAAAAGTTCATCCTGACATTGCTCAACTTGCCTTTTGCCATCATTGGTCAACTAAAGAGCCTATCTTGCCAAATCTTGCAGAAAGAGAAAGAGATCTCCAATCAGATACCCAGCTAGATTTTAGTCAAGCCTTTTCAATTTTGAACAATTAAATACTTAGGTTCTTTAAGATAATGAACTCAATAATTACAATTAATATTGCTCTTCGGTTGTTTTTTATTATTTAGGAGTGGCTGAATGAGTATTTAGAAACCATAGCTTTATTTTTCTAGCGATAGTAACATGATTAGACTTCGAGCAATTTTTGCGGCAAGAATACTACTAATTTCAGAATGATCTAACTTAGGAGCTAATTCAACTATATCTGCAGCAATTAAATTATGTTTTTTAATTACCTCTATTACAGCTGCAAAGTCTTGCCATAAAAATCCACCGGGTTCTGGTGTTCCCGTCCCAGGCATCACACTTGGGTCGAACCAATCGAGATCTAATGTTAAATAAATAGGCATGCCTAGATAAGGCTGCATTGCCTTATCTAGACTCTTGGCAACCTGCCCACTTTGATGAGAAATTAATCTTTTCTTTTCTTTAAGCTCTTTAAATTCCTTACTAGTTCCGCTTCGAATACCCATTTGAAAGATTTTTTTGCTTGGTAAAATTTCTATGCATCTACGCATTACGCAAGCATGATTATGCTTTGAACCTAACCATTCATCTCGAAGATCAGCATGGGCATCTAATTGAAGAATAATTAGTTCAGGATGAAAATCTACTATTCCTGCTATTGCACCTTCTGTAATGGAATGCTCTCCTCCAAGTAATAAAGGTTTGATCCCTTTTTGCATAAGTAGAATAGTGGCTTGCTTTACTAGATTTATAACTTTTTCTGGTGCTCCAAAAGGAATATCTAAAGAGCCAAGATCAACATATTTTAAGTCTTCAAGATCAAGATTTAATTGTGGGCAGAAAGATTCAATTCCATTGCTAATGTTCCTTATTGCAGATGGACCGAAGCGCGTACCTGGTCTAAATGATGTTGTTCCATCATAAGGAACACCGTAGATGCCAATCTTGCAATCTTTGCAGTTTGTTTGGCTGCCGATAAATATCCCCTCACTATTATTAAATGTTAGGTTTTGATTGATTTTCATTGATTAAGCGCTCGTTCAAGAAATGCTGGGATGGAATTAAAGGCGCCGCTCTGCCAACGAGGACTCCATATTTCGCATGATTGAAGAATTTCATTCACTCTGTTCGGTATAGGTTTGAGATATCTTGGTTTTTTCATAGACGCAAAAGTCCAACTCCACCACCCACTTGGATATATAGGTACGTTGCCATATAAAGGACTTGCGTAATCAAATACTTCGCGAATTATTTTTACCATATCAATATGAATTGCATGAAAAGCTTCTGCTGATTCAGATTGAGTTGAGAAAATACCTCCATCTTTGAGAATGCGACGGCAGTCTTCAAAAAAAGCTTTGTTAAACAAGCCTTCAGATGGTCCTTCTGGATCTGCTCCATCAATGATTACGACGTCATAAGAATTGTCTTGCGACTGAGCGACCCAATTGATGCCATTTGCAATTTGAAGATTTAAACGCTCATCTTTCCAAGCATTTCCACCAATTTCAGGAAGATGCTTTTGACTTAATTCAACAACTCGTCTATCTATTTCTATCAAATCTATTTGCTGAACTTCCCTATATTTCAAACACTCTCGTGCAGTTCCTCCATCTCCACCGCCAATAATCAGTATTTTGTAAATTTTTTCTGCGCTAGATAAGGCTGGGTGAACGAGGCATTCGTGATATTGCTTTTCTTGATGTTCTGCTGTCATCCAGCAATTGTTTAGTAGTAAAGCTTTCCCATATCGCTTGCTCTCGATCAGAGTGATCTTTTGAAATTCGCTTTCTTCATCAATGATTATTTTTCCTTTTAGACCAAAGCGAGCATCTTCTTGATATTCATCAATCCAAGTGGAGAAGATCTTAGATAGCAATCTATGCTTAAGCATATAGAAGCTAATAATTATATTGCATCCAGGTTACCGAAATATTCTTAATTCAACCCAGCATAACTCTTTCTTTAGATATAGCAGTTGATTAATTATTTTTGCTTTTATTTCTTTGATTCATAAATTCTTTTGCTTCCTTCCATAGGAGCTTTAACTTGTTTATAGACTGATTGTGAAAATCTCCTTTTAGTTTTGACTCGATATAAGAAAATCTATCTAAAAATCTTTTGTTAGTCCCTCGTAGACCTTCTTCAGGATTTAACTTATGCCATCTTGCAATATTGATAAGAGTAAACATTACATCGCCTAGTTCTTCTTGTGCGTTGATCATATCTTTCTTGTTCAATGCTTCTTCCAATTCCTTACTTTCTTCGGAAAATTTTTCCCAAAGATAGTGAAATTTTTCCCATTCAAAACCTGCTTTTGCTGCCTTTTGAGATATATACATTGCTCCTGTGATTGCTGGCTGGGGACGAATTTTATATTTCATCTGATCACTAATAGGAGTATTACTAATTGGTAAATTTTTTTCTGTGGTTTTGATTTGTTCCCAGCTAATTTGTCGAGGCTGATTGCTAAAAATATGAGGATGTCGACGAATTAACTTCCTAGTTATTCCCTTGGCTATGTCATTAAAGTCAAATAGTTTTTTTTCACTTGCTATTTGAGCATGAATTATTACTTGTAATAATAAATCCCCTAGTTCTTCGCATAAATTTTCTGTATCATTTTCAAGAATTGCATCTGCTACTTCATAGGCCTCTTCTAATACGTAAGGTATTAAAGACTGGTGTGTTTGTTTAATGTCCCAGGAACATCCCTTAATTGGATCTCTCAGCTTTGATACAACTTCAATTAGCTTAAGGAGTTCTTCATTCTCGTTGTTTGATGAGTTTGTGTGCATGAAATTAATCCTTGTTATTGGGTTTCAATTTTTTCGTTAACCATTTAATTCTTCCATTTAATTGGGAGTGGATCTTTATCTTGAATAAGGTGAAGCCATGCACTTCCTTCAATACCTAAGAAAATTGCTAATGCACTTTTAGGATATTGGTAAATAGACTTTATTAAATTCTCCGTTGAAAGGCTTGTTGGCTCAATCCCAAGATTTTTGAGGATTAATTGCATGAAAGTGAATATTGCCATTAGATATAACACTCTTAGAGTAGTTCCTATAACTGGACCGTGAGAAAAGAATGAACGATGTGGAATTATCTTTCTGTATGGCCACCACATTATTTTCAGGATTCCCCATCTTTTTAGAGGTTTAGAATCAATATCTAAGTCTGGAGACAACCATAATCCGCCTAATGCGAAGGAAATGCCTGCCAAAATCCCATTTTGTAGACCTAATGTTATTCCTATGACTATGCCAAAAGGTAAGCTCCAAAATTTAGTAGATTTGTCATGTTTTGGGCCTAAGGCCATTACTTTATAACTATTTATTATGCTTAGCCTGGCTTAGTAAGGCAGAATTGTCTAACGGGCGATTAGCTCAGCGGTAGAGCGCCTGCCTTACAAGCAGGATGTCCCTGGTTCGAACCCTGGATCGCCCATTCTCTTAGTTGTATGAACAAACTTCTTAGCTTCACTGTTACTCCAACAGCTTCAGCTGAATTAGTCAGACAGTCAGCTTTTGCAGGCACACCAGGTATCATGCATATTGATTTTTTAGAAGATAGTTCCATTAAGGGATGGTTTCATATCAGAGTTCAACCAGGAAAAAATAATGGCGTTCCTGTTGCAAGGGCTGATGGAGTGACTTTGTATGCACCTTCGGATCAATTAGATCTTCTTCAAGGGTTAAATTTGAATTATTACGCAGATTTAAGTGGGGGAGGGTTTTTAATCAGTACGTCAATGGGATATGAAACATGTTCATGTGGAGCTGGCTTTAAAATCAAAAGAGAAATTCGTGAGTAAAGTTCAAGTTCTGCTTAGTGCTAGAAGTGTTTAAATTCAAAACACTATTCTTCTGGAAAAAGTATTGAAGAAAGTTCATCTGGATCAACGTCATATACGCGGGCCAAACTTGTTTCTATAGCAGTAGTGACTTCTCCCGGTAGAAATCTCATTGCATTTAAGGCGTCATCTGATATTTCATTGGTTAATAGCTTGTTTTCACTGTCTAGTTTTTCATCATTAATTACGGCAATTATCCAGCTTTGATAGGCGTAAACCAGATCTGAGAATTCAAGCTCTGCATCATTGAGATCCATCATGATTGTTAATGTCATTTAAAGGCCATTAAATTTGATTTTATAAGGAGAGGTTGTTTTCTATGTCAAAATCGGAAAAAACAATCATTCAATCCAAAGTATTTGAATTTGCATTTAATGAACTGGTCCGGAGCAAAAGACTCACTTTCCAACCTTTGTGGACCGTAGATAGTTGGGCTAAATTTTTAATTTGGGTTGCAATAAATTGTGGTTTATCGGGCGAAAAAGAAAGTCTTGAATTGTTTGCAGAAGCCTTAGGCCCAAATTTAACTACTAGGATGAGGAAAATTTTCTTTGAAAGGATTCTTGAAAGCTTGTGTGTCCATTTGATGGCAGATCCATTAGAGGAACAAGTACTAGCTATCCCAATTACTGGTAGTCAGGAAATTACATTTCATCAAGTGGTAGAAGCCTTGAAAACTGTTGGCTTATGGGACAGGATTCAGGCAGATCAGACTTTTTGGAAGGAATATAATGGAATTATTGCTATACCTTGGAAATCTTGAAAAAGTGTCAGATGGCTTGTGCATAAAGATAGAATTTAATTAGTGTTTGCAAGCATGCTTTAAATATTTTTCGTGGCTGATCATTTGGTAAATCAAGGTTTAAGGCAAGCAGTTGATTCTTTGCCAAAGACGTATGACCCAGGTGGGACAGAAAGTCGCTGGCAGAAGTTGTGGGAATCCTCTGGTGCCTTTCATCCAGACCCTAATGATTCTGGGGAGCCTTTTTCGCTGGTAATTCCTCCTCCAAATGTTACTGGCAGTCTTCACATGGGACATGCTTTTAATACAGCACTGATTGATACGATTGTTCGCTTTCAACGCTTGCAAGGGAAGAATGTACTTTGTTTACCAGGTACAGATCACGCCTCTATTGCAGTGCAGACAATTCTTGAAAAGCAATTTAAAGAAGAAGGAATTAATCGTGATGATTTAGGTAGAGAAGAATTTTTACAAAGGGCTTGGGCTTGGAAATCAGAAAGTGGAGGACGTATTGCGGCTCAACTTCGACGTTTGGGCTATTCCGTTGATTGGCAAAGAGAAAGATTTACGATGGATGAAAGATTGAGCAAAGCCGTTGTTGAGGCTTTTGTTCGTTTACATCAACAGGGTTTGATTTATAGGGGTGAATATCTTGTGAACTGGTGCCCTGCTTCAGGTTCAGCAGTAAGTGATCTAGAAGTTGAAATGAAAGAAGTGGATGGATATCTATGGCATTTTCAATATCCATTAACTAATGGTTCTTCCGATGATGAGACTACGCATCTTGAAGTTGCCACTACTCGTCCTGAAACGATGCTTGGAGATGTAGCTGTTGCAGTTAATCCTTCGGATAATCGATATAGGCACCTTGTTGGTAGAACCCTCACTTTGCCATTTGTAGGTCGAGAAATTCCTGTCATTGCAGATGATCATGTTGATAAGGATTTTGGGACTGGATGCGTCAAAGTCACCCCAGCACATGATCCAAATGATTTTGCAATAGGTCAGAGGCATAATTTGCCCCAGATTACTGTTATGAATAAAGACGGCACTATGAATAGTAGTGCTGGTCAGTTTGAAGGTTTAGATCGCTTTAAAGCTCGTGAAGCTGTTGTAAATGGCCTAAAAGAACTGTCATTGCTAACCAAAATTGAACCATATAGGCATAGCGTGCCTTTTTCAGATCGGGGTAAGGTCCCTGTTGAACCATTATTGTCTACACAGTGGTTTGTTCGTATGGAGCCGATGGCTGATCGATGTCGAGCACATCTCGTCAAGGGTGAGCCTCAGTTTTTCCCTACTCGCTGGGAGAAAGTTTACCGGGATTGGTTAACTGGTATTCGTGATTGGTGTATCAGTCGGCAATTATGGTGGGGTCATAGGATCCCGGCATGGTTTGTTGTTAGTGAAACTGACTCTATAGTGACTGATCATACTCCTTATATAGTGGCACTTTCAGAGGAGGAAGCACTTTTACAAGCCCGCGAAAAATTTGGAGACGATGTTGCTATAGAACAAGATGCAGATGTATTGGATACTTGGTTCTCGAGTGGTTTATGGCCTTTCTCTACTTTAGGATGGCCTGATGAAGATGATTCGGATTTTAACTGTTGGTACCCTACAAATACGTTAGTCACAGGTTTTGATATCATTTTCTTCTGGGTTGCCAGAATGACAATGATGGCTGGTGCTTTTACTGGTCAAATGCCTTTTAAAGATGTTTATATTCATGGGCTAGTAAGGGACGAACAGAATCGTAAAATGAGTAAAAGTCTTGGTAACGGGATTGATCCCCTTGTATTAATTGACCGTTATGGCACTGATGCGTTGCGCTTTGCTTTAGTCAAGGAAGTCGCTGGTGCAGGGCAAGACATCAGACTCGATTACGATAGGAAAACAGATACTTCTGTTACTGTTGAGGCGGCACGTAATTTTGCGAATAAGTTATGGAATGCCACTCGCTTTGCGTTAATTAATCTAGGTACTACTACTTTTGATGAGACATTTGAAGAACTTAATTTCTCTGATTTACAACTTTCTGATAAATGGATTTTGTCGAGGTTGGCAAGAATTAACTCTGAAACTTCTAAGAAATTTACAAGTTATGCTCTTGGAGAGGCAGCAAAAGGACTGTATGAATTTAGTTGGAATGATTTTTGTGATTGGTATTTGGAGTTAATTAAGCGTCGACTTAATCCTGGAGATTCATTGACTCAATCTCAATTGAAAGATAGAAGAATTGCTCAACAAGTAATGTTTAAGGTCCTTAGAGAACTTTTAGTAATGTTGCACCCCTTAATGCCTCATTTAACTGAAGAACTTTGGCATGGCATTACAGGTTTCCCTGACCAAAAGATGCTTGCGTTAAACCTTTGGCCCGCATGTCAAGAAGGCTTTTTAGATGAAGAGTTAGAGAGTTCTTTCTCTGCACTTTTTGCTTCTATTAAATTGGTTCGTAATTTGCGTGCTGAAGCTGGGTTGAAGCCTGGTCAAAATGTACCAGTCCGTTTTGTTACGACTAACAGCAAACTTGCAGATATTCTTCACAAGGCCAAAGCGGATATCCAGTCACTAACACGAGCGAATAAAGTAGAAGTTTTTCATCCGGACGAACTTCTTGGTAAACCTTCTATCAAAGCTTTAGCAGGTGTTTCTGGCGATCTAGAGGTCCTTTTGCCTATTGAGGGCTTAGTTGATTTGGATGGATTGCGGAAACGTTTAGAAAAAGATTTAATCAAAGCACAAAAAGAAATAACTTCTCTGTCTAAAAGATTAGATAATCCAAGCTTTATTAACAAAGCTCCTGAAGCCATTATTTTAGATTGTAAGAGTAAACTAATTGCCGCAAAATCACAAGCTGATTTAGTTATTAAGCGCATTGCAGGTTTGAGTTGAACTTATTATTTTTAGGAAACATTAGCTTAGAGCATTGGTTTAATAACCAGACTGAACTATTCATTAGCCCGTTCGGTATTTTAGTATTTATTACTTTATATGTAATCTGGGTAACACTATTATTGCCAGGATCATGGTTGTCCATGGTAGCTGGTCTAATATATGGTACTTTTCTGGGCAGTATATTTGTTTTTTTAGGAGCATTGTTAGGTGCAATTTTAACTTTCTTTTGTGGAAGAACTTTTTTGAGAAGTTGGGCTCGAAAAAAATTATTGTTATTTCCTAAATTGCAGTCGATTGAAGATTTAGTTTTTCAAGAAGGATTAAAGTTTATTTTTCTCACACGCTTATCTCCATTATTTCCTTTTGGTTTTCTTAACCTCGCGTATGGCCTAAGTAAGATTTCTATAAGAGATTTTATGATAGGCATTCTAGGCATTCTTCCTGGCACGATCTTATATTGCAGCCTTGGTTCATTAGCAGGTGAAATAACAAAGTTTGATTTTACCCTTGCTAATCGTAGTGATTGGATTTCTTTTACTTTTAGCTTAGTAGGAATATTAGCAACTTTGGGGGTTGCTTTCTTTATTCTCCGAGCTACTAAAGATTCATTATCTGAAATTGATAAATCCTTTTAATCAGGATTTTCTAAATTCCAATCTCTTAGAGTTGCGATTACAATAAACCAAGAAAGTCTAATTTTAGATAAAAACCCAGCTCTTGAAGATAACTCAAGAAACTTTGCTCTCCCACAAGGAGATTTGATAAATGAAAAAACTTTGTGTTGACTCATCGTTGATGTAACGTTATTTAGAAAGAAGGTTGAAGAAATCTTCTTCATTAATAATTTTAATTCCTAGTTCCTTTGCTTTACTAAGTTTGCTACCCGGATTGCTCCCAGTTATCAGGTAAGTTGTTTTCGAGCTGATGGAAGAATTTACTTTTCCACCTGCTTTTTCAATCATTTCCTGTGCGACGTCTCTGTTGATAGACTCCATCGTCCCTGTGAGAACAAATCTTTTCCCTAAAACTTCTTTGTTAGAAGAATTGATGACGCTTTTTATAGCACCACTATCATTTGCAGTCGACTTTAATTGTACTCCTAATTCTTTTAGCCTACTGATAATTCTCTGATTAGATTCATCTTCAAACCATTCTTGTAATGATTCCACCATTTCATTGCCAATGCCATGAATTTTTGCGATTCGTTCTGGTGAATTTATGGCTGCATGAGAAAGTTCATCTTCACTAGCAAAAGCATTGGCTAGGAGCTTCGCATTACCTTCACCTATATGTAATATTCCTAGACCATATAATTGTTTATTCCAAGGCTGTGTTTTGGATTTTTCTATAGATTCGATGACCTTATGTGCAGATTTTTCACCCATTCTTTCTAATCCAAAAAGCATTTGATAGTTAAGCTCATAAAGATCAGGAATTGACTTGACTATGCCTTTATTGACCAATTGCTCAATTACCTTTGATCCAACTCCATCAATATTCATCGCTTTCTTACTCACCCAATGACGTAGAGCTCCTTGTATAATTGCTGGACAAAGATTATTTACACACTTCGTTGCTGCTTGGTCAGTTCCTCTCACAAGTTTCTCATCACATTCTGGACAATTGCTAGGTAGATATAAACGAGTTGAATTTTGAGGCCTCAATTCTTTTAAAACACAAACAACTTCTGGAATGATTTCTCCTGCTTTTCTAACAACAATTGTATCTTCGTTATGAAGATCCAGAGATTGCAGACGATCCGCATTATGTAGAGTTGCTTTTCTGACTATTGTTCCTGCTAGTGGAATCGGTTCGAACTCTGCAACTGGCGTTACTGTTCCTGTTCGTCCAACCTGGTATGAGAGATTAATGAGTTTTGTTGGGGCCTCTTCAGCAGGGTACTTAAGTGCAATAGCCCAACGAGGTGACTTTTGTGTGACCCCAAGCATCTCTTGAAGTTTAAAATTGTTGACCTTTACTACTACTCCATCTGTTGTATATGGGAGCTTGTGTCGCTTTTTCTCCCAAATATCAAAGAAGGATTGCACTTCATGCAAACTTTTAAAAATTTTTGTATTTGGATTCACTTTAAAGCCGGCTTTTTTTAACCATTTAAGTGCTGCATCTTGGGCTTCTGGTTGATGTATATTTTCTCCTTGTGGGTCCCAATCTTTTGGAAGATACATTTTGTAGGCAAAGAAATCCAGTTGCCGGGATGCAACTATTTGTGGATCCAATTGCCTAAGTGTTCCAGCACACGCATTTCTGGGATTAGCAAATAAAGCTTCTCTTTGCTGCTTACGAAGCAAATTAATGCCATCAAAAGTTTGTTTGGGAAGAAAAGCTTCTCCTCGAACTTCTAGCCAACTTGGGGGATTTTCTATATCAAGTGATAATGGTATGGAAGTAATTGTTTTCACATTTGCTGTAATTTCTTCTCCTGCTACGCCATCGCCTCGAGTAGCAGCTTGAACCAGTACCCCATTGGCATAACTTAATGCCAATGCACTGCCATCTATTTTGAGTTCGCATGCAAAATCAATAGATGTTTTTAGAATGCCAAAGTTATTTTTTTGATTAAGTAATTTCCTTATTCGCAAGTCCCAGTCCTGCAGTTCTTCAAAATTGAATGCATTGTCTAGACTCATTAAGGGTATTTTGTGCTCAACCTTTACAAATTCTTTTGCTGGCGTACTGCCTAACCGTTGAGACGGACTATCTGCCGTGATTAGTGATGGATGATTTTTTTCTATATTTAATAGTTCTCTGTATAGACGGTCATAAACCGTATCTTCCATTAAAGGAGTATCCAATACGTAATAAGCATGGTTTGCCCTATTGAGCAATTTGCGAAGCTCAAAAGACCGTTTTGAAAGATTGCTTGAGTTTTGCTCCACTAGGCGATGATTAATCTTTTTGTTTAACTAGTGCCTCTTGCGATTCGATTGATTCGCCATACTGAATCAACTTTGATAAAGCTGAAGTCCAGTGGTAATTCTATTTTTTTATCTTCCGATTTTAGTTTTAAGGTAAGAATAATTAGGTTGTCCTCGATTCGAGGCCGGCCTGATTTCAGGTTTTTGTAACGGTTTAATTGAAGACTGCCGAGGAATTTCAAGAAATCTTTACGACTGACATGCTGGCGATACTCTTTTGTGGTCAATCTGTATGCTCCATCAATTTGACCTGAAGCTATCTGGTCAAAGAATTGTTTGACCAGAGGATTAATTCCCCTTGCTCCGATAACAAGCTTTACAGCATTGAAAGTCCAGAACAGGATCAAGGTTCCTCCTCCTATTAAGAGGGCTTTGATTCCAATTTCTCTGACTAGTGCCCCATCCATTGGTGAAATTTCTCTTGAGAGTGTTTTACTTTCTAACTCTAGAAAGAAGAGTGTTCCCTAGTCACTAACTTTTAGACAGAATGTTATTGCTTGAAGAAGGGCATCCCCCTGCATACATTGATGTCATTGATTCCGCTTTTGCCAATTTTTCATCGTTTCAACAGAGAATTTTTTGATGGTGTCCTTACAAAAGGGACAAGTCCAATTGTTTCTGTTCGATGGAGTGATGGCAGGTTACGTAACACTGCTGGCTTATATCGGCGAGGTTATAAAGGGTATCGACAGAAATTTTGTGAAATAGTTTTATCTAGTCCAGTCTTGATAAACCTTCCTCGTAGTGCAGTAGAGAGCACGTTATGTCATGAGATGATTCATGCCTGGATTGATTTGATTTTGGGCATTAGAGAGGGGCATGGACCAAATTTTCACGCCAGAATGGATCAAATTAATTCTTTGCAAAATCAATTTCAAATTAGTGTTCGGCATCAATTTCCAGTACCTGCAAAATTACCAAGGTGGTGGGGGATCTGTCCTTCATGTGGTAAGCGTTTTCCTTATAAAAGACTCGTGCGAGGGGCTGCTTGTAAGCAGTGTTGTGATGTAAATCATGATGGAAAATGGGACCGTAGTTGCGTTTTAGCTTATGAACCTATTCGATCAGACGGTTAATCGCACGTTATTTTCTTGAGTTTCTAGAGGCGTGATTTTTATTCTTTGAATCGATTTATCAAAAGATTCTAATTTCTAACCTAAATATCATTAATTTTATTGCATGGATATTAGTCGTAAATTCAATAACCGGCGCAACCGATCTAATGATCCTTTGGAGCGTCGTATGGATAGGTGGATTGAAACTGGCAGGCAATTTGTTGATGGTGTTACTGGCAATCGACCAGGACTAAGAAGAGAGGTAAATTTAGGAATGAATCGTTCAAGCTTTGATAATGTTGGACGTTGGGTAGGTGACAAATTGGATTGGTTTTTTGAAGAGGAGGATGATTGGATGGAAAGTTCTAAATCAATTAGGAATTTAGAAAATTCTTTGCCTAATCAAAAAAGGCCTTTGCAGGCTGTTTCCTTGCGGGTCCAAAAGGCAATCTCTCCTTCATCGTTGCCTGATCAAGTCTCTGATTCTTCAGAATCTTGGCCTGATGACTCTTCTTTTAAGTTAGATCGGTGGAAACGACCTCAAATTGACGAGCAGATGGATTCGGCAGATAATTTATTGAGGGACCAAAGGTCTCGAGCTTCTTCTAATCGTTCTTTGCCTAAATCTCGCCGTAGAAAAGATTAACTTAAAGTGCATGCCTTGGTGTGGGTCCTAGCCAGGCTTCTAAATCGGGATTAAATACTTCTCGTATCACTGTAAGCTCCTTTTCCTTACGGAAAAATCTATAATGTCTACTCCAAAAGGGACCTTCTTGGTTGAATTTTGTCTCTAGCCAGCTGGCGGTGACTAATGCGAGTCCATCGACTTCACGAAAGAGTTCTGAACGACCTTTTGTGAGGCTATCCCAAATTGGTTGATCCTTATTTTGTAAATGATGTTCAGCTTCTTGTTGATTCCACCAACTCTCTGCCCATGCAAGAGTCTGGGAACCACATTCTAACCATACTTGACGTCTAATAAGCGGAGCCTTTAACTCTTCCACCTCTATAGGTGCTTCTGCATTTTGTGTTTCTTCTGCCTGCATTGCAATTAGATTTACTTTCACCTTATGTCCAGTTAGGAGATTCAGATGCCGTGTTGGACTGCCATCCCCTAACAGCATTAATTGCCATGCTCCAGATAGTGTTTGAGCAGCTTTGCCAGATAAAACTGAATCAGTAGGAGCTTCCCAAATCGCGATCGGCGAATTTAGTAATTTGTTTTTCAGAAGGACCCTCCTGGAGTTGATTGTTTAATGTTTGGTTTGGCTTTCTCTAACTGTTTTCGGTTTTGTATTTTTAGCCAAACTAAAAGTGCTGTAAGGTCAGCTTTGCTGACCCCAGGAATCAGACCTGCTTCACCGAAATTTTTTGGTCTACGAATAGTTAATTTTTCGCGTGCTTCTTTTGAAAGGGTTGTTATTGATTCGTAATTGATTTCTGTAGGTATAGGTTTTTTACTTTGTTTTTGAATTTGATCTACC
The DNA here is from genome assembly GCF_000018585.1 of Prochlorococcus marinus str. MIT 9211. Taxonomy (NCBI): domain Bacteria; kingdom Bacillati; phylum Cyanobacteriota; class Cyanophyceae; order Synechococcales; family Prochlorococcaceae; genus Prochlorococcus; species Prochlorococcus marinus. The sequence continues at coordinate 1,632,695 of NC_009976.1, read as the reverse complement.
TGTGCTTTTTGACGTTCTAAATATCCACTATATTTAATATCTATTTCTACCCCTTCTCTAACATCTAATGGAATATCATTATTGATTAATTGATATCTAAGGAGAGTAGACATATGCGTCCCTGGCCTACGCAGTAAATTGGCAAGACTTATTGAACCTTTAATTGCAGCACCAGTTTCTTTCTCCAGCTCCAATGCAATTGAATCACTAGCTTTTACCCGTTGCGTTTCCAATCGGATTTTTTCGTTATTTAGTGCATTATGCTTAGCTTTAAAAATATCCCATCGACGCTGATCAATTAAGCCCAGCTTATGTCCAAGCGGTGTCAATCGACGGTCTGCATTATCACCTCTTAGAAGAAGACGATATTCACTGCGACTAGTTAATACTCTATAAGGTTCACGTAAATCTTTATGGACGAGATCATCAATCATGGTACCGATATAACTTTCTTCTCTTGGGAAATGAAGCGCTTCCTTTTGTTGAATCAACCTTGTTGCATTGATTCCTGCGACTAAACCTTGAGCGGCAGCTTCTTCATATCCCGTTGTTCCATTAAGTTGGCCTGCACTGAAAAGACCTTTGATCTTTTTGGTCTCTAGAGAAGGTAGAAGCTGTGTTGCAGGAATATAGTCATACTCGACCGCATAAGCTGGCCGTAGCATGATGCATTTTTCTAGTCCAGGCAGAGTTTGTAATAATTTAAGTTGGAGTTTTTCAGGCAAACCAGTAGAAAAGCCTTGGACATAGATCTCTGGGGTATCAAGTCCTTCCGGTTCCAGAAAAATTTGATGTGATTCCTTATCACTAAAACGAACAATTTTGTCTTCAATAGATGGGCAATATCGAGGCCCTTTGCTATCAATAAAACCTCCATATATAGGAGTGTGCTGAAGGTTATCTTTGACTAATTGATGAGTTGCCGTTGTTGTGCGAGTTATATGACAACTTATTTGCTTGCCACTTTTCCATGCTGTTGGATCAAAAGAAAAGAAACGATTTGCTGCATCGCTTTTTTGCTCTTCGAGTGCGTGCAGGTTAATGCTTCTCCGGTCAATTCTTGCTGGTGTACCGGTTTTTAATCGATCGGTTTGAAAACCAAGTTCTTGTAATGCTTCTGTTAGACCTTCTGCAGGTTGTTCGCCTGCGCGACCAGCTGCCATGGATTGATTACCGATCCAAATTCTTCCTCTAAGAAATGTTCCAGTTGTTAAAATAACTGCTTTGGCTAAATAGATACTTCCGAAATAAGTTTTGATGCCTTTAATCCAACCGGTGTGATTCTCATTAGACACTTTTGAATTATTTGGATCGACTTCAAGACCGGTCACCATTGCTTCGCGAAGGTGCAGATTTGGTGTGTTTTGGAGTAATTGCAGCATTTGCTTCACATACTGACGTTTGTCGGTTTGTGCGCGTAATGCCCATACTGCAGGCCCTCGACTTGCATTAAGTATTCTTTTTTGTATTGCTGTTGTATCTGCTAATCGACCAATAACACCTCCAAGAGCATCGACTTCATGAACTAACTGACTTTTAGCTGGGCCTCCAACTGCAGGATTGCAGGGTTGCCAAGCAATACGATCAAGATTCAGTGTAAATAATGCAGTTGAAAACCCTAACTTTGCTGTAGTAATTGCTGCTTCGCATCCTGCATGTCCACCTCCTACAACAATCACATCAAAGCTTTCCGTTGCATCTAATAATTTGTTCATATCTACATTATTTAATTCTGATTAGAGAGTGGATGGTTTGCTTAGCTTGCAAGGTTTCGGAATCTTGTGAATTGTGGCTCAAAAAGTAACTTAACTGTTCCAATCGGACCATTTCTATGCTTTGTCACTATGACTTCTGTAACTCCTCTATCGGGTGTCTCTGGATTGTAGTACTCATCGCGGTAGATCATTAGAACTAAATCTGCATCTTGTTCAATAGAGCCAGACTCTCGGAGATCGCTAAGCATTGGTCTTTTATTGGTTCGAGATTCAACACCTCGACTTAGTTGGGAAAGAGCTATGACAGGAACCTTTAGCTCTCTGGCCATAGCTTTTAGACCTCTTGTGATGCGGGACAGTTCTTGAACTCTGTTATCAGGTGTTGATCCCTCCATTAGTTGTAGATAGTCAATAACAATGAGTCCTAGTTCTTTTCCTTGCTCAGCGATTAAGCGACGACTTAATGACCTCATTTCTAAGACACTTAAGTTTGGTTTGTCATCTATGTAAATTGGCAGTTGTCCCAGAGTATTGATTCCTTGGCCTAGTAGCGGCCATTCTTCTTGATTGAGGCGACCTGTTCTCAGCCTTCCACTTTCTATGCCAACCTCCATAGAAAGTAGTCGATATGTTAGTTGTTCTTTACTCATTTCAAGACTGAATACGCAAACAGGAAGTTGATGTAGCTCTGCAACATTTTTTGCGAGATTTAGAACAATAGATGTTTTGCCCATTGCTGGTCTTCCAGCCACAATAATTAGGTCGCTTCGTTGTAGTCCTTGGGTCATTGCGTCAAGGTCATAGAAATTGACTGGTATACCAGCAACTGAAGTCCCTAAAGATCGGCTTTCAATTTCGTTAAATGTTGATGTGAGAATTTCCGAAGTTGGTATAAGTCCTTTGGAAGGTTGGTCTTGACTAATTGCGAAAATCTTTTGCTCAGCTTTATCCAATACCTCATCAGTAGCCATGGTTTGATCAAAACTCAGCTTGATTACTTCATTGCCGGATCTAATGAGTTGACGACGAACAAATTTATCAGTGATTAATTTTGCTACTTGTTCTATTGAGGCTGTGGAAGCAACTCTTTCTACAAGTTCAACTAGTCGATTATTGCCTCCAACTTTTTCCAATGAGCCTGTGTCGGCTAACCAAGCGCTCATTGCAGTTAAATCAGTAGGCTTTCCCTGGCTATGAAGCATTAATGCAGTTCGGAATATTTCTCTATGGGCATTTAGATAAAAAGCTTCAGGTTGCACTAAATCAGCTATTCGACTTATTGCATCAGGATCTAATAAAATACCTCCTAAGACTGCTTCTTCTGCTTCAAGATTTTGAGGTGGGATTAGATCTTGTTGAGCTTCAAAATTAGGCTCTAGCGATTTTTGATATTTTCTAGCAATCTTTCCATCGCCTTTGGATGTATCTCCATTTTTTGGGAAAGGAACACTAACCATTGATTAGGGTATTGGCTGGAGAGGTTGATTTTTGGAGCAATTAATAACTAACTACTTCAAGATTAATTTCAGCAGTGACTTCATGATGAAGTTTGATTTGCACTTTATATTGGCCTATTGCATGGACTTCAGGAACACTGATAGTTCGTCTATCTATTTCTTTTTCAGTAGCTTTTTCAATTGCTTCAGCAATATCTCCATTAGTCACTGTTCCAAATAAAACACCATCATCTCCAACTTGTTTTTTAACTGTGAATCGTCCAATTGTTTTGAGAGCTGTCTCAAATGCCAGGGCTTCATCTTTGAGAGCTGCTTCATGTTCTTTTTGTTTTGCTCTTCGATGCTCTACTTGTTTCATTACTGCAGGTGTTACTGGCAAGGCTTTCCCATGGGGCAGTAGAAAATTTCGAGCATAGCCAGGAGCAACCTCTACAACATCACCATCCTTACCAAGACTAAGAATGTCTTCTTTTAAAACAAGCTGTACTCTTTTGGCCATAATGCATTCAGGAAAAATCTTCCGATCTCTGTTTTATCAGTTTAGAACGTCATAGGCAGCCGAATTTTTCTAGCCAAACCTAATCGCTTGAGAAATCGTATATGTTCCCAAGTTAGATCTATTTGACCTTTTTGAAGTCCCTGCTTAGCAGAACTTGGAAATGCGTGATGATTATTGTGCCAACCTTCACCAAATGTCAGTGCAGCGACCCATCGGTTATTTCTTGATCGATCCCCGCTTTCATAAGCAACACTTCCCCAACAATGTGTGGCTGAATTAACTAACCAAGTGACGTGATAAACAACTACTAAACGTAGCGGGATTCCCCATAGAACCATCGACCATCCACCTACTTCGCTAATAGTCCCTATCCAAAAAAGAAAAGCGCCTAGTGGAATTTGCAAAAGTAAAAAATGTTGATTTAGAAATAGATAATAAGGATCTTTTACTAAATCACCTGTAAACCGAGGCACTGTGCCTAAAGCAGGTACGTCCTCAAACATCCATCCCATATGACTCCACCAGAATCCTTTATTACTATTGTGATGATCTGCGTCGGTATCTGAAAAAGTGTGATGGTGACGATGGAGGCCTACCCAATCAATTGGACCATGTTGGCAACTTAAAGCTCCACAAGTAGCAAAGAATCTTTCAAGCCATCTTGGAACTTGGAAAGAACGATGAGATAGCAATCTGTGATATCCAAGTGTGACTCCAAGACAAGCAGTTACCCAGTACATAACTAACAATGCACTAACAGCTTGCACACTCCAAAATTTTGGTTGTAATGCAAATATTGTTAAAGCATGAATTGCAAACATAAAAATAATTGTTCCCCAGCGCCGTTCAAATTTCCCTAATGGCTTGAGCTTATTCTTATTATTGATAGGTGTTTGAATTTGAAGTTTGGTAGACGCAGCAAGAGCTTTACTTGCAGAAACCGGCCTTCTTAATGGGGCGCTTGGTCCAATAACACTGGAAACCACTATTACGATCCGATTAAAGGTAGCTTATAATAACTGATAAGTATCAATATCACAAATAGAGGTTAATCATTTCAATGATTTCGTGAGTAACGGTTATCGCGATCGATTGGCAAGTGGAAGGAGGGCTATGGCCCACCTTATTCATGTATGGCATGAGCGTAATGGTTGGTCTCATAAGGTTTTGCCTGCACTTGCAGAATCTCTAGATTTGGGACGCATACATAATTCTCAAATTTCTAACCTTCGTAATGGCAAGCTTGTTTCCCCAGGGCCAGAAGTATTTTTAGCTTTTGCCCAAATTAATCATGTTCTGTATCAAGGTATAGGTCATGTAAAAAATCATCTTGAGCAAGATCATCCTGACTTATTAAAAATTCTTCTTGATTCAGCGCTACCTTTGGTTGGTGATGATGAGCAACCACTTTCAGCGGGTGATTTGTTTGAAATTTTTGTTGGCTTGACTCCTTTACCTTCTTCTTTTGATTGGTTTATTGAAGAGGATGAAGCGATCATGCTCAGCGCAGCATTAGCCGATTACTTATGTAATAGCAGACCATGGCGTCAGTGCCGTGAAAAACTGATGGCGGCTTATCCAGTTCAGAAGCCTCATCGAAGAGAGAGGTTTGCAGCTGTAATGGCAGGGTTGAGGGATTACACGGCTGAAGAATTAGATGGGGAATTATTAGACTTGTACGCCACATATCAGACTATTAGTAACTCTGAGTTGCAAGGTGCTGATGCCTTTTTGCAGGATTTACGCTCCCGTGCTGATTGTTTGAGAGACTTATAATAATACTTTTTGTTTTTTAAATAAGATTGTGCAGAGATTAAAAAGTGGTATTTACGATGAAAAATTAGTTCAAGAATGGGCTAATCGATTTGTTTGTTCAATTGAAAATCAGCTATACCCTTTGGCTAAGAAGAGAACTGATGATGTTTCATTACGACTTGAGAAAGTTTTAGATGCTTTTTCAAAAGAAGGCTTGGGAACTCAGCATTTTGCGTCTTCCAATGGTTATGGCCATGGTGATTTAGGAAAAGATTTAATTGATAGAGTATTTGCCAAGATTTTTGGCGCTGAGAAAGCTGCGGTAAGAATACAATTTGTTAGTGGAACCCATGCAATTACGACTGCTTTATTTGGTGTTCTAAGGCCTGGAGATAATTTGTTGTCAATCACTGGTCCTCCCTATGACACCTTAGAGGAAGTTATTGGAATAAAAGGGTCTGGACAGGGATCACTTATTGATTTTGGTATTAATTATGAAGAGATATCTATTTATAAAAATCAGAAATTGACTCTATCTGAATTGGAAAAGGCTTTAAGTATTCCTCGAAAAATGATTTTTATTCAGAGAAGTTGTGGATATTCTTGGAGACCTTCTTTATCTATTAGTCAGATTAAGTCTATATGCAAATTGATTCATAGTCGACAACCTGAATGTACTTGCTTTGTAGATAACTGTTATGGCGAGTTTGTTGAAGAAAGTGAACCCACAGCTGTGGGGGCAGATTTAATTGCAGGTTCACTAATTAAAAACCCTGGCGGCACAATAGTTCCTACAGGAGGTTATCTAGCTGGGCGTTCAGCATTAGTTGAGAAGGCATGTTGCAGATTGACTGCTCCTGGTATAGGAACTCAAGGCGGCTCTGGACTGCACTTAAATCGAATTATTTTGCAAGGTATATTTCTTGCTCCTCAAATGGTTGCAGAAGCTTTAATAGGAGCTGACCTTGTCGCAGGTGTTTTTAATTCTCTAGGATTTGATGTGCAACCATTACCTAGTCAACATCGCAGCGATTTAATCCAAGCGGTTCGCTTAGGTAGACCTGAGATTTTGAAAGAAGTTTGTAGAGCTTTCCAGCGTTCCTCTCCCGTAGGTTCTTATTTAAATCCCCTTCCTTCAGCAATGCCTGGCTATCAAACTGATTTAATTATGGCTGGTGGAACATTCATTGATGGAAGCACAAGTGAATTTTCTGCAGATGCACCATTAAAGTCACCATATAATCTTTTTGTGCAAGGTGGGACGCATCGCTCTCATATCAAAATTGCACTGATTCGTGCACTTGTTGCATTAGTGCGAGCAGGTTTTATAGATTTACCCCAGACTACTTAAATAACGTTTGGCCCATGACCATGGCCTTTGATTTTCCTAACCAATTTCGCTTCGCGGACAGTCACGAATATGCTTTTCCGGAAGGAGATTTAGTCCGAATTGGGATTAGTGCCTTTGCTGTTGATCAGCTGGGAGACATTGTTTTTGTTGACTTACCTGATGTGGGAGCTTTTTTATCTAGGGGTAATAGCTTTGGCTCTGTTGAATCGGTAAAAGCTGTTGAAGATATGTATGCCCCTATAAGTGGAGAGGTCCTACAAATTAATCAGGCTGTCCTTGCTGATCCAGAGCAACTCCAAAATGATCCTCATGGGGCAGGTTGGCTACTGCAAATTCGTATGTCTGACTCTGCTGAATTAACTCAGCTAATGGATGCCGACTCTTATGCAAGTAAGATTGCGGCCAATTAAATAATTGATGTATTTAGAAGATTTTTGAATCTTTATTATTAAACAAATTCTTTGTTGGTTAATGGCCAAAATTACATGATTCGACAGTTCAGTGATTGTGAAGAGTTCTGTGATCGCCACATTGGGATAGATGCTTGCGCCCAAGAGTCAATGCTTGCTGCATTGGGCTTCACTGATCTAGAAGATTTTGTAGCTTCAGTTATTCCTAATCAGATACTCAATCAAAATTCATCAAGCAATTTGTTGTCTAAAGGTTCTAATGAGTTGCAGGCATTAGAGCAATTAAATGAAATTGCCCGCAAAAATATTGTTAATCGCTCTTTGATCGGCCTTGGTTATTTTGGGACATTAATGCCTCCTGCTATTAAGCGTAATATTCTCGAAAACCCAGCATGGTATTCCTCTTATACCCCTTATCAGGCAGAAATTTCACAAGGAAGATTAGAGGCCCTTTTTAATTTTCAAACACTAATTAGTGAACTTACTGGTCTGCCTATTTCTAATGCTTCTTTACTAGATGAGGCAACAGCGGCAGCAGAAGCAATGAGTTTATCTCTGTTAGTTCATAAAGCATCTCATGCAAGAAAATTTTTCGTAGATCAAGCTGTTTTTCCCCAGACTATTGAAGTTTTAAGGACAAGAGCGGAACCCTTGAATATTGTTTTGGAACAAATTGATCCAAGGAATTGTGAGATAGATGAAAAAGTTTTTGGCTTGCTGATTCAATTGCCTGGATCTGATGGCAGATTATGGGATCCGTCTTTAGCTATAGAAAAGGCACATCGAGTTGGAGCATTGGCGACAGTAGCTATTGACCCTTTAGCGCAGGTTCTTTTGAAACCTGTTGGAGAGTTAGGAGCCGATATTGCTATTGGAAGTTCGCAGAGATTTGGAGTTCCTATGGGTTTTGGAGGCCCTCATGCCGCATTTTTTGCAACTAAGGAAACTTTTAAGAGACAAGTCCCTGGTCGCTTAGTAGGTCAGTCTGTAGATCAGGATGGTCAAATTGCATTGCGATTAGCATTGCAAACTAGGGAGCAGCATATTCGACGGGATAAAGCGACTAGCAATATATGTACTGCTCAGGTTTTATTGGCTATCATTGCATCTTTTTATGCAATTTATCATGGTCCAGAAGGTTTAGAAGCAATAGCAAAAAGAATTGCTTGTTTCCGTAAACGACTTGAAGATGTTTTAAGAATACTTGGTTATCCTCTTGAGCCTATAAGTGGCTTTGACACTATTTCAGTGAATTGCGAAGAAGCTACAGAAATTCATAAGCTGGCTGCTTTAAAAGGATTTAATTTCAGGATTTTACCTTTAGGAGCTTCGATTGAGAAAGCAACTGGGTTTGCGATCTCCTTAGATGAATTGAGTAATGAAGAAGAGATTAATTCTCTTTCTGAAATCTTTGCAAAAGTCAAAGGAGAAGTCTATAAAACTCCCTCAACTTGCGATTTAAACATTGAAGATTGTCTTAGTGAACTTCCATTAAGACAAACACCTTGGTTGAACCAAAAAGTCTTTCATTCCTTCAGGTCAGAAACAGAGTTGATTAGATATATCCAGTTACTAGCAAGTAAGGACTTTTCTCTTGTACATGGAATGATTCCTTTGGGAAGTTGCACCATGAAATTAAACGCCACAGCGGAACTGATACCAGTTAGTTGGAAAGAATTTTCTTCAATTCATCCTTTGGCACCTATCGAGCAATCTCAAGGTTATGAGCAATTAATTAAAGAATTGGAGAGTTGGCTTTCTGAGTTAACTGGATTTAATGGTGCTTCTTTGCAGCCAAATGCTGGTTCTCAAGGTGAATATGCAGGGTTATTAGTTATTCGTGAATGGCATAAGTCTAGAGGGCATCAAAATAGAAACGTTTGTTTAATTCCTACTAGTGCGCATGGTACAAATCCAGCTAGTGCAGTCATGTCAGGATTTAGGGTCGTATCAATTATCTGTGATGAACAAGGCAACATAGACCTCAGAGATCTTGTACAAAAAGTTGAAGTTCATTCTTCTGAGTTGGCTGCTTTAATGATTACTTATCCTTCAACGCATGGAGTTTTTGAGCCCAAAATTCGAGAAATTTGTGAGTTGGTTCATGATCATGGTGGGCAGGTTTATTTAGATGGAGCTAATCTCAATGCCCAGGTTGGTCTTTGTAAGCCTGGAGAATATGGTGCAGATGTTTGTCATTTAAATCTTCATAAGACTTTTTGCATTCCCCATGGTGGAGGTGGCCCTGGTGTTGGACCAATAGCTGTCGCTAAACATTTATTACCCTATTTACCAGGACATCCTTTTAGAAAGTGTGGTGGTGTTAATTCCATAGGAGCAGTTTCTGCGGCTCCATTTGGTAGTGCGAGTATTTTGCCAATCAGTTGGATGTATATCAGGATGATGGGCCTAAATGGTTTGAGAAAAGCAAGCTCTGTGGCAATTCTCTCAGCTAATTATTTGGCTAGTCGATTAGACCCATATTATCCAATTTTATTTAGAGGCCCTAATGGAAATGTTGCACATGAATGCATATTGGATTTAAGACCTATTAAAACTAAAACGGGTATTGAAGTAGATGACATTGCAAAAAGATTAATGGACTATGGATTTCATGCCCCAACAGTAAGTTGGCCTGTTGCGGGTACATTAATGGTTGAACCTACTGAGAGTGAGAGCTTGGCAGAATTGGATCGTTTTTGTGATGCGATGATATCTATTCGAAAAGAAATCGAGGCTATTGAATCAGGGGATAGTGATCTAAATAACAATGTTTTACGTCTTTCTCCTCATACTTTGCAGACAGTTACTTCTGAAGATTGGGACAGACCTTACTCTAGACAGCAAGCTGCTTTTCCATTGAAAGGCCAGATCAAAAACAAGTTTTGGCCTGCTGTTTCGAGAATTGATAATGCCTTTGGTGATCGTAATTTGGTATGTTCTTGTCCCTCTATGGAGGACTTTGCTGAAAATTAGTTTGCTTTTACTACTGGTTCAGATCTGATTTAATAGTTAAATTTTCAGCGAAAGCCAATTTTATTGGTTTTAATTTCCTGCATCTATTGAAAAGGTTCCAACTTTTCTTTGATGGATTATTTCACATCGTTGGGGGATGGCATGATGAAACAAATTTCTCGAGATCAATCGGTCAAAGCTCTTAGAGCAGATGACCTTAATTTGCCATTTTCTCCAGGGATTTTGGAAACAACTTTAGGTAAAGGAAAATTGTTGGAGGTTGATGGTACAAATGTAGTTAGAGTTCCTTTTGGAGTTAGAGAGCCTAGAAAAAAAAGGCCCTCAAGGCCCGAACGCCTGGCAACACTTGTTCTCCCTTTCCAGCCTATTGGGTCTCCTACACCACCTCCTCATGCGGCTTAAAGCTTTAAGCGGCTATTTTGTTGGATTGTTTTTCAAGAATTGCTCGATAAAAATCTCTTAGTTGAGTAGTTGCGCTAGACCAACCCCATTTTTCTGCTTCTATTCTCGCTGCATTTCTCATTGATTGTCTTTCAATTTCATTACCTAGTAATTTCTTAGTTGCGTTTATAAGGCTTGTGGCCCCTCCATTCGCCCCATCAGGATCATATAAACAGCCATTTTGACCATCATTAATAATATCTGGAATACCCCCTTTGTTCGCTCCGACTACAGGGCATCCTGCAGCCATTGCTTCAAGGAGTACTAAGCCTAGGGTTTCTGTACTGGAAGGAAATAAAAATGCATCTCCTGATGCATAGGCTCCAGCTAACTCTTTTCCCGAAAGGTAACCAACGAATGTTGTAGCAGTGTTTTCAAATATTTTCTCTAATTGTTGTCTGTAGGGGCCATCTCCAACCAATGCCAAACGGGTATTGGGCAAAGCTTCTAAAACAGGTTTTATGCGTTCGATTTGCTTCTCTGCTGACAATCTTCCGACATAGATTAGTAATTCACCAGTATCACTATGTTTTCCGAGTAATTTTTGGCGCATTTCATCACTTCTTAATTCTGGGTTGAAGGTTTCTGTGTCGACTCCTCTTTGCCATAAGGCTGTATTTTGAATTCCTTTATCACTCAGCTCCTTCACCATTGCTGTTGAGGTACAAAGATTTAAAATTGCCTGATTATGTGCGGCTTTTAGTAATTCCCAAAGAAGTGGCTCAAGCATCCCCATTCCATAGTGTTCAAGGTATTTAGGAAGATGTGTGTGATAACTCGCTACGAGCGGGATGTTATTACTCTTTGCAAGCCAAATACCTCCTAACCCCAGAACGGCTGGATTAACTACATGTATTAAATCAGGCTTTAAGTTTTCAAGAGCTTCAGATACTGCAGGGCCAGGAAGACCAAGTTTTAGTTCTGGGTAAAGAGGTAAGGGCATTGCAGGGACACCAATCATTTTGGCTCCCATGTATTCATCAGGACATCCTTCAGGGCAAAAAACTATTACTTCATCCCCTGCTTTGGAAAGATGTTCAAGTGTTTTCGTTAGCCGAGTCACTATTCCATCAACCTTAGGAAGAAAAGTTTCAGTAAAAAAAGCAATCTTCACTGGAATAAAGAATGAGCAGTTTGTTTAAGCAACTTTAACTAGGTGCTTTTAATTGCTTTGGCCTGAGTTGAGGTCCAAGCTGATATGCAGGGAATACGTTTTTTGTCACATCTATCTGACCAACGCCGAGCAACATCAACAACTTCGGTTAATAATCCATCATCAAGCGTTGTAGGGTTTAGACCTAATTCAATGAAACAACGATTATCGACAATCAGATCATTCTCTACTGCTTCATTGCGAGGGTTTGGTAAGTAATTAATTTCTGCACCAGTCAATGCAGCAACTTTTTTGGCAAGTTCACCAATTTGATGACTTTCTGTCATTTGATTAAAAATTTTCACTCTCTCCCCTTTCTCAGGAGGATTTTCTAAGGCAAGTTGCACACATTTCACAGAATCTTGTATATGAATAAATGCTCGAGTTTGTCCTCCTGTGCCATGAACAGTTAATGGATAATTTATTGCAGCTTGCATAAGAAATCTATTTAAGACGGTTCCATAATCTCCGTCATAGTCAAATCTATTTGTTAAGCGTGGGTCTTTCAAGGTTGATTCTGTATTTGTCCCCCAAACAATTCCCTGGTGCAGGTCTGTGATTCTGATTAGATCGTTTTTGTTGTAATAGAGAAAAAGTAATTGATCAAGCGTTTTAGTCATGTGATAAACGCTTCCAGGACTTGCAGGGTGCAATATCTCTTCTTCAAATCTAGTGCCATCTGGTTGTGGAACTTCAACCTTTAAATACCCTTCTGGAATCGTTGCACCCCGATGTGAACCATATCCATAAACTCCCATAGTCCCCAGATGCACTACATGAGGGTCTAAACCTGATTCAACTATTGCTGCTAAGAGATTATGAGTTCCATTCACATTGTTATCAACGGTATATCTTTTGGTTGAACTGCTTTTCATTGAGTAAGGGGCTGCTCTTTGTTCTGCAAAATGCACAATTGCATCTGGCCTTTCTTCAATTAGCAGATCTAATAATCGTTGATATTCCTTGGATACATCAAGATTAATGAATCTAATTGGTTTGCTACCTAATTCCTCCCAGGCTTTTAGTCGCTCACCAATAGATGCGATAGGCGTTAAAGACTCGACTTCAAGGTCAATATCGATTTTGCGCCGACTGAGATTGTCCATGATGAGAACATCATGTCCATGTTCGGCCAGGTTCACTGAACAAGGCCAACCACAAAAGCCGTCACCGCCGAGAACAAATACTTTCACCCAAAACTCCCGCAGGAAAGATCAAAAAAGAACCCATCATAGAAAGCTACTACAAGGGTTTCATTTAAGGATCCAATAAAATCCAATAATACCAATGAAAAGTATTGCACCAATCAGGATTATTCGCTGAGATTGACTCTGCAGCATGCTGTTTGGTGTAATTACTTCAATTTCGGGTTCTTTAGCAAATGCATTAAGACGCCCTCCACTTTCTTCAGTAACTGTCATTTTCTATATACCTCTCGGCGGACCTTATGGACTTCAGAGGGGCAGTGTCGGATTCTGTTACGTACCTTTACTGAATTGCAATATTTGGTGTCGAAATTAATCCACTGCTTGGTGAACTTGGATTTGCAACCGATCTTTCTTCAAGTTTTCCTGCCATAAAAGCCTCTCTTCCTGCTTGAACTGCTTTGTTCATTGCATTAGCCATCATGGGCGGTTCTTTTGCTAAAGCAATTGCACTATTGATTAGAACTGCATCTGCTCCTATTTCCATAGCTTTTGCTGCGTGACTTGGAACTCCAATACCTGCATCTACTATTACTGGTACGTTGCAATTTTCAATAATTATTTGAATGTTGCTTTGGTTGAGAAGGCCTTGAGCAGATCCAATTGCTGAGCCAAGGGGCATTACTGTTGCACATCCAAGTTCTTCAAGTCTTTTGGCTAAAAGCGGGTCCGCATTGATATAAGGAAGCACTTCAAATTTTTCTTTAATTAGTTGTTCTGCAGCTTCAAGAGTTCCTAAAGGATCTGGTAGAAGATATTTTTTATCAGGGATAACTTCTAATTTGATGAAATTATTCTCTTCTTGACCAGATAGTTTTGCTAACTCGCGCCCTAGCCTTGCAACTCTGATTGCTTCTTCTGCATTTGAGCACCCAGCAGTATTAGGTAACATCCAGAATTTTTTCCAATTAATAGATTGCATTAGACCAATATGGCCAGCTTCTAAACTTTGAACTCTTCTAACAGCTACAGTTACAATCTCGCACTGCGAACTCTTAAGGCTCTCGTTCATCTCTTCGAAATTTTTATATTTTCCTGTTCCTGTAAGTAGTCTACTTTTGAAATTCTTAGTGCCTATTTTTAGCAAATCTTGACCCAGTTTCATTATCATTGAGAGTAAAAAAATTAAAAACCTTTTTTGTAAACTATATTATCTGTAGAAAACTCTTTTCTCTTTTGCATTTTAGAAATTTGTTTTTTTGCAGTTTTGTTCTTTGGATCCATAGTTAAAACTGATTGATATAGTTCAAAAGCTTCATTTTCTTCCAATAACTTTAGCTTTGCAAAAGCCAAATTGTTTATTGCAACAGGATAATCAGGCTTTTCTTTAATTGCTTTTTGATAATGTGTTATGGCTTCTTTAAATTTATCTTGTGCCGCAAGTGCAAACCCTAATGCATTTTCAATAATTGCCTTTGCATCATTTGGTTCGTCCTTTAGTGCTTTAATGGATTTTTTTAGTGTTGCGATTGCTTGAGGATATAATCTCTTTTTTAATTGAACAGAAGCTAACTCATACAACTTTGCTGAATCATTAGATTCACTGTTACCACTTTGCTCTAATTTGATTAACTCTATTTCATCTTTCCTAACTTTTAGAACTTGTCTACCAACTAAAACTGCGATTATTGCTAATAAGACACTTAGACCTATCAGATATGTTTGGGGGAGTGAGAGGTTCATTTCTTAATGAGTTCTTTCATTTTACCAATATATGAAATTACTTTCATAATAATAGGTTTTGAATTAATTCATTATTTTTGCTTATAGTAATAACTTTCTTAAAAAAGTTATCTAAGCATTATTTTTGACTGTGTGTAACAACATTCTTGAAACTTTTTGGGTCTATTACTGCAAGCTGAGCCAACATTTTTCTATTGATTCTCACGTCTGCTTTTTTTAAGTTCCCCATTAACTTGCTATAGCTCATCCCATTAAGTCTTGCCGCTGCATTAATGCGAGCAATCCATAAGCGTCGAAAATCACGTTTTCTACGTTTTCGATCTCTATATGCATTGCAAAGTGCTTTCATGACACGTTGGTTGGCCGTTCTAAACAGTTTTCCATTGCCACCTCGATAGCCTTTGGCTATGCGAAGAATTTTGTTTCTTCTTTTCCTAGCAACATTTCCTCTTTTTACGCGTGACATGAGTGAAAATAATCAGTGATGAGATTGGTTTAGCAAGAATGAATATTTTGCGTTATTAGCTATATGGAAGCATGAGACTTACATTATCCGCATCGCGCTCATCTACGACTGCTTTAGTAGCAAGATGGCGCTTTAACTTGGTGCTCTTATGATCGAGCAGATGATTACGGAAGGCTCTTCGCCGCATAAATTTGCCAGTACCCGTAACTTTGAACCGCTTAGCGGCTGCTTTACGAGTTTTTAGTTTAGGCATGTCTTGCCAATCATACAAATACAATCTAATAGACTACTTCCTTAGACTGCCTAAATGCCAATTAGGTTTTATTTATTTTGGTAATTACTTTTTAGCTACCCTTGATTAGGACATTAATTCCACGAATATCACTGGTATTTGGATGCTTCTTGTTAGCCCAAGGTATTTTTGATCGCTCTAAAGCAAATAACTTGCTGGAACCAAATATTGTCCATTCTACTCACGAACAGATTGAAGCTCCTAGATCAATTATCTCTGCGAACGGTGACCTCTTAGTGGGTTTAGAGCCTTATCTGGGTAGGAGCTTATTGCAAGATATTCCTTCACCTGACTTGAATTTAATAAGTGGTGGAAAGAAGCCATTAATTTTGAAAGATCAATCAGGATTAGTTCATAAATCAGTTGATATAACTATTGGTTGGGAAAAGGTTCCTCTCAAAACTTTAAAAACTTTTTCTCGACAAGTGTTGGGTCCTTTTGCGAGTTTTGAGTCAGCTCAAAGTGTTTCGGCTCTATTAGATGATCAAGGAGTAGAAAATATTATTGCGCACCCTTTGGATTGGGAAATTTGGATAGCAGCAGATATAAACCTTCCTAAGTCTTTTCAAGCAAGGAGTTTTGAGGAAAAGATCTCGCATGAAATTAAACCTTTTTTGAAAGTCAGAAATGCGAAATTCTTTTTAAATGGAAATTCAACTATAGATGCGGCTGAGGGTTTGAGATGGAAGGGTGGTTTATATTCGGGCTCATTTATTTTGCAGAAGGATGCATATCAAAGTTGGACTTTGGTTGAACGTGTTGATCTTGAAAAATATTTACTGGGAGTAGTGCCTCATGAGATTGGTTCTTCTTCTCCCTTATCAGCTTTAAGTGCACAGGCTGTATTGGCTCGAACATGGGCATTAGCCAATTCAAAGCGTTTTGAAATAGATGGATATCATTTGTGCAGTAATACACAGTGTCAAGTTTATAAAGACCCTCAGAAAGCTGAAATAGAAGTTCAAGAGGCAATTAAAAAAACATCCGGCAAAGTTTTAACTTGGGAAGGAACACCAATTAATGCTGTTTATCATGCAACTAATGGTGGTGTAATGGCTTCCGCGAATGAAGCCTGGTCTATAGATTCTGTTCCTTATTTGCAAACACAATTTGATGGTTCTAAGAGATGGTCTAAGCAATTTGCTTTACCACTCAATCAGAAATCTATGATTCAAACTTTGTTGGCTAAAAGAGATGGAGCTTATGGCAACAACCATTATTTATTTAGATGGCGTAGGAAAATTTCAGCTTCAGAGTTGCAAGAAGCGTTACTTCCTTTGAGGAAAAAATTTGGAAGGCCTCAAAAACTACAGATTCTTGAAAGAGGGCCTAGTGGCAGAGTTATTGCCTTGGAAATATCTGGGCGAAGAAATGAATCTCCGATAATTCTTCGCAGAGATGCTATTAGAAGACGGTTGAGAAGTTTACCAAGTACACTTTTTTGGCTTAGAAAACTGAAAGAAGGTGGCTGGGAATTTATTGGTGGAGGCTTTGGCCATGGCGCAGGTTTGTCTCAAGCAGGTGCAACTGATTTGGCCCTTCGAGGATGGTCAACCCAAAATATCCTTAAGCATTATTACCCTGGAACAACATATGAATCTTTACGTTAGTTATGAAAAGACAGCTTAGAGTCAACATTTGAACTGCAGGATTCCAATGGCCTTTGCAGCTACAAATGGCAGAAATCGCCGCGGAAAGGCCAGCTTATTCTTGATTTGCTGCGTTTTATTAGGCTTATGTCCTTATTTAATTCCCGCATCAATAAGCTTATTGCCAGCATTAATATTGGCTGTATTGCTAGGAATTTATGGTTTGTCGATTGTTTTAAGAGAGATAGATAATCGTTTTGATCAATCTAAATTGGTTGCTTTTACTCCAGAGGAATACCAATCTCTCCCAATGGTAGATGTTGTGGTTTCAGCTAGAGATGAAGAGAATGTTGTTGAGAGATTAGTGGAACGTCTAATTTCTATTAGATATCCAAAGGATAAAATAACTAGAATGATTATTGATGATGGAAGTAAAGATAAGACGTCCATTTTATTGAATCAATTAACCCAAACTTTTCAAGAAATTCAAGTCTTAAATCGATCAAGATCTTCCGGAGGAGGCAAGTCTGGCGCACTTAATTATGCGCTATCTAAACTGAATGGTAAATGGATTTTTATTCTTGATGCAGATGCACAGTTTAATGATGATATTTTGTTGAGGATTATTCCTTTTGCGGAGAAATATGGTTTATCTGCCGTTCAATTAAGAAAGGCAGTTATAAACTCAGGAAAGAATTTATTGACTCATTGCCAGTCTATGGAAATGGCAATGGATGCTTTTATCCAGCAAGGAAGAATCTTCGTAGGAGGAGTGGGTGAATTAAGAGGAAATGGTCAGCTTATAGAGAGAAATATATTGAATAAATGTGGAGGCTTTAATGAAGATACTTTGACTGATGATCTTGATTTGAGTTTTAGGCTATTGATTGTTGGCGCTAATGTCGGTTTGCTTTGGAATCCTCCTATTCAGGAAGAAGCAGTTGAATCTTTAGGGTCTTTGTGGCGACAAAGAAATAGATGGGCAGAAGGTGGATTACAACGTTTTTTTGACTATTGGTCTTTTCTCTTTTCCGGAAGGCTCGGCTTTGTCAAAAAACTTGACTTAGGATGTTTCTTCACTCTTCAATATGTATTGCCTGTCGTATCTTCTGTAGACTTGTTAATTGCCACTTGGACTCACTCATTTCCCTTGTACTGGCCTTTATCATGTATTGCTTTGAGTGTATCTGGAGTGGCCTATTTTCGAGGTTGCAGAAGAAAATCTCAAGGCCCAGACTTACCTTCTCCTAAATTACTTAGATTATTAATATCTGTCATTTACCTGATTCACTGGTTTATTGTTATTCCTTGGGTAACAATAAAAATGGCAGTCTTACCTAAGAAATTAGTTTGGAACAAGACTACTCACCAAGGTAATTAATTTAAGCTTAAGTCTTCTTATCGATATTAATAACTTCTCCATTAAAGAATTTAGCGAATTCCTCTGCCTTTCCATTGATAAATTTATTGCTTTCATCTTTCTTTTCTGATTGAAATTTTGAAGAATCTATATTATTAATTGGACTTTCCTTAGGTTTAATATCTTGTGCTGTCTCTGTAGAAGTTTGCTTTAAATGTTTATCACTGACTTTTATCTTCTTCTCTGTATTAACAGATAATCTTGATTGGGAATTTAGAATTAATTTCCTTTCCTGACCTAGTGCTTCATTAATTGCTTTTTCCAGAAGACTTTTTCGACTTTCTATCATTCCTAGCCAATTTTCTGCAACATTAATTTCTGCCTTATTTTCTGACAACCCAACTAGTTGTGCTTGTTGTGATAAAAGCATTCTTGTTGATGGTAAGTCTATACGGGCTAATACTTGTTCCCAAGCTTCTGATAAACCGCTATTTGTTTCCTTCACATTTACATTTTTCTCTAAAGAGGACTGATGCTTATCTGCTACATTCTTATTTTCTAAATTTGGATTATTCTTATTGGGATTTTCAGATGGCTCATGCCTTTCTTGAGATGTGTATGAGATATTTGCTCTTGCTGCATTAACTTGAGTTTCCAGTTTTGTATTGAAAGGTTCATTTAACAGTCCTAATAGTAGAACTTCCAGCCAAAGTCTTGGTTGAGAACTATGTCGAAGATTATTTTCTGAACCTTTGAGGTGCGATTGCCATTGTAATAGTCGTTCTGGTTCAACTAGACTTGCAATTTCCGAAAGTTTCTGATGAGATTCTTGTGAAATACTGCATAGGTCAGGATAATCGGGAGCTGCATTTTTTAGTACTAAATCTCTGAGAATTGATGCTAGTCCTTGAAGAATTCCCATTGGATCCTTGCCATTATTAATAAGCTCTCTACAAATTAGTAGTAAATTAAGAGGGTCTTTCTTTGTTAAAGCCATTGCAAGGTCAAGTAGCTTTTCCTCGGAAACTTCTCCCAATAAATCTAATACGGCATTGACTGTGATTGGTTGCGGGAGAAGGCTTAATTGGTCAAGCATACTTTGTGCATCCCTCAAGCCACCTTGTGAACGTCTAGCGACTAAATTTATTGCTTCTTTTTCAATACCAATTTCTTCTTTATTGGCAATTTCTTGTAAATGATTGATTAAATCATTTAGTTCGATTTGACTAAAATCAAATCTTTGGCATCTACTGATAATTGTTGGTAGAAGACGTTGTGGATCAGTTGTAGCAAGTATAAAAACAACTCTTGATGGAGGCTCTTCTAAAGTCTTTAGAAGAGCATTAAAAGCAGCTGCAGAAAGCATATGACATTCATCAATTACATAAATTTTCCATCGAGCTATTACTGGAGCGAACTTAGACTTTTCTATAAGATCACGGATATTATCTACTCCAGTATTCGAAGCAGCATCTATCTCAATAACGTCTAGGGCATTCCCTGCTGAAATTGTTTGGCAAAGATTGCATTGACAGCAGGGATTGATGGTTGGCTCTTCAACATTCAAACAATTCAGAGATCGAGCTAAAATACGCGCACTAGATGTTTTACCAGTTCCTCGAGGGCCACAAAATAGATAAGCAGGTGCTATGCGATTAGTCAGCAGTGCTTGCTTAAGAGTACTTGCAATTACTTTTTGACCTACTAAGTCGTCAAAACTTTGAGGACGATATTTGTTATGCAGCGGTGCATATGTATTGCTCATAGGCTGCACAATAGATTGTTGGCTTGAATTAGGCAGATTCAGGGTGATCTATTTTTTCGTTAGAGGGCAGTTTTAATACCTTCCCACCGATAATCATTTCATCCACCATTTTTTTAGTCACTGTAAAATCACTGACATTTTTTTCGGAAGGAAGTTTGTACATAAGATCAACCATTAATTCTTCAACTATTCCTCTTAGGGCTCTTGCACCAGTTTTTCTTCTAAATGCTTCTTGAGCAATTGCCGTGACTGCACCTTCGTCAAATTCAAGTTTTACATTATCCATACTCATTAGGGTTCTAAATTGTTTAATTACGGCATCCCTAGGTTCTTTTAGAATTGCCTCTAAAGCTTCTGAATTCAATGGTTCTAGGACTGCTGTTACTGGCATTCTTCCAATAAATTCAGGAATTAGACCATAACGTATTAAATCATCTGGCTCGAGATTGTTAATCATTTGATTATTGTCTAAGTCCCTATTGAGATGATTTTGCCCTCGGCTATCTGTAGGCATGAAGCCAATAGAGTTTTTGCCTAATCTTTTTTGAACAATATCTTCTAGACCAACAAAAGCACCTCCACAAATAAAGAGTATTTGGCTGGTATCTATTTGAATACAATCATGATATGGATGTTTCCTGCCTCCCTGAGGCGGTACGTTGGCAACAGTGCCTTCTAGCATCTTTAACAAAGCTTGTTGCACTCCTTCTCCAGATACATCTCTTGTTATAGAAGGGTTTTCACTTTTTCTAGCGATTTTATCTATTTCATCGATATAAATAATTCCTCTTTGCGCAAGTTCAATATCCATATCGGCTTTCTGCAAGAGTCTAAGCAAAATATTTTCAACATCTTCTCCTACATATCCTGCTTCGGTTAATGTCGTTGCATCTGCTACTGCAAATGGTACATCTAGCAGCTCTGCCAAAGTTTGCGCGAGAAGAGTTTTCCCACTACCAGTAGGCCCAATAAGGAGAATGTTTGACTTATGTAATCTTGTTGCTGTTAGGTCCGTTTCCTGATTACCATCGCCTTGCCAAGCAAGTCGTTTGTAATGGTTATAGACAGCCACAGAAAGGATTTTTTTTGCAACCTCTTGTCCAACTACTTGTTTATCTAAGAAGTCTTTAATATCAATTGGTTTGGGGATGGTCGCTAGGGTAGGAGCAGGCTTGCTAGTACTTGTAATGGCGGTGTGATTTTTATTTGATGGATTGTTTGCTTCTCTTGTTTTTGTTTGATTATCTATCAGTTCTTCATCCAAGATCTCATTACAGAGATCTATACATTCATCACAGATATAGACTCCTGGACCTGCAATGAGTTTCCTAACTTGCTCTTGGGATTTGCCACAAAAAGAGCATTTGAGATGGGCTTCAAACTTTGCCATCGAGTTTAGAAGAATTCCAAAAGGGTTAAAGGATCTGACAAAGGATGTTCAGCCTTACTAATAGGATCGTTAGTAATTGCTGCTTCGTCAGCTTTCCTTAACGATTCCTCTTTAGTTCGTGCTGTTTATGACTTTGTCTATCAGGCCGTATTCAACCGCTTCTTGCGGGGAAAGGAAGTGGTCTCTGTCTGTGTCTTCAGCAATTTTGTCGATTGGCTGACCTGTATGCTCTGAGAGAAGACCATTTAAGGTTTCTTTTAGAAAAAGAATTTCTTTGGCTTGAATTTCGATTTCAACAGCTTGGCCTTGAGCTCCACCTAGAGGTTGGTGAATCATTATTCTTGAATTTGGTAGGGAGACTCTTTTACCTTTAGTACCACCAGATAATAAAAATGCCCCCATGCTTGCTGCTAATCCATAGCAGATAGTGACTACGTCAGGAGTTACTTGCTGCATTGTGTCGTAAATAGCTAAACCTGCAGTTACTGATCCGCCAGGAGAGTTTATATAAAGCTGTATATCTTTCTCGGGATCCTCAGCTTCGAGAAAAAGCATTTGGGCAACTAATGCATCAGCTACTTGGTCATTAACGTCTGTACCAAGAAAAATTATTCTTTCTCGTAGCAGTCTGGAGTAAATATCAAATGCTCTATCACCTCTTCCTGATTGCTCAACAACTGTAGGAAGCACACCAGGCCCAGAAATGGGATACATCCCTTCCCATATATTTTTGATTGGGTGGCTGAAGGCAGAGGGGGTCACGCTAATACAATGTCTCTTTATTTGGATAATCTAAAAGCTCAATTATCACTTGGTTGTTTTTTCTACCTTTGTTTTTGTTTTTTTGCTTTTTGATTGGCTAGTTTTCCCTTGGGTAGAGGGTTTTCCATTTAAGGATTTTGTCTTGGGCAATGTTTCAATTACGGTATTGTTTTCTTCTAGCCATGTAAAGACTTTGTCTTGGAGTAGATCTTCTAATACAGCTTCTTTTAATTTTTCGAAATCGATATTTTTTTCTTTGCTCAATTCTTTTTTGACTTCTTCGAATTTTTTATCAACTTCTTTATTAGGGACTTCAATACCTTCTTCTTTTCTAAGAGCTTGCATGGCGAATTGACGACGAAGGTTCTCAATTGCTTCTGGCCTAGAAGAATCCATCAATTTATTGATTAGTTCAGGAGTAAAAGTTGATTTAACATCGATTCCTTGTTGAGCAAAGTTTCTAGCGGTCTGTTCAATAAGATTGCGAGTTTCTATCTCGATTAGAGTTTTTGGTAGATCAATTTCTAATTGTTCAACAAGAGCTTTTAACAATGCTTCTTGACGGTTTTTGATACTTCGTTGATGTGCATCCTCTTTTAATTTTGCTTCTAGTTCTTTTCGAAGCTCTTCCAGACTATCTTTATCGCTAGCTTGTTTAGCAAAATCATCATCTAGCTTAGGCAACTCCCTTGTTTTTAGATCCTTGACTTTAATATCAAACTTGGCTTTTCTATTTCGGGCATCTTCTTGCGGATAATCTTTTGGGAAAGTGCATTCAACTGTTTTTTCGTCATTTATGTTCATTCCTATGATTCCTTCTACAAATCCAGGAATCATTTGACCTTTCTCTAGCTCGATGTCCATTGAGTCACTGTTGCCGCCTTCAATTGGACTATTGTTATCAGTAAACTTTCCTTCAAAGCTAACGACAGCAACATCACCTTTTTTTGCCGGTCTATTTTCAACTGGTATTAAAGTTGAAAGTTGTTTTCGAGATTGCTCTATCAGTTCATCAATTTTCTTAGGATCAAAAACAACTTTTTCAGCTTCTACTGTTAGTCCTTTAGAGCTTTTTAATTGAGGTATTGGTGAGATATCTGTTTCTAATGTAAGTGTCAGTTTTGAATCAGGGTTGAAATTTTCTAATAAAGCTTCAAAGCCACCAATTAATTCTGGCTCACAAAGTGGTTCGATTGATTCTTGTTGTAGCGCTTGAGGCCATACAACTTCTAAAAGCTTTTCTATGGCTGAAGCTTGAATCCTTTTAGCCCCTACTTGCTGTAACAGCACCGCTTGAGGAACTTTTCCCTTCCGAAATCCAGGCAGATTGGCAGTTTTGCTTAATTTAGACAATGCTTGTTGATAACTTTCTTTGCATTGCTTTGCAGAAATTTCTAATTCAACTGCCAAACGGCTGTCAGGCATTGATTTTGTTTTTACCTTTAATGTGGAATTGCTCATTGGGCAGCTACTAAACGAAAGCTCATTAGCTCATTACATTAAGAAAGAGTCTGGCAAACTTTCAAAAGCTATAGTTCCTTTATAGATTTCTTGAAGATTCTTGAGTAGATTTTCCAAGATTTGATCTTTTTGTTCTTCGGGAAATCACTCTCTGCAAAAGTTGTCTTTTAAAAATTTTTTACCCAATCGACCCCTGACTGTTGCTGTTTTAGGAGCAACAGGAGCAGTAGGTAATGAGCTTTTGCAATTATTGGAGGAACGTTCCTTTCCTATTGATCAATTAAAATTGTTGGCTTCAGAGCGGTCTGCAGGCAAAATCAAACTTTGGAATGGTAGAAATATAACAATTCATCCCGCTTCTCCTGAACAATTTCAAGGAGTGGATTTAGTTTTTGCTTCTGCTGGCGGCTCTATATCAAAGAAATGGAGAAATTCTATTAATGCTGCTGGAGCTGTGCTAATTGATAATTCCAGTGCTTTTAGGATGGACCCTGAAGTCCCTTTAGTTGTTCCTGAAGTTAATCCCGAAAAAGCTTTGACTCATCAAGGCGTAATTGCAAATCCCAATTGCACCACAATTTTACTCACTGTAGTTTTAAGACCTTTGTCTTTATTAGCGCCAATAAAACGAGTTGTAGTTTCTACTTATCAATCTGCTAGTGGTGCAGGCGCTGAAGCTATGAAAGAGCTTAAAAATCTCACTCAAGATGTTTTGGATGGCAAAACAAGCAAAAGTAAGGTTTTGCCCTATTCGCTTGCATTTAACCTTTTCTTACACAATTCGCCGTTAGCAGAGAATGATTACTGTGAAGAGGAAATGAAAATGATTAATGAAACAAGAAAAATTATGGAATCACCTGAGCTTTCGTTGACGGCAACTTGCGTACGAGTTCCAGTTTTAAGGGCACATTCTGAAGCTGTGAATATTGAATTTGTTGAGCCAATTGAGGTAAGACTTGCTAGAAAAGCTTTAAATGATGCACCAGGCATAAAAATTATCGAAGATTTTCATGCAAATAGGTTTCCAATGCCAGTAGATGTTGCTGGTCAAGATTCAGTTGCTGTAGGCAGAATTCGTCAAGATGTAAGCCATGCTAATTGTTTGGAGCTATGGCTTTGTGGTGATCAAATTCGTAAAGGTGCTGCATTGAATGCCATTCAAATTGCTGAATTGTTGCTACCTAATTCATGAGCTCTGCTGCCCATTTATCACCAAAACCTTTTGGACGCTTATTAACCGCAATGGTTACTCCATTTGATAGTGATGGAAAGGTAGATTATGCAATTGCTGGTCGATTGGCGCGATATTTAGTGGATGAAGGCTCGGACGGAATTGTTGTTTGTGGAACCACTGGAGAGTCTCCAACTTTGAGTTGGAGTGAGCAACATCAATTACTTGAAACTGTAAAAAGCTCTGTTGGCAAAGCTGTCAAAGTTCTCGCAGGTACTGGTAGCAATAGTACTGCTGAAGCGATAGAAGCAACTGTAAAAGCAGCAGAACTTGGAGCTGATGGGGCTTTGGTTGTTGTTCCTTACTACAACAAACCACCTCAAGAAGGTTTGGAAATCCATTTTCGCTCGATTGCAAATGCTGCCCCAGATTTACCCTTAATGCTTTACAACATACCTGGCAGAACAGGTTCTTCAATTCATCCCGCCACAGTAAAAAGGCTGATGAATTGTCCAAATATAATTAGTTATAAGGCTGCTAGCGGGACAACGAGTGAAGTCACCGATTTAAGAATGCAATGTGGGTCTCAGTTGGCTGTTTATAGTGGTGATGATGGATTACTTTTGCCGATGATGTCAGTGGGGGCAGTTGGTGTTGTGAGTGTTGCTAGTCATATTGTGGGTAGCAGGATTAAAGCCATGATTGATGCATATTCCACTGGACAAGTGAATATTGCACTTGCTTATCATGAACAGTTGCAACCTCTTTTCAGAGCTCTTTTTGCAACTACTAACCCTATTCCCGTGAAAGCTGCCCTTGAAGCGATTGGCTGGCAAGTCGGTTCCCCTCGACGCCCTTTGTCTCCATTAAAAAAACAAATGAAAGAAGACCTAATAGATATAATTAAATCCTTGCGACAAATTTAATAAAAAGCTCTCTATTGCATTTGGCTTTATCAAGTGATTTGTCACACCGCAAAACGAGTTTGTTCTTCACATACTTTTTCTTATGGCTACTAGCTTTTCGAGGTCTTCAAATTCCATTAATAATGTTTCCAGGGATTCCAAGACTAAACAACCATCTTTAAAAGTTATCCCTCTTGGAGGACTGCATGAGATAGGAAAAAACACTTGTGTTTTTGAATATGGAGATGACTTGATGCTTGTTGATGCTGGCCTTGCATTCCCTAGTGATGGAATGCATGGGGTCAATGTGGTGATGCCAGATACTAGTTATTTGAGAGAAAATCAGCATCGTATGCGAGGCATGATTGTTACTCATGGTCATGAAGACCATATTGGTGGAATTTCGCATCATTTGAAGCATTTCAATATTCCTGTGATTTATGGTCCTCGATTAGCGATGTCCATGCTTCAAGGAAAAATGGAAGAAGCTGGTGTTACTGATAGAACCACTATTCACACTGTTGGCCCTAGAGATGTTGTGAAAGTAGGTCAGTATTTTTCTGTTGAGTTTATTCGTAATACTCATTCGATGGCAGATAGTTTCTCTTTAGCCATCAAAACACCAGTTGGAACAATAATTTTTACAGGTGATTTTAAGTTTGACCACACACCTGTAGATGGAGAGCATTTTGACCTCGCTCGTCTTGCGCATCATGGAGATGAAGGAGTTTTATGTCTATTTAGTGATTCTACAAATGCTGAAGTTCCTGGTTGGTGTCCCTCAGAGCGAACAGTTTTTCCTGCACTTGAGCGTCACCTTGCTGAGGCTCAAGGTCGAGTAATTATTACAACTTTTGCAAGTTCCATTCATCGTGTTGCGATGATTTTGGAACTCGCTTTAAAGCATGGTCGCAAAGTTGGTTTGCTTGGTCGATCGATGTTGAATGTTATAGCAAAAGCAAGGGAAATTGGATATATGAAGGCACCAGATGATCTATTTGTTCCAATAAAACAAATTCGAGATATGCCTGATAGGGAAACCCTTCTCTTAATGACGGGAAGTCAAGGGGAACCATTAGCCGCCTTAAGCCGTATTTCTCGGGGAGATCACCAGCATGTGCAGGTAAAAACAACCGATACAATCATTTTTTCAGCTAGTCCAATCCCTGGGAACACAATTTCGGTAGTAAATACTATTGATCGTTTAATGAAGCTTGGTGCAAAGGTTATTTATGGGAAAGGTGAAGGAATTCATGTTTCAGGACATGGTTTTCAAGAAGATCAGAAATTGATGCTTGCTTTAACAAAACCAAAATATTTTGTTCCAGTTCATGGTGAGCACCGAATGCTCGTGTGTCACAGCAAGAGTGCTCAGACTATGGGTGTTCCAGAGAATAATATTTTGATTCTTGAAAATGGAGATGTTGTTGAATTAACTCCTAACTCCATCAATAGAGGACAACCTGTAAAAGCTGGGATTGAGCTTTTAGATGCATCTAGGAACGGTATTGTTGATGCTCGCGTTTTAAAAGAAAGACAGCAATTAGCTGAAGATGGAGTAATTACTTTGCTCGTTGCTGTAAGTACTGATGGTGCAATGGTTGCTCCTCCAAGAGTTAATTTGCGTGGAGTAATTACTAGTGCAGAACCTAAGAAAATGTCTTTCTGGACTGAGAAAGAGATTACTTGGGTTTTAGATAATCGTTGGAAACAGCTCTCTAGGCAAGTTAGCGCCAATTCTGTCGAAGTAGATTGGATTGGTTTTCAAAGAGAGGTTGAGGCTGGTTTGGCTAGAAGAATGCGAAGAGAATTACAAGTAGAACCTTTGATCCTTTGTTTAGTTCAACCTGCTCCCTCAGGAACTCCAGTTTATAAAGGTAGAATTGATGATGAAGTTGCACCAAAAGGCAATATAAAAAATAGGGAGTTATCTTCAGGTGCGAATGATAAAAACGTGTATAAATCTATGCCACGTTCAGTAGAATCTACAAAAACTCCATCACCTTCTACTTCATTGGAGAATGCTGAAAAAGAACTTATCGAAGATGCCCCTTCAGGAAGGACAAGAAGACGCCGGTCAGCTGTAAGTTAATTGTGACGATTAAAGAGTTGTATTGACTCTCTATTCCATGTGATTATCCACCCATTTGCAAGTTGTCTATTACCTGGGGCCATTCTTGCTGAAGTGCTGTGGCTGATATCTTCAAGCTGAGAGGCTTTTAACGCAGGCACCCCAGATTGCTTTAGCCATTTAGCAAAAACTGTTCTTCTTGTATTCCTTGGAAGGCTAATGACTTTTTGTCGAGATAAACCTTCAGAATCTTTTATTGCTTCTATGGCCAGTATGGTCAATGCTTCCTGATCATCTTTTAAAGAGCCTAATCTTTCAGCAAGAGATGCAATCCTACGAGTACTTCCAGGATGAAGCGTTTCTAGCACTGGGATAACTTCTTCCCTAATACGATTACGACTAATTCTCATATTTGAGTTAGAAGGGTCAAGCCAGACAGGTAAATCCATCTCTTTACATATTTGAGCAGTATCTTCTCTGCTGAAGATTAATAATGGCCTGACTAATTTTATTTGACCTGATAGGGTTCTTGAGCTTTTAAGACTACCTAGACCGCTTAAATGAGTGCCTCTTGACAGATTAAGGAGGAGAGTTTCAGCTCTATCAGTACTTGTATGGCCAGTTAAGACATAATGGCATGGTGATGATTGGTTTTGTTGAGACAATAATTGCGCATGAGCAGTTAGACATTCGTAACGCCAATTTCTAGCTGCTTGTTCACTATGTATTTTTTCTTTTGTTGCTCGTTCGCTAACAAAGCGGAGTTCTTGGTTATTACACCATTCTTTTAAGCCTGTTGCAATTTGAGTTGATTGTTTATGCCAGCCATGATCACCATGCCAAATGAATATTTTCCATTCATAAAGTCGTCGAAGATCAACAATGAGTTTGAGTAGAGCCATTGAATCTTGTCCACCAGAAATTGATAGAAGCAGAGAAGACCCTTTAGGCAATAAATCGTGGTTGCGTATTAGCCCTTTGTGAAGTCGAGCATGCCATCGACTCCATGGAACTTCAGGTTTAGTTGGTCGAGACATATCGTTTGTGTAAATCAATAGATTTAATTTTGATAGTTCTTTATCACGAAGAATGTCACAATCAGATTATCTGGTATTTATTTGATGTCGCGCTTTCTCAATTTGCCTCTTGCTCTTCAAAGAAGTTTCGAGCAGCACTCAGTACTCAAGATCATTAGTGGTTTAGCAAACTTCGATCAGAGTTCTATAGAAAGTATTGCTCGGTCTGCATTTATAGGTGGGGCGGATCTGATTGATATAGCTTGTGACTCACATTTAGTGGGGGCTGCTATTAAAGCGTCCTCAATTCCTGTTTGCGTAAGCGCAGTAGATCCTGAGCTTTTCCCATCAGCAGTAGAAGCAGGTGCCGTCATGGTTGAGATAGGTAATTTTGACTCTTTTTATGCAAAAGGTCGTTGTTTTGCTGCTAAAGAGGTTCTTTCTATAACCATTAAGACTAGAAAGTTGTTGCCAAATATCTTTCTTTCAGCAACTGTCCCACATCATTTACCTTTAGACCAACAAACTCAATTGGCAATGCAGTTAGTTGATGCAGGAGCTGATTTAATTCAGACAGAGGGTGGAACGAGTGCTATACCTCAAAGCCCAGGGATCACTGGTTTAATTGAGAAAGCTACTCCTACTTTGGCATCAGTGCATAGCATTTCTAAAGGTTTTTCTATGGCTGGATGTCAAAGCCACATTTTGTGTGCGTCTGGATTGACTCCTGTTACCGTTCCTATGGCTATATCCATAGGTGCATCAGGCGTAGGGGTTGGATCTGCAGTGAATGGACTAGCGAGTGATTTAGAAAGGATTGCAATGATCAGAAGTTTAAGAGAAGGGATTGATTCATCGCTGAAAGTTAATTCATGTAATTTTTAATTGATATCTTCCTAGAGAATGAATTGAAAAGAGCACGTAATTTATACCAGGCTTTTTTATTAGCTCGCATTGTCTTCTTATCTGATGCACAAATATCATCTTAATTCTCCATATTTACCTAAGGGAGATCAGCCAAAAGCAATATCTGAATTGGTGTATGGTGTCAATCAAGGTAAGCAATATCAGACACTTTTAGGAGCTACAGGCACAGGGAAAACATTTACTATTGCCAATGTAATTGAACAAACTGGTCGCCCTACACTTGTATTAGCTCATAATAAAACATTGGCAGCACAATTATGTAATGAACTCAGGGAATTTTTTCCTAAAAATGCTGTTGAGTACTTTATTTCTTACTATGATTACTATCAACCTGAAGCATATGTTCCTGTAAGTGATACTTATATAGCTAAAACATCTTCAGTTAATGAAGAGATCGATATGTTGCGCCATTCAGCAACTAGGTCATTATTTGAACGCAGAGATGTAATTGTTGTGGCTTCTATTAGCTGTATTTATGGCTTAGGAATACCAAGTGAATATTTGAAGGCTTCTGTTAAATTTCAATTAGGTAATGATATAAATGTAAGAGAATCGTTGAGAGAGTTAGTGAGCAATCAATATGTTCGTAATGATGTAGATATTTCTAGAGGTAACTTTCGAATAAAAGGTGACGTCCTTGAAATAGGGCCAGCGTATGAAGACAGACTGGTTAGAATTGAACTTTTTGGAGATGAGGTAGAAGCAATTAGGTATGTTGATCCTATTACAGGTGAAATATTGGAGAACCTTAATTCAATAAATATATATCCTGCCAAGCATTTTGTTACTCCTAAGGATAGACTTCTAATAGCAATACAATCTATACAAAAAGAATTAAAAGACCAATTAGATTTTTTTAATCAAGAAGGAAAACTATTAGAGGCTCAACGTTTAGAACAGAGGACAAAATATGATATTGAAATGTTGAAAGAAGTTGGATATTGTAATGGAGTTGAAAATTATGCACGACATTTATCAGGAAGAGATCAAGGGACACCTCCTGAATGTTTAATTGATTATTTTCCAGAAGATTGGCTATTAGTAGTTGATGAAAGTCATGTAACTTGTTCGCAATTGCAAGCTATGTATAACGGCGATCAATCTCGAAAGAAGGTTTTAATAGATCATGGGTTCAGATTACCCAGTGCTGCGGATAATAGACCTTTGAAATCTGATGAGTTTTGGAGTAAGGCAAAACAAACGGTCTTTATAAGTGCGACACCTGGGGACTGGGAGTGTGAGGTAAGTACTGATGGAATTGTTGAACAGGTAATTAGGCCAACGGGGGTTTTAGACCCCGTGGTTGAGGTTCGTCCAACGGCAGGGCAGATTGATGACTTATTAGATGAGATAAGAAAAAGAGTTATCAAAAAAGAAAGAGTATTGATTACTACTTTGACTAAGCGTATGGCAGAAGATTTAAGTGATTATCTCTCTGAGAATAGGGTCAAAGTTCGATACCTTCACTCTGAAATTCATTCTATAGAGAGGATTGAAATTATTCAGGACCTTAGAGTGGGAGAATATGATGTTTTGGTTGGTGTGAATTTGTTAAGGGAAGGCTTAGATTTACCAGAAGTTTCCCTTGTAGTGATTCTTGATGCAGATAAAGAAGGTTTCCTTAGAGCAAAAAGATCCTTAATACAGACCATCGGAAGAGCGGCAAGGCATGTTGATGGCTTTGCTTTGCTTTATGCAGATAACTTGACAGAGTCTATGTCCACAGCAATTCAAGAAACTGAGAGACGTCGGGCAATTCAACAGGCGTATAATCAAAAGCATGGAATTATTCCTAAACCAGCAGGTAAAAAGCCTTCTAATTCAATTCTTTCGTTTTTAGAATTGTCGAGAAAATTACAAAATGAGGGTGATAATGCTGACTTGGTTAGTATTACTAGTAAAGCTGTAGATAGTTTAAATCAAAGTGAAGATTTAGGAATTGCTTTTGTCGAATTACCTGAAATTATTGATAAATTAGAAGGTAAAATGAATCTAGCAGCTGAAGAGCTTGATTTTGAACAGGCGGCCAAATTAAGGGATAGGATCAGACAATTAAGGAAAAAATTATCTAAACCAGAGTAAGATTATTTATCGCTTTCATTTAATTGAAAGAATTCATGTACTGCTTGGAGAGCTTTGGTTCCATAGCTCTCAGAAACTATACAAGTAGTTCGAATTTCACTAGTTGCGATCATTTCTATATTAATTTCTGCATTGGCTAGGGCCCTAAACATTCGAGCTGCAGTTCCAATAGTTGCTGGCATCCCTGCACCAACTGAACTGATACGAGCAATTGCTTTTCCATCTTGTAAATACGCCTCATGCCAAGTTTTCAATAGTGGCAAAAGAACTTTATTGAGCTTCTCACGATCTTCTTTGTGAAGGGTGAAACTAATATTGCGACCACCTTTTTTATGTTTTCTTTCTGATTGCACAATTGTATCTAAGCTAATACCAGACTCTGTTAACGCTCTACAAAGAGTTGCAGCAGTTCCAGGAATATCAGGAACATTTATTACACTCATTTGAGCTTGATTTGTATCTAAAGCAACTCCTCTCACTTCTGGCTCTTCTAAATTACAAATTTCGGGATTAATGTGAATGTGATCTTTTTTAATTTCAAATGCTTCGCTAACAGCTCTAAGTGCTTTGCATCCCATTCCAGAATCAATAACACAGCTTAACTTCACTTCGCTAGTAGCAATAAGCCTTAAATTAATTCCCGCTTTGGAGATTGTCTCGAATAACTTTGCTGCTATGCCTGGCCTTCCCATAATTCCGGCACCTCGAATACTTAATTTGCTCATTTCACTTTGAGTAGATAGTTCACCTCCAAACTTATTAATGAATTGCTTGCATAGGGCTTTTGCTAGAGATAATTCTTCTTCAGCGACAGTAAAGGTGATGTCATTACTATTGCCTTCATGAGTTGATTGGATTATCAGATCTACATTTACCCCCCCCTTGGAAAGAGTTTCAAATAAATCTGCCGCAATTCCAGGTTTATCAGGAATGTGAGCAAGCCCTAGAACAGCTTGGTTCTCAACTAATTCAACCCCTGTCACAGGACGACCTAGCTCTAACCCTTCTTTGCCTATTTCTCTATTCCCTTGACTTGTTATGGTTGTTCCTGGTGTTTCATCCCAGCTTGAACGTACAACAAGTTTGATGCCATAGTTTCGCGCTATTTCTACTGCTCTTGGGTGCAAGACAGCTGCTCCAAGACTTGCTAACTCAAGCATTTCATCACAACTGATGCTATTCATTAATTGCGCATTTGGAACTTTGCGAGGATCAGTAGTTAGAACTCCTGGAACATCTGTATAGATTTCGCATGCATCTGCATGCAGTGCTGCTGCCAGTGCCACGGCAGAGGTGTCTGATCCTCCTCTCCCTAAAGTGGTTATTTCTGCTGTTCCTCCGCTACCTAAGCTTGTACCTTGAAACCCTGCTACAACTACGACTTGCCCCTGGCTTAGTAGATTTTCAATTCGTGCAGTTTTGATCTCAAGAATTCTTGCTCGACCATGGGATGATTCAGTCACAATGCCAACTTGTGCTCCTGTCATTGATGTTGCTGGGATGCCTATTTCATTGAGGGCTATTGATAGTAGAGCAATAGATACTTGTTCTCCTGTGGCAAGAAGCATATCCATTTCTCTTTTGGGAGCCTTGTGACTAATTTCTTGTGCGAGTTGGGTTAGCTCATCGGTGGCTTTGCCCATTGCAGAGACAACTATTACAAGTTCAAAACCTTGGTCTTTGCAAAGTGCAATTCTTTGAGCGACTGATTGAATTCGCTCCACACTTCCTACAGAGGTGCCCCCAAATTTTTGCACCAGAAGAACCATTTACTTATTTCGCATAATTTTGATTATTTCAGTGATTAGGTAGCTAAATCAGCCTTTTGTTAGCAGACCGTCTCGAAATGCATTTTTTGGGAAACTTCCTTTTTTCAATAATACTTCTACTCCTAATATTTTTCTTAGTAGATCAATGAAAAAAATAGTTGACTTGCCTTGGATTTGTTTTCTAATCACATAGATTCTTTTTGGATTCGAAATCCCTGCTTGCTTTGCTATAAATCCAACATCTTTTTGGCCATGTTGTTCTAGCAAGCTAACCCATAGCCAACCGCGTATTTGCCCTGTCAATGTGGCAATAATTCTTAGCGCTGGCTCGCCATTATCTATAAGGGCATCTAATTTTGCTATTGCTTCTCCCCATTGACTTTTCAATAGACAATTTCCAATTTCGAGAGAGTTTGTAGATATTCCCTGAATTAAGTCATGGACTGTTTCTCTACTAATTTGAAGGATGTCATGTGCATGAGCATTTTTATTTTTTGTGCTTTCTAAGAGAGTTAGTTTCTTTAGTTCTGAAATCAGTCTTGTACTGTCATTTCCGATTGATTCAATAAGAAGAAGAATAGCTTCTTCTTCCAGTTCTAAATTGAGCTCTTTAGCTGTTTTCTGAACTAGCGCCTTTAAACCTGCTCCATCCCATACAGCAGGCAATAAGAATTTTTTCTCACTGGCTTGGTTAGATTTGATTAATTCTTGAAGTAGCTTTGTAGTTTTTAATCTTTTATCTGGCTTGTTTGTATTATTTAAAATGAGATGGGTTGTCAGAGGAATTTGCTTGAGGCTTATTTCAAGCTTAGAAGCTAACTCGGCTGAACATCCGTTGCAAAATGGGCTGCGTTTGACCAATATTACTCGCCCACCACTTCCAAAAGGAGGAGTCTGAATTTCTTCTAATGCTTGATTTGCTTGTGAAAGATCTTTTCCATCAAGTCGACTTAGGTTGACGCTTATCCAAGCAGGATCAATGATTTCTTTAATTAGATTTTCAATTACACGTTCACTAGAACCATAATCATCACCCCAGATCAAATGTATTGGCATTTAAAGCTGAGCAATTTTTCTAAATAGATGATGCCTTAAATGATCCATTGTATGAGTAAAAAATTGACAACCATTGATCATCCAATTTTTGTGGAAAGTATTCGTTACGTTAAAGCTCAGCTTGGTGATACAGGATTAGAGAATTTAGAACAAGAAGTTCTTGCAAGATTAATTCATACTAGTGGAGATTTTGGAATTCAACCTTTATTGAGGTTTTCACCTAATGCTTGCAAAGAAGGTCTTGCAGCTTTGAAAGATGGTGCTCCAATTCTTACTGACACTGCTATGGCAGCTGCAGCCATTGCGCCAATGGCATCGAAAACAATACAGCCATCAATACATTGTCTTTTGGATTGGGCCCCGTCTATTGATGGATACGGCTTGACAAGGTCAGCTTTTGGGATTGAGGCGGCATGGCAGCAATTTTCCCAACAATCATTGACTAGTAGTCGGCCGCCTATTGTTGTTATTGGTAGTGCCCCTACTGCTTTAACATCTCTTTTAAAAGTAATTGTTAAGACAGGATTTTTACCTAGTTTGATTGTTGGTATGCCAGTTGGATTTATAAGTGTCATTGAGAGTAAATTGCTTTTATCTAAAAGTCAGATCCCTCAAATTAGACTTGAAGGTAATAGGGGAGGAGCTGCTCTTGCATCCGCAGCAGTAAATGCTCTTTTAAGAGCTTCTATATAATAAGTATCTTATAGTAATCATATTTCTTCACAATAATCTATTAATTATTATTTTCCAATCTTTCCAGAACTTTATTTGCAGTGTCAATTACTTTCTTTGGAACTCCTGCTAACCTTGCTGCTTCTATCCCATAGCTTCTATTTGCACCTCCATCTACAACTTTATGAAGAAAGTGAAGATCATTGCCATTTTGCTTTACAAGAACTTGAGAGTTTGAAATATTTGTGAAAGTTTTTGCAAGAGAATTTAACTCATGATAATGCGTTGCAAAGATGGTTCTACTTTTAATTTCTTTAGCAAGAAATTCACTTACAGACCATGCAATAGATAAACCGTCAAAAGTTGCAGTACCTCTACCAATCTCGTCTAGTAAGACTAAAGAATTGTTTGTGGCTTGATTAAGTATATAAGCTGTTTCTGCCATTTCTACCATGAAGGTAGATTGACCTGCAGCAAGATCATCAACAGCTCCTACTCGTGTAAATATTCTATCTGAAATACTTATTAAACCTTTAGTAGCAGGAATCCAACTCCCAACTTGTGAGAGTAATTGTATTAATCCAATTTGCCGAAGATAACAACTTTTACCACTAGCATTTGGTCCAGTCAAAATAATTAAATCTGTCTTATCACCAATTTCAATATTGTTAGGTTGAAATTCTCTTTCTACCAACATCTGTTCAACTACTGGATGTCTACAAGCCTCAATACAAATTTTGTTTGCACCACTTTTTGAATCTAGTATTTTAGGAGCACAATAATTATTGGATGCGGCTAATTCTGCTAGTCCAGCAAGTGCATCTAGACCTGCTATTGATTTGGCTGCTTTACGTATAGCGTGGGCATGATCTCCTACTATTTGCCTCAGGTCTGAGAATAATTCATACTCTCTTTGACCTGACCTCGCTTTTAATTGAAAGATTTTTCCTTCTCTTGTTTTTAAATCTGGAGTTATAAATCTTTCTTCATTAGCTAATGTTTGTCTTCGTATCCAATGGGATGGAACATCATTAGCCTTTGATTTGCTAACTGCAAGAAAATAACCAAATGTTCGATGATATTGAAGCCGAAGATTGTTATTCCCACTAGCTTTTCTCTCTTGTTCTTCTTGGCTATTTAGCCATTCATTTTGATCATCGAGCATATTTCTGAGGCCATCTAATATAGGATCTATTCCGTCATGAATTAGACCGCCTTCACTAAGATTTAAAGGTGGATTATTAATTAGAGTATTTCTAATAGTATTGGCTAGTTTTAGTAGATCTTTGTCTACATTCTGGAGCGGGATTAGCCAAGAAGGCGATTTTTTAGGAAGACTTTGTAAATTTGCTGCTAAAAGAGGCAGTCTTTCCAGACCATCTGCTATAGCTACTAAGTCTCTAGCTCCTGCATGGCCCGCGCCAGCTCTTCCAGACAATCTTTCCAGGTCTGCCATCGATCTAAGCAATTTTCTTAAAACTTGCCTAAGCGAACTTTCTTTAACTAAAAAACTTACAATTTCTTGCCTAGCATTAATTCTTTTCAGGTCTATTAGAGGGCTTTCCAGCCAACGGCGAAGGCATCTACCTCCCATAGCTGTAAGAGTTCTGTCAATTGCCCAAAGGAGTGAACCTTGAAATCGCCCATCTTTTTGAGTACTAAGTATTTCTAGATTACGTCTGGTTTGAGCATCAACGATTAACGCCTCATTTGAAACACTTAGTTGAGGTACTTCAAGAGGAATATCAGATCTGGTTCTTTCTACTGAATTGATAGGGTTGGTTTCATGTAAATAGGCTAATAAACCTCCTGCTGCTCTAATTGCTAATTCCCATTCATGGAATCCAAGTCCATTTATAGTGTTTAATTTGTAATGGTTCTTTAGGGAAGATTTAGCTTCATGAAGTGTAAAAGGAGTCTTTGCAGTTTGAGTGAGTTCTATATTCTTTGGACACCATTTTTTTACTAGAGATCTATCATCTATTTGTTGGCAAATAACTTCGGAAGCCTCTATCTTTGCAATTTCCTGTTCTAAAGCATCTAGGTCAATTCCTTCTTTGACAAAGAATTCTCCAGTACTGATATCAGCATAAGCTAAGCCCCATTGGTATGAATTTTTATCAGGTTTAGCTTCTATTAGAACAGCAGCCAACCAATTATTTTTTTTAGCCTGCAGCATTCCTTCTTCGATAACGGTTCCAGGAGTAAGTACCCTTGTCACCCCTCTTTTGAGCAGTTTCCCTTCTTTGTTTTGAGTGCTTTCTAATTGGTCACACAAAGCTACAGAGAGACCTTTTTGGATAAGCATTGAGCAATATCTCTCTGCAGAATGATGAGGTATGCCTGCCATCGGTATTCTTCCAATTTCTTTTCCAGCTGCTTTTCCAGTGAGAGTGAGTTCTAAAAGTTGTGATAAAAGAATTGCATCTTCAAAAAAACATTCAAAAAAATCACCAAGTCTATATAGCAATATTCTTTCTGGATTTTCTTTTTTAAGCTCTACATAATGACGAAGAACTGGAGTGAGTTGCGTAATTTCTACGTCACTGTGATGGGAAACATTTGTCAGATCACTCCCTTGAGGATTTTCATCGCCAATTGGATGATCTAAAGGTTCTATGTCTGTTGAACTTTTTGAAGGCCTGGGCCTTGCTTGAGCGTTTTTTATTAATTCTGCATCTGAAAAATCATCGTCTTTAGTTGAGTCAGGTGAGATTTTTCTGTTAGTCGGGCTTTCTGCTAGGTCACCAAACAGGCTGCCTTGTAGTGAAATGCTCTCGGCAGTCATACCAGTTTTCTGCCAATGAATTGTTGGCATAGTAAAGGCGATTTTTCATTTTGGATGTGAAGCCTCGCGACAACCTTGTAATCTTTGTCTGAAACTAGCTTGTCTCATGTGACAATTAGTGGATGAAGTGAGCATTTGCTCCATACGCTCAATTCCCTATGCAGATCATTAGTTCAGTTGCTATTAACGCACTTCTCTTTGCTTCTTTAATGTTGGTTGTTGGTGTGCCGGTTCTCTATATGACCCAATCTGACCCAGCAGATCGTCGTAACGGAGAAATTAAAAAAATAGAGATTATTGCGGGAGTATGGTTTCACCTCGTTCTCGTAAATGGTTTGCTTTCTGCCTTTGTTTGAATCTGACCCCCCTTGCGTGCGAAGGTAGGAGTTATTGGCATTTTGCAGATAAGCAATGGTTTCAATTGAAGGGCGCTTTAATGATGCGTCTAATTTCCGCATAGCAATCGTCGTCGCACGATTCAACGATCTAATTACTAATAAGCTTTTAAGTGGATGCATTGATTGCCTTCAAAGGCATGGTGTAGATACTTCTGAATCAAGTCCTCAATTAGATATTATTTGGGTGCCTGGTTCAATGGAACTTCCACTAATTTGCCAGTCTTTGGCCTCTAAAGGCAAATACCAAGTATTAATTACTCTTGGAGCAGTTATTCGTGGGGATACTCCACATTTTGAAGTTGTTATAAACGAATCAAGCAAGGGAATTGCTTCAGTTGCTCGAGAAAATGGAATTCCAATTATTTATGGTGTTTTGACCACTGATACGATGCAACAAGCTTTAGAAAGAGCTGGCATCAAAAGCAATCTTGGCTGGAACTATGCATTGCAAGCCCTTGAGATGGCTTCATTAATGAAAGCATTGCGTTGATAAACCGTTATTAATTGGAGTATTAAATTGACCATTCACCCTTTTTTAAGGCATGCTGCTTTGATTAAGGTAGAAAAACTTTAATGCGGATGTAGCTCAGTGGTAGAGCATCTCCTTGCCAAGGAGAGGGTCGAGAGTTCGAATCTCTTCATCCGCTTTTATAAATTTTTTAAGGGTTTTTGATCAATAAACTTTGCATTGAAGATTCATGGAAACCAACCTGTTCATAGAACTCTTTGCTATTGGTTGTCATTAAATAAACTCGTTCTGCTTTCTTGATTGAAGGGCTAGATAGCAGAGCTTCTACAACTTTTCTACCTAGTCCTTGCCCTTGTAGATCTCCAGCTACCACAATGTCCCAAAGGACAGCTCTATATATGCCATCACTTGTCGCTCTACCAAAACCAACGATTCTTTTATCTCGCCAGATTGTAATTACAACACTACTTTTTCTCAATAATTTACGGAGACTTTTATATGATCTATTCCTTGCCCAGAAAGCATGTTTGTCTAGCAGCCTTTGGAGTTTAAGAAGCCCTCTGCTGGGTAAAAGGTTGGGCCCTAAACCAAGTAATCGCAGCCCAGGGGCTCCAGGAGCATGTCTGATCAGCTTTAAGCTTGTCATGCACATAAAGTATAGGATTGCCTTGCAAAAGGGCTGGTAAAGCAAAGCTAATTGAAGAGAAGTTTTATAGCGCTTAATATTTTTTTGACTAAGTTTTAGTCTGGGTAGTTAGGCTGAATGAGTATTTATTCGACCTGCTGAAACCATGCTCAAGCTTTTGCTGGGTGACCCCAATGCTCGAAAGCTGAAGCGCTATCTACCTATTGTAAGCGATATCAATCTTTTAGAAGAGGAGATTTCTCCTTTAACAGATGATGAGCTTCGTGCTAAAACTGCTGATTTTAGAGAGCGATTAGCAAAAGTTTCTGGATTGGAAAAACAACGGGAGCTGTTGGATGAGATTCTTCCAGAAGTTTTTTCTGTAGTAAGAGAAGCGAGCAAGAGAGTCTTAGGGATGCGGCATTTTGATGTCCAATTGATTGGAGGGATGGTTTTGCATGAGGGACAAATTGCTGAGATGAAAACAGGAGAGGGAAAAACTTTGGTAGCAACTTTGCCTAGTTTTTTAAATGCTCTTACTGGAAGAGGAGTACACGTTGTTACTGTTAATGACTACTTGGCTCGTCGAGATGCAGAGTGGATGGGACAAGTTCATAGATTCCTTGGCTTATCTGTAGGTTTAATTCAACAGGATATGACTCCTCTAGAAAGGCGCAAAAATTATGAATGTGATATTACATATGCAACTAATTCTGAGCTTGGTTTTGATTACTTAAGAGATAACATGGCTAGTGATATGAGTGAAATTGTTCAAAGAAAATTTCAATTTTGTATCATTGACGAGGTGGATTCTATATTGATTGATGAGGCAAGAACACCTTTAATTATTTCTGGCCAAATTGAGCGTCCACAAGAAAAATATCAAAAAGCTGCAGAAGTAGTCGCTTCTCTTATTAGAGCTGCAGAGATGGGTAAAGATGGAATCGATCCAGAAGGTGATTATGAGGTTGATGAGAAGCAAAGGACTTGCACTTTGACAGATGAAGGGTTTGCTAGATCTGAAGAATTGTTGAAAGTTAATGATTTATATGACCCTAAAGATCCATGGGCTCATTACATCACCAATGCTTTAAAAGCTAAAGAGTTATTTGTTAAAGATGTTAATTATATTGTTAGAAATGGTGAAGCAGTCATTGTTGATGAGTTTACTGGTAGAGTTATGCCTGGTCGAAGATGGAGTGATGGACAACATCAAGCAATAGAGGCTAAAGAGAAATTAAATATTCAGTCTGAGACACAAACTCTTGCTTCAATTACTTATCAAAACTTTTTCTTATTATATCCGCGTTTAGCGGGAATGACAGGTACTGCTAAGACTGAAGAAGTTGAATTTGAAAAAACATATCAACTTGAGACAACTGTAATACCAACAAATCGACCTCGGTCTAGAAACGATTGGGTTGATCAAGTATATAAAACCGAAGCAGGTAAATGGAGAGCTGTTGCTAATGAAACAGCGGAGGTTCATAAGAAAGGTCGACCTGTATTAGTAGGTACTACCAGTGTTGAGAAAAGTGAGCTACTTAGTTCTTTGTTGGCAGAAGAGCAGATACCACATAATTTATTAAATGCGAAGCCTGAAAATGTAGAACGTGAGGCAGAAATTGTTGCTCAGGCAGGAAGAGCAGGCGCAGTAACTATTGCAACCAATATGGCAGGGAGAGGGACAGACATAATTCTTGGTGGTAATAGTGATTACATGGCAAGACTTAAATTAAGAGAAGTTCTTTTGCCTAAGCTTGTTAAACCTGAAGATGGACATAAGCCACCTGTTCCTTTACAACGACGCAGCGAATCATCTGGCTTTGGGGAAGACAAAGATGTTACTACTGATAACAGTAAGCCTCTTAGTGCCTCTAGTGCACTTGGCACATTATATCCATGTGTTCTTACTGAAGATACGGAAAAAGTCCTTATAGATTTGGAGCGTAAATTAGTTGCTGATTGGGGAGATAGAGCATTAACTGCAATTGAGCTAGAGGATCGAATTTCTACCGCTGCAGAAAAAGCTCCGACTAATGATGCATCAATTCAATTAATGAGAGATGCAATTTCATTAGTGAAGTCTGAGTATGATGTTGTTGTTCAGAAAGAAGAAGTGCAAGTTCGTGAAGCTGGAGGACTTCATGTTATTGGTACTGAGCGTCATGAATCGCGCCGAGTAGATAATCAATTGCGAGGCAGAGCTGGCAGGCAAGGTGATCTTGGAAGTACAAGGTTCTTTTTGTCTTTAGGTGATAATTTGCTGCGTATTTTTGGTGGAGATAGAGTTGCTTCTTTGATGAATGCTTTTAAAGTTGATGAAGATATGCCTATTGAATCTGGCATGCTTACTAGGTCTTTAGAAAGTGCTCAAAAGAAGGTTGAGACTTATTATTATGATATAAGGAAACAAGTTTTTGAGTATGATGAAGTAATGAATAATCAACGTCGAGCTGTTTATTCAGAGCGTAGACGAGTTTTAGATGGGTTTGGGCTAAAGAAACAAGTGATTGGTTATGGTGAAAAGACTATGGAAGAAATTGTATATGCTTATGTCAATCCAGATTTGCCTTCTGAAGAATGGGATCTAGCTCAGTTAGTTAGTAAAGTAAAAGAGTTCGTTTATTTATTAAATGATTTAAAACCTGATCAGCTAGAAGGTTTAGATATTGATGAGTTGAAAGCATTTTTACAAGAACAATTACGTAATGCTTATGATCTTAAAGAAGCTCAGATTGAAGAACAAAAACCTGGCTTAATGAAAGAGGCTGAAAGATTCTTCATTCTTCAGCAAATAGATACTTTATGGCGTGAACATTTGCAGGCGATGGATGCTTTGAGGGAATCAGTAGGTCTTAGAGGATATGGTCAAAAAGATCCTTTAATAGAATATAAGAATGAGGGGTATGACATGTTCCTAGAAATGATGACAAATATGCGTAGGAATGTTATTTACTCTATGTTTATGTTTCAACCTGCACCTGAATCCGATAAGGAATAAAACAGTATTATTGATCATCGTTAACTTCATCTCCTAGGAATTCAATAATTTCTCGGTCTTTTAGATTTTGGGCTTCTCCAGGTAAAACTGCATTAGGTGAACTCCCTTGATTGAAATCTTTCAAAGAATTACTCATGCTACTTACTTGACCTTCCAGGTAATCAATACGTTCCATAAGATTTCTAATTACTGTTGCTTCAGTATCTGGTAGCGCTGAGTGAGCCAGAGGATTAATTCGTACACCACTTTGATGCACAACCCTTCCAGGGATTCCCACAACTGTGCTATTAGCTTCAACATCTCTTACTACAACTGATCCTGCCCCAATCCTTGTGTTTGTACCAACTGTTATAGCCCCTAGTACTTTCGCTCCAGCTCCAATTACTACATTTTCTGCCAAGGTTGGATGTCTCTTGCCTTCATCTTTGCCAGTGCCTCCAAGTGTCACACCTTGGTAGAGAAGACATCTATTTCCTATTTCTGTGGTTTCACCAATAACTACTCCCATTCCATGGTCAATAAAAACGCCTTTCCCTATTTTTGCTCCTGGATGAATTTCAATTCCAGTTAAGGACCTAGTAATTTGGCTAAGTAGGCGAGGGAATAATGGCATGCCAAACTTCCAAAGCCTATGACTGATTCTGTGCAATACGAGAGCTTGGAAACCCGGATAACAGAGAATGATTTCAAGCAATCCTCTTGCTGCAGGATCTCTCTCTTTTATAATGGCTATGTCTGATTGAATGGCTTTAAGCATTTGCTCAAAGAATAAGGGGGGTTATTTAATAAGGCCTATCTCTTTGCGAAGTTGCTCTATCGTTGATTCACTTAAATAGTTTTTTGCGCAGTGAACTTGAGGCATTCTCATTAACTGTGATCTATTTTGTCTTAGTGTATGTTCTATTAGAGGGAGGCTAGGGCTATCACATAAGACGTAATTAGCAGCTCTCAGCAAGGCAAGTAATCGGCTACCTACATCAGGATTTGCAGTCATTAGTAATAATTCATTTCCTCTCATGCTGTGCAAAATTACCTCTGCTGCTCGGAGGATTCCAGGGCTAATACTTACAATTCCAACACAGCTGCCAGATCGCAATTCTTTAAGCATTGATAGTTCATTGCGGAAGTCACTTAGGTCTACTGCTATTGCTCGTACTCCATGCTGTTTGGCTAATTCTTCTAGAGGTTGGATAAAATAGCGACTTGTCACAACTGTTCCATTATTGGAGCTTTCTAAAACATCTTCTAATTCCTCCATAGGCACTACTTCAATAGGAACATTTAAATTTGGCTCTAATTCCTCAGCTATTAACATTGAAGCACCTATATCTTCTCTGGGAGTACTGACTAAAACCCTTGCTCCACACCTTAATCTCCAATCTATTTCCTGAACAAATAGTTCTCTTGTTTGTTGTAAGGTGCATCCAGCATTAAGCAGTCCATCTACAGATTTTCTTACTTCTTGATCAATGTCA
Source organism: Prochlorococcus marinus str. MIT 9211 (assembly GCF_000018585.1). Classification (NCBI taxonomy): domain Bacteria; kingdom Bacillati; phylum Cyanobacteriota; class Cyanophyceae; order Synechococcales; family Prochlorococcaceae; genus Prochlorococcus; species Prochlorococcus marinus. Next base: position 1,588,537 of record NC_009976.1, on the reverse strand, counting down.
GTAACCCCTTTGTTTCTGTAACTTGAGGCACTTTTAACTTCACGTTGTTTTTGCTGATCACGAACATAGATCCCAGAACCTGCAATCGCTTCTACAACACCATCAGTTTCTAATTGCCTATATACCTTGCTAATTGTGTTTCTATGCAATCCGGTTTGCATTGCCAGCTGACGTGTGCTTGGCAACCTATGCCCAGGCGGGTAGTGCCGAGCTGCTATTGCAAAGCAAATCTGATTATAAAGTTGGCTTGATGCAGGGATATCACTCTCCTGCTGGATATGGAATCTCACGCCTTTATGCAAGGGCTGAATGTGACCACAATAATTAATTAAGGCACAAGTGACAATTATTTCTTTGTCCTAAGCTCGTGTGACGGTGAAAACTTAATCAATCTGTAATCAGATTGATTAAATCATTCATGTCATAAAGCATTGTTATCAGGCAGATATTTGGTTATGAAATTGTTCGTTCAGCTTTTGCAGAAGTTGTTACTTCTTTTTCATTTTTTATTAAAGGTGTCTTTCGTGGAGTTAAGAACATGATCATATTTCTCCCTTCTCGTTTAGGTGTTTGTTGAACTTCTGCTTGTTCTTCAAGGTCTTTTGCCATTCTTGCAAGGAGTGACTCCGCAAGATTCGTATGCTGAATTTCTCTCCCTCTAAAAATCACGGTGCATTTAACTTTATCGCCTGCTTTAAGGAATCGAGTGGCTTGATTTATGCGCACCTCATAGTCATGCTGGTCAATTTTGTAGCGCATTTTTACTTCTTTTACTTCGGTTTGATGAGATTTTTTCTTTGCTTCCTTAGCTTTTTTTTCTTGTTCAAATTTAAATTTGCCGTAGTTCATAATTCGGCAAACAGGGGGATTGGCTTTTTCGCTAACCAGAACTAGATCAAGCTCTCTTTCTTGGGCGACTTCTAAGGCTGCCTCTCGATTTATAACTCCTAGCTGGGTCCCATCTGCATCAACTACCCTTAGCTGGGGATATTTGATACGGTCATTTATGTTGGGAAGCTCGCGGACGGGAGCACGACGGTCAAAACGGGGACGAGGAGGCATTCAGTGTGATGAAGGATTAGAGCAGAGTAAAAATAAGGAAGCCCAAATTTATATCTACTTAGTTCACCTTATAACGTTATGGATCAAAGAGAGAGCTTCACTAAGTGGGTTTTTCTCATTTAACCATTTTGGATTGTGTTGACCCCTAAACCAAGTTTTTTGTCTTTTTGCAAATTGCTTAGTTCTTTTATTTGTTTGAAATATGGCGTCATTTAAGGGAAGCTTGCCATCAATCATTTGAGATGCCTCTGCATATCCAATAGTGTTTAGCAAGGGCAATTCCTTTCCAAATTTTCCAATGAGGTGTTCAGTTTCTTCAATAAGACCGTTTTGAAAAATGTTTTCTGTTCTTTGTGCAATGCGATCATTGAGATTACTTGGATTAAGTCCTAGCTCTAATAACCTCCAGGGAGGTGGTTTGGAAGATTGAAGGGAAGTTTTAGATTGACCAGTTGCATAAAAAACTTCTAGTGCTCTTGTTGTTCTGACTGAGTCTGATGGAGCAATGGTTTTCGCGCTCAGTGGGTCGCAGCTTTGGAGAAGTTGATAACACTGCTCTTGACCAATGTCATGTAATTGTTTCCTAAAACTTGATTCGGGAGGAATGGATGGAGGGCATAGACCGCTAGTTAAGGCTTTGAGATACAGACCACTTCCACCAACAAGTAATCCAACGTTTGTTTTATTTAATGCATTATCCAAGCTGACTCTTGCTGTTTTATGGAAATCATGCATTGTCATTTTTTCATTAGGCGGCTTTAAATCAATCAAGAAATGTCTTATACGTTTTTGCTGTTCTTGGGATGGTTTTGCGGTCCCGATGTCCATATCCATATAAACCTGACGAGAATCAACATTATGTATCTCGAGTCCCAGATGCTCAGCTATTTCTATCCCTAGTGCAGTTTTCCCGCTAGCAGTAGGTCCAAGGAGAACAATTATGAGTGGTTTTGATGACGACATAAATTGTTTAGAGCCTTTTGCCTTCGCCAGTGGTAAATTTAGTTTGCCAGGTATAGGTTTCTGGTAGATGCGGTTTTTAAGAACAACCTTCCCTGGGAATTGTGTATTCGAATGAGTGAAGATTCCAAGGTTAATAAAGTCCAGGCCGACTATGGGGCTGAACAGATTCAAGTTCTGGAGGGATTGGAACCTGTTCGTAAAAGACCAGGCATGTATATCGGCTCAACAGGGCCTAGAGGGTTACATCATCTTGTATATGAAGTAGTAGATAACTCTGTCGATGAAGCATTGGCAGGGCATTGTGATGAGATAGTGGTTGTTCTTTGTAATGATGGCTCAGCTTCTATTACGGATAATGGACGAGGTATTCCTACTGATATTCACCCAAGAACAGGTAAAAGTGCTTTAGAGACTGTCCTTACTGTTCTCCACGCAGGAGGCAAATTTGGCAGTGGAGGCTACAAAGTCTCTGGTGGATTGCACGGAGTTGGTGTTTCCGTTGTTAATGCTCTTAGTGAATGGGTGGAAGTTACTGTTAGAAGACAAAATCAGACTCATGTTCAACGTTTTGAAAGAGGAGTTCCGGTAGGCGGTTTAACTTCAAAAGACCAGCCCTCATCTCAGAAAGGAGTTACTGGCACAACAGTTTGTTTTAAGCCCGATAATCAAATCTTTACAAGTGGTATTGAATTTGAGTATGCAACACTCTCTTCAAGACTTAGGGAACTTGCGTATCTCAATGGAGGAGTGCGTATTGTATTTCGTGATGAACGAAAAACTTCTTTAACTACTGAAGGAGATCCATATGAAGAGATTTACTTTTACCAAGGTGGCATTAAAGAATATGTTTCATATATAAATTCAGAAAAAGATGCTTTGCATCCTGAGATAATTTATGTCAATTCAGAAAAAGATGGAGTTCAAGTTGAGGCTGCTTTGCAATGGTGTGTAGATGCTTATTCAGATAGTATTCTTGGATTTGCTAATAATATCCGGACTGTAGATGGTGGAACTCATATAGAGGGTTTAAAGACTGTATTAACTAGAACTCTCAATTCCTTTGCCCGTAAGCGAGGGAAACGTAAAGATGGAGATAACAATCTGGCTGGAGAAAATATCCGAGAAGGGTTAACCGTTGTTTTATCTGTGAAAGTGCCAGAGCCCGAATTTGAAGGACAAACTAAAACGAAATTAGGCAATACAGAAGTACGTGGAATTGTCGATAGCCTGGTAGGTGAATCATTAAGCCAATATCTAGAATTTAATCCTTCTGTAATTGATTTGATTTTAGAGAAAGCAATACAGGCTTTTAATGCTGCTGAAGCTGCTAGACGTGCAAGAGAACTGGTAAGGCGTAAGAGTGTTTTAGAGAGTTCTACTCTTCCTGGGAAGCTTGCAGATTGCAGCTCTAGAGATCCATCAGAATCAGAGATTTATATTGTTGAGGGTGATTCAGCGGGAGGTTCTGCCAAGCAAGGCAGAGATAGGAAATTCCAGGCAATTCTTCCTTTAAGAGGGAAGATTTTAAATATAGAAAAAACAGATGATTCCAAGATTTATAAAAATACTGAAATTCAATCATTAATTACAGCATTAGGTCTTGGAATAAAAGGTGAAGAATTTTCATCCAAGAATCTTAGATATCACCGTGTTGTAATTATGACTGATGCTGATGTAGATGGTGCTCATATTCGTACACTTTTATTGACATTCTTCTATCGCTATCAAAAAGAATTAGTTGAAGGTGGATATATTTACATTGCCTGTCCACCTTTATACAAAGTGGAAAGAGGTAAGAAACACAAGTATTGCTATAACGAATCTGATTTAAAGAAAACTATTGATGGATTTGGAGAAAAGGCTAATTACACAATACAAAGATTTAAGGGTCTAGGTGAAATGATGCCAAAGCAGTTGTGGGAAACAACAATGGATCCATCTACAAGAATGATGAAAAAAGTAGAGATTGAAGATGCCCTAGAGGCGGATAGGATTTTTACTATTCTCATGGGCGATAAGGTTGCTCCAAGACGACAATTTATAGAGACTCATAGTGTTGAACTTGATTTGGCATCCTTAGACATTTGATTTTGAATATGAAGTTTATTCTTAAATGTTATTGGCTGTTATTAATTCTTGGAATCTTTGCTCCCATTGATTTGCCTGTAGGCGGAACAGTAAGAAATAATTCTGACTTATTTCAATTCGAATCATCCGACAGATATTTTGCTGGTGATAATTGTTATTTGAGGGCTTCACCTTCTTTAGATTCACCTGAAATAAGATCTATTGCATTAGGAACTCCCTTAAGAATTTTAAGAAGTTGGCAAAGTGAGGATAAGAAAAATTGGATCCAGGTTGAAATATCTTCTTTTAAACTTCTTAGCTCATCTTCGCAATTAAATCGTGGATGGCTGAATGTTTGATTTATCAACTATAGCTATTGATCTTTTTTTAGTTGCTTTAGGCTCTATATTAGGGGCATTCCTTAGATTCGAAATTCTTAATACATTCAATTACAAGAAAATTTCTAAACATTGGTTAATATTTACAATTAATATTATATCTTGTTTTTTATTGGGATTGCTCGTTGCATTAGATAAAAGATTGACAACTTTAGTTTATTCTCAATTATTGTTATTCATTGGGGTAGGATTTTTAGGAAGTTTTAGCACATTTTCATCATTTATTTGGGAAGTATTTGATCATTGGAAAAACGATGATAAGAGCCAGAGCTTATTAATTATAGCTAGTTCAATTTTAGGTGGTTTTGTATTTTTATTGTTTGGTTACCATTTAGGGAATGGTTGAAAATAAGTTAGTCGCTTTTGAGCGTTTCTTTTTTGTGGGATCGGGAGCAGTGCCAGGTGCCTTAATAAGATGGCTACTTAACAACGATCTGGCTGTAAATCTTTTAGGAACTCTTGTGTTTGGAATAGTTATGGGATTAAGAGTTAGGTTTCGCTTTCAATTAATTTTTTGTATTGGATTCTGTGGAGCGTGTACTACTTTTAGTGGCTGGGTGATGGAAACTGTGGAATTAGTTAATGATGGTATGTGGTTGCAGGGAATTTCTTTAATAATGATCACAATCATTTTTGGGATAATAGCTTTATTTGCTGGTTTTTTCATTGGAAGAAGAATTAAAGAATCAATCTCCCCCTAATAGACATAAAATGTTTTTGCCCTGTTTGTGCGCCGATGAATGAGGCAACTGGGGCACCTTTTGAAGCTCCTGCTCTTTTGAAAGGACAGCATCTCGCTGATGAGGTGGCTGATCAGCTTGAGTCAATGTTGTCCGCTGGCAATTATGACGGTGTTAAGTCTTTGCTTGAACCCGTTCAGCCAGTAGATATTGCTGAGGCGATTGGTCGCTTGCCATTAATCTTGCAGGCACTTGCTTTTAGATTATTAGCCAAAAATGAAGCTATAGAGGTTTATGAGTATTTAGATCCAGGTGTTCAACAAAGCCTTCTGGATCGATTGCGATCTGGCGAAGTTCTTGAAATAGTTGAGCAAATGTCGCCAGATGACAGGGTTCGCCTTTTTGACGAGTTGCCTGCCAAGGTTGTGAGAAGGTTATTGGCTGAATTAAGCCCAGAAGAGAGGCGGGTAACGGCTCAAATGCTTGGTTATCAGGCAGAAACCGCTGGCAGGTTAATGACCAATGAATGCATAGATCTTAAGGAATTTCATAGTGCTGCACAGGCGCTAACAATTGTTAGACGCCAGGCTCCTTTTACTGAAACCATTTATAGCCTCTATGTCACAGATAGAGAGAGACATTTGACTGGGATACTTTCTTTACGAGATTTAGTGACTGCAGATCCAGAAGCTTTGATCGGCGATGTCATGACTAAAGATGTAGTGAATGTCCGAACTGATACTGATCAGGAAGAAGTTGCAAGAGCAATTCAGAGATATGACTTTTTGGCTTTACCAGTTGTAGATAGTGAGAAGCGTTTGGTTGGAATCGTTACTGTTGATGATGTCATTGACGTTATTGAGCAGGAAGCTACTAGAGATCTATATGCAGCAGGTGCTGTTCAAGCTGGTGATGAGGATGATTATTTTCAAAGTAATTTGTTTGTTGTTGCAAGGCGGCGAGTTGTTTGGCTTTTTGTTTTAGTGCTTGCAAACGGTTTGACTACAAAAGTGATTGCAATGAATGATGAGGTTTTGAAGCAAGTTGTTTTGCTGGCTGCCTTCATCCCTTTGTTAATAGGGACTGGTGGCAATGTTGGTGCTCAGAGCTCTACAGTTGTGATTAGAGGATTAAGTACCCAACGAATTCAGAATTTGGGTCTGTTGAGAGCAGTCATTAGAGAGGCTATAGCCGGGGCTTTGTTAGGCCTATTGATGCTTTGTTTTGTTGTTCCTTTTGCTTGGTGGCAGGGTCAAGGTCCTTTGGTTGGGGCTGCAGTAGGAATTAGTCTTCTTGCAATAACTACATTAGCTGCCACTGCAGGTGCAGCATTGCCTTTGCTTTTTGATCGCATGGGACTAGACCCTGCTTTAATGTCGGCACCTTTTATTACGACCGCAACTGATGTAGCAGGAGTCTTCATTTATTTGCGAACAGCTTCATGGCTTCTGCATCATATAAACACCCTTTAACTTGGATAGGTATTTTTACTTAATATCTGATCAATATTAGGGACTTTACAGTTCTTAATGTTAAGCTTCACAAAACTCAACAGTTAACATGGCTGTTCAAGCGGAAATTACTTCATCAAGAAAAATCATCCCAGTAACACTGGAAAAATCTACATCTGATAATGATCTAATTCGTTCCTATTTAAGGGATATAGGACGTGTTCCGCTCTTGTCCAATGATCAGGAAATCACTCTTGGCCGTCATGTTCAAGAGCTCATGGCTTTAGAGAATCTTGAGAAGGACTGGCAAAGTACTCATGGTCAGAAGCCCAATCTTGACGAGTTGGCAAGTGCTGCAGGATTGACAGTTGGAGCTTTGAAAAAAAAGTTTCGCTTAGGTGAGCGGGCGAAAGAAAGAATGGTTGCAGCTAATTTGCGTTTGGTAGTTAGTATTGCCAAGAAATATACAAAAAGGAATATGGAACTCTTGGATTTAATCCAAGAAGGGACAATTGGTTTGGTGAGAGGAGTAGAGAAGTTTGATCCTGCCCGTGGCTATAAATTTTCAACTTATGCTTATTGGTGGATTAGACAAGGAATTACAAGAGCTATAGCTGAAAAAAGTAGGGCTATTCGTTTGCCTATTCATATTACTGAGATGCTTAATAAGTTGAAGAAAGGACAGAGAGACTTAAGTCAACAATTATCAAGGACACCTTCTGTTGCAGAACTTGCAGAATATATAGATGTATCTGAGGAAGAAGTCAAAGATTTGATGCTTAAGGCCAGTCAGCCAGTCAGTTTAGAGATGAAAGTAGGTGATAAAGATGACACTGTTTTATTAGATTTGTTATCTACTGATAATGATTCGCCACAACAGCAGATTGAGTTGGATTGCATGAAAGGTGATTTGGAAATCCTCTTGGAAAAATTGCCTGAGTTGCAATACAGGGTGTTAAGGATGAGATATGGCATAGATGGTGAGGAACCGATGAGCCTTACAGGTATTGGTAGGGTTCTTGGTATAAGTAGAGATCGAGTAAGAAACCTTGAGCGTTCTGGGTTAAGAGGTTTAAGAAGCAAAGGAGAGGCCGTTGAAGCTTATGTCGCATCTTGAATAATCTTTAACAAACGATTGTTTACTTTTTCAGGACATTCGTCATGAGGACAATGTCCAGCTCCATTAATAACTTCTAAAGATCGCACACAATTTATGGATGAAGCCCAGTATCTTGCTTCGTCTATTGCTTCCCATGGATCACTTTCTCCCCAAATTAAATCAACAGGTAAATCAAGATTTTCCATTAGCTCTGTAGCAAGATAATCATTGAAGATATTTACAAAACCATGGAAAGCTTCTGAAGCCCCTTCTCTTTGAGTTGGCGAATGAATCATGTTTATTAGCTCTGTATCTATATTTGCCCCACTTGGATAAGCTTTTTCGAGAACCTTTCTAATAAATTTTGGATTTGCAGCATTTTTAAAGAGATTTTTGCTTAGCCATCGCTTTCTAATGAGTGCTTTTAATAATGGTCGGATATGTCGCATAAATTTCGGTTGTTCATATAGCCTTTTATCGTCCATTGTTCTTTGGGCACAATTAATTAATATCACCCCTTTACAAGAAGATTTCATAATTTGAGCTGCTCGAAGTGCGATAACGCCTCCAATAGAATTACCAATTAAAATTACTGGTTTTTTAATAACAGATTGCGAAAATTCTGCTATTTGATGACTCCAATTATCAAAGTTATAAGAAAAATCGTTTTGCGAACTTAAGTCACCGTCTAGTTTTGCACGAGGTTGACTACTGGAACCAAAACCAATTAAATCAATTGAATAGCAAGGAGATTGTTCTCCAAGGATTTTTTGGTTTTGTCGCCAATGCTCTTTAGAAGCACCAAAACCATGAACTAATAATGTTGCAAAGTTTTTTTCAATTTTAGATCCTTCTACTTTCCACGAGACATTTAAGTCATTCCACTCCCAAATATGGCTGTTGGCTTTAGTCAAAATGATTTAGCAAATGGGGTTTTGGAAAATCCTCAGAAGATAGACGCTCTTAGGTCAACTCTTCTTCAATGGTTTAAATCAAATGGACGTCATTATATCCCTTGGAAATTAACTAAGGATGGAACTTTACCAAACGAGAATCAATATCTTGCTGTATATCCAATTTTGGTTGCTGAAGTAATGCTGCAACAGACTCAGTTGAAAGTTGTTTTACCATATTGGGAAAAGTGGATGTTAGCTCTGCCAACTCTTGTTGATTTGGCAAAGGCTGAAGAGGATAAAGTCCTTTTACTTTGGCAAGGACTTGGTTATTACTCCAGAGCAAGAAGATTACATGTTACTTCTAGGATTCTTTTGAATTTAATTGGCATACCTAACTCTTTAAATCCAGCTAATTGGCCTAAGGATTTAGAAAGCTGGATGAATTTACCTGGCATAGGGCGTAATACGGCTGGCAGTATCATTTCTTCAGCATTTAACCTCCCTAGCCCTTTACTAGATGGGAATGTTAAACGGGTTTTAACTAGATTAATTGGTAGTACTAAAACTCCAAACAAAGATTTGGCAAGGCTTTGGAAATTGAGTGATTTGTTACTAGATAAAAATCTTCCTAGAACATTTAATCAAGCTTTAATGGATCTAGGTGCGACAATTTGTACCAAGTACAATCCTATTTGTACCAATTGCCCATGGCAAAATTATTGTTCTGCTTATAATTCAGGAAATCCTGAAAATCTACCAGTAAAAGGTCAAAAATTGATTCTTTCAAAAGCTGTTATAGGCGTTGGCTTGATTCTTAATAAAAATCAGGATGTTTTGATTGATCAGAGACTTGATGAAGGAAGTATGGGAGGAATGTGGGAATTTCCCGGAGGTAAAAAGGAAAAAGATGAATCAATAGAAATGACTATTGCAAGAGAACTACGCGAAGAATTAGGCGTTGAGGTAAAGGTAGGGAAAAAGCTTATTGAATTTGATCATTCCTATACCCATAAGAAATTACATTTTATAGTTCATTTGTGTGAATTAATTTCTGGGAAACCAAAACCTTTATCAAGCCAGGAAGTCCGATGGGTAAAATTAAGTGATCTTCAAAATTATCCGTTTCCTAAAGCTAACTCATATATGATTTCTGCTCTTAAAGAATATTTTCTTATATCCAAGACAAAGATGAAGTAATCGCTTTTAATGATTTAAATAGAGCAGAACTTAAAAGTTATCTTTTTCGATGAACTCACCAAAAGTTATTTGTGTAGGAGAGGCATTAGTAGATCGGTTAGGGCCTTGCGGTGGCGATCCTGCGGTAGATAAACCAGTTCAAGATTGTTTAGGTGGTGCCCCAGCAAATGTTGCATGCGGCTTGGCAAGATTAGGAATAGATGCGGCGTTCATTGGTTGTTTAGGTGATGATTCGATTGGCGCTGAATTTCGCCGCTTATTCATGTCTAGGGACGTCAATATTGCTGGTTTACAGATTCACCCTGAGCTTCCAAGTCGCGTAGTACTGGTTCGAAGAGATTTATCTGGTGAAAGAACTTTTGAAGGTTTCGAGGGTGATCATCGTAAGGGTTATGCAGACCAGCATTTGGGATTAACTCAGTTGAAAGAAACCTTGCCTGCGCTTTTTCAGGAGGCAAGTTGGTTGCTTCTTGGAACAATCTTATTGGCTTCGAAGAGTTCTAAAGAAGCAGTTCTATGGATGGTCGATCAAGCTAAAAAATATTCATTATCTATTGCCATTGATATTAATTGGAGGCCAACTTTTTGGGATCCCAATTCATCGCCGGATAGTCCACCAAGTAGAGAAATCAAGTTGGCCATTCATGATCTTTTAAAACATGCGGATTTACTAAAGCTTGCCAAAGAAGAAGCAGTTTGGTTTTTCAACAGCCATACTCCGACAGAAATTTCCAATTCCTTACCAAAAAAGCCCAGTGTAATTATTACCGATGGATCTAGACCAATTAATTGGGTGTTAGGAGAATCTGTTGGCCATATGAAAACGAGTGTTCCGAGAAAGGTTGTTGATACAACTGGGGCAGGCGACTCCTTTACCGCTGGAATTATTTCTCAATTATTGCAAACTCCATTGTCTCAGGGTGACTTGCTAAATCCTAAAGAGATTGTCAGGTTCGCTGCTGCATGCGGAGCATTGGTATGTGAAGGAGCAGGTGCTATTGAACCACAACCTATTTATGGTCAGGTTAAAGAGTTTTTGTCTTTGGATGTAGGAGAAAAAAGTTGAATTAATCTTCTCTCGTTAGATGAATATTTTAAATTTGCGCACCAAGCATCATTGAAAGTTCTACCTAACCGACATGGCCATTCAATAACCATAAGTGCTTTAAGCGATTTTGCTTCTTCTTCTTCTTGAATAAATAACTCATAAGCAGCATTTATATCTTCTAGTCTATAGAGATCTAAATGTACAAGTGCTCTTTTACCTGTGAGATAGTGCTGAGATAGAGCAAATGTTGGACTTGTAATAGGTTCAATAATTCCAAGATCTTTTGCGATTCCTTTAACCAAAGATGTTTTGCCAGACCCCAAAGTGCCCTTAAGCAAAAGTAAATTCGAATCTTCTAGCACCTGATTTAACCTTTTGCCAAATTCAATAGTTGCTGCAAGGTCAGTAAGAACCCACCCTGATTGGGTAGATTGCCAGAATATTGATTCAGGAACTTCGATTTTTTTGAAGATGTTCCTTTCCAAGTTTTTATTTAATTCCTAACCATGCTTGCAGCATCTGCTTCAACTCAACAATTACACAATCACATTGAATATGAAATTGCTGATATTGAGCTTGCTGAGTTTGGACGAAAAGAGCTTGCCATAGCTGAGAAGGAAATGCCTGGATTAATGGCCCTTCGCGAGAAATATCACAAAGAAAAACCTCTAAAAGGCGCTCGCATAGCTGGAAGTTTGCATATGACCATTCAAACTGCAGTATTGATTGAGACTTTGGTTGCTTTGGGTGCTCAAGTTCGCTGGGCCTCCTGCAATATTTTTTCTACTCAAGATCATGCAGCAGCGGCGATAGCAAGTTCTGGTATTCCTGTATTTGCAAAGAAAGGGGAAACTCTAGATGAATATTGGGCCTATACACATCGCATACTTGAATGGGGGGATCAGGAAACTCCAAATATGATTTTGGATGATGGAGGAGATGCAACAGGCTTGGTCATTCTTGGCAGTAAAGCCGAACAAGACTTGTCTGTTCTTGAAAGGCCTAATAATGAAGAAGAAATCGCTTTATATAGTTCTATTCGTAACAAATTATCTGATGACCCCTCCTTTTATTCTCGAATTAAGTCATCTATTCAAGGAGTAACCGAAGAAACAACTACAGGTGTAGCGCGTTTATATCAAATGCAAGCCAATGGATCTTTGCCTTTCCCAGCTATTAATGTCAACGACTCTGTTACCAAGAGCAAATTCGATAATCTTTATGGATGTAGAGAATCTTTGGTTGATGGAATCAAAAGAGCCACTGATGTAATGGTCGCGGGAAAAATTGCACTCGTGATTGGTTATGGGGATGTTGGTAAAGGATCTGCTCAATCTTTGCGAGGTTTGGGTGCAACAGTAATGATTGCGGAAATAGATCCTATTTGCGCATTACAAGCTTCAATGGAAGGATATCGAGTGGTTAGATTGAATGATGTTGTTCAAAATGTAGATATTTTTGTTACAGCAACGGGTAACTTTAATGTAATTACTCATGACCATCTTATTCGAATGAAAGATGAAGCTATTGTTTGCAATATTGGTCATTTTGATAATGAAATTGACGTTGCTTCGTTGAAACCTTATCAATGGGAAAATATCAAACCCCAAGTTGACCACATAACTCTTCCCAGCGGCAATAAGATTATTCTTTTAGCCGAAGGCAGGTTAGTAAATTTGGGATGTGCTACTGGCCACCCTAGTTTTGTAATGAGTAACTCTTTTACAAACCAAGTTTTAGCACAGATTGAATTATTTACTCAAGGAAGTAATTACGATAATCAAGTTTATATTTTACCTAAGCATCTTGATGAATTAGTAGCTCGCCTCCACTTAGATAAGATAGGAGCAAATTTAACTGAGCTTACTGAAGAACAAGCAGCATATATTAATGTTCCTATAAAAGGTCCATATAAATCTGAACAATATCGTTATTAGCTATTCTTACTTCTTCAGATAAATGGACTTTGCAGATCTTGCTTCCTCACTAATTAATATTATTGGAAATGCAGTAGAGGCAAATCAGTGGGTTGGGTACATTGCAATTTTATTGGCAATGTTTCTAGAAAATTTATTTCCTCCTATTCCTTCTGAATTAATTATGCCTCTGGGGGGATTTTATGTTTATCAAGGTCAATTAAACTTTATACCTGTTGTACTTGCAGGCCTTATCGGAACTGTTTTAGGAGCTTTCCCTTGGTATGGGATTGGGCGCTTAATAAATGAAGAAAGATTGGAGGTTTGGTTAGAAAAATATGGCAAATGGATAGGTATTAGCCCTCAAGAACTCTCTAGAAGCCGAGTTTGGTTCGCAAGGTATGGAACATCATTAGTATTTTGGGGGAGATTAGTGCCTGGGATAAGAACTTTAATTTCTGTTCCTGCAGGGGTTGAGTTAATGCCTATTGCTCCTTTTATTCTTTGGACATCTGCAGGAAGTCTTATTTGGACTATCTTCTTAACAGTTGCAGGAATATTGTTAGGAGAAAGCTATAGCAGGGTAGAAGTTTGGTTAGAACCTTTTTCTAAAATAATAAAGATATTAATTATTTTTGCTTTATCAACAGGATTTTTATGGCTCATTATTCGTACTTTTTCGAAGCGAAATCAAAAAGTTGATTAATACTTAGAAAGGAATATCTTCTTCTGTGGATCTTGCCATCGGAGGCTCATTATTCGAAAATCCACCTTCCTCTTTCCTGCCACCTAAGAGCTCTAATCTATCTACTCTGACAACAGGTTTAAATCTATCCTCACCTGTATTCTTGTCTTTCCATTGATCAAGTTTGAAACTGCCAGTAATTCCTATTAAAGATCCTTTCTTAACATAGTCAGCTGCAACTTGAGCTTGCTTCCCCCATATTTCAAGATTGAACCAATCCGGCTCATCCTGCTTGCTACGTCGATTTACAGCAATAGTCAGGTTCGCCACAATTGAACCGGATTCGAAATAACGAACTTCAGGGTCTCTGCCAGCTCTTCCAACTAGGCTTATTGAGTTGACACTCATTGTTTTAGGTTTTTCAATGCAGCAATTGTAATGGGCCTCTATTAAATGTGGTCCAGCGTCTGTATCGAGAACGTTGTATATCGGTGCCAAGCCCTTATGATTCGAATTCTTATTGAATTTAAATCAGTGTTTTTTAGACGTTTGAGGCTTTCTAGGGATATTGGTATTGATTTGGGTACCGCAAATACCTTGATCTATGTTCAAGGGAAAGGAATAGTTCTTGAAGAACCTTCTGTTGTGGCTATGGATTTAGAAGAAGGCGAGCCTTTAGCTGTTGGAGATGATGCGAAATTGATGCTTGGTCGAACTCCAGGAAATATTCGAGCAGTGAGACCTTTAAGAGATGGGGTCATTGCGGACTTTGATGCAGCTGAGCAAATGCTCAAAACTTTTATACAAAAGTGCAATGAAGGAAGAGGAATTATTGCCCCACGTTTAGTTGTTGGGATACCTAGTGGAGTTACTAGCGTCGAGAGGCGAGCAGTTCGCGAGGCAGGTTTAGCAGGAGCTAGAGAAGTACATTTAATTGATGAACCAGTTGCTGCTGCTATAGGTGCTGATTTGCCAGTGACAGAGCCCATTGGAACAATGATTGTTGATATTGGCGGTGGCACTACAGAAGTTGCTGTTTTGAGTCTTGGCGGAACAGTATTAAGTGAGTCTGTTCGCGTGGCTGGAGATGAGATTAATGAATCGATAGCAACTTATCTAAAGAAAGTTCATAACTTAGTCGTTGGTGAGAGGACCTCCGAAGAAATTAAAATTCGCATTGGTTCAGCTTTCCCTAATAATGAATTTGATTTTCAATCGATGGATGTAAGGGGCTTACATCTACTTTCAGGATTACCAAGATCTATTAATTTGAATGCGGGTGATCTCCGTGAAGCGATGTCAGAACCTCTGAATAAAATTGTTGATGCTGTTAAACGTGTTTTAGAGAGAACTCCACCAGAGCTAGCTGCAGATATTGTGGATCGAGGCATTATGCTCGCTGGAGGTGGGGCATTGGTAAGAGGAATTAGTGACTTGGTAAGTCATGAAACAGGCATTTTTACTCATGTTGCAGAAGAGCCTTTACTCTGTGTAGTTAATGGTTGTGGAAAAGTTTTAGATAACTTCAAGAGATTAAAGCGCGTAGTCGATACTCCAGAATTCGCTAGAAATGCTGTGAGGGACTAACTATATGGGTCTTTCCCGACGAACTGGTGCTTTTCGTTGGTGGAACACAAAGGGACCTTGGTTATGGTGTTCTATTGCAATTGTTTTTTTTATTATTCGTTTATCGAAAGGCTTCTTTCTAATAGATTTTTATGCTTTTTTGACTAGGCCTTTTTGGCCAGGCATGGCCCAAAAAGAATGGATTACAAATAGTGTGAAGTTAGATAATCAAATTCGATTGCATTTGCTTGAACAAGATAATCAGCGACTTCGTAATTTACTGGATTTAAAAAATTCATCTAATAAAAATCATATTTCGGCTGCAGTTATCTCTAGAAAACCTAGCGGTTTTTGGCAGCAGTTGGATTTAAATAAAGGGCAAAATGATCAAGTTAAGACTGGAGATGCAGTTATTGGCCCTGGAGGCCTTCTGGGCATAATTGAGACGACCACACCAATGACTTCTAGAGTCCGGTTGTTAACAGCTCCTGGCAGTCAAATTGGTGTTTGGATTGAGAGAACTAAGGTTCATGGGGTGTTGGTAGGAAATGGTAATAATCGCCCTCAATTGAATTTTCTTGATAGACGAACTGAATCAAAAATTGGAGATGTAGTAACTACTTCACCTGCAAGTACTTTGCTGCCTCCAAATCTGCCTATAGGAGTTATTCAGTTTAAAAATGATGAGAATTTACCTGCACCTTTTGCATTTGTTCAACTATTAGCTGTCCCAGAAGCAATTGATTGGGTGCAGGTTATTCGTAACTAATGAAAAAGCTGTCCAAAAGATCTCTTTATTTGCTAATTGGTTTCGCAGTCCCTTTCTTAAACCTTTTAAATCCTGCATGGATCTCCATCAAAGGGGTGGGACCTAGTTGGGCAGTCTTATGGCTACTACCTTGGGCACTTGAGGAAGGATCCTGGCATGGAATGTTCGCTGGATTTTGTATAGGTATGCTCGTTGATGCCACTCATTTGGAAGGAGCTTCACAAATACCTGCTTTAATTATTTTGGGTTTCTGGTGGGGACGTTTAGGTAGGCAAAGTCAACTTATAGAATCTAGTTTCAACTTAGGCTTGCTTGCTTGGATTGGAGCTTTCTTGATTGGATTGACGATATGGGTTCAGAAAATTTATTTGCTTGAAAATAAGACCATTTCATTTTTTCATGCATTTTCTCTTCATTCTTTGCTTGCTGAAACCATTATCACTGCTTTACTCGCACCAATAATTTGCTCATTATTACTTTTGTATTTCTTTAGATACAAAACATAGAAACCTCTTTATTAGCAGGCTAATTATTCATATTAACTATATTAAAAATATAGTGATTGATATATAGACTTCAGGAAAAAAGGTTAGCTATCGACAAGGAAGCGAGAAGAAAAAATAAGTATAATTACCTGAGTATAAATGCCCTGAAAACCTCTATAAATCGGCTAAAAATCACCTTTTTTGGCTCCGAAAAAATTGTCTTGGATTGGGTTGGAAGGTTATGGTTGCATTTGTTTATACATAATTTGTCCATGATTGACGGGGGTTCATCCAAGCTCGAAAGCACTGGTGGGCCTGGCTTAAAGGCCTCCTATGGTCCCAAGGCGACAATTCTTGTTGTGGATGATGAGCCTGCTGTTTTGAAAGTTTTGGTTACTCGCCTTGAGCTTGCTGGTTATCACGTGATCTCTGCCAAAGATGGGGAAGAAGCTCTTGAGCTTTTTCACAGAGAGTCTCCAGATTTAGTAGTACTTGATGTAATGCTCCCTAAATTGGATGGATTTGCCGTTTGCAGGAGAATTCGAGGAGAATCTATCGTTCCAATTATTTTCCTCAGCGCTCTGGAAGCCATCTCTGAGCGTGTAGCAGGCCTTGACTTGGGTGCAGATGATTACTTATCCAAGCCTTTCAGTCCAAAGGAGCTAGAGGCGCGTATAGCGACTATTTTGAGGAGGATGGGGCCAGGGGCATCTTCTGTAGCTGAGCCTAGAGAAATACCTGTAGGCCAAGGGGTGATGAAATTAGGGGATTTAGTTGTTGATACAAATAGGCGCCAAGTTAGTCGTGCAGGCGAAAGGATTGGATTAACTTATACAGAATTTAGTTTGCTTGAATTATTGTTTAGAGATCCAGGCAAAGTCGTACCTAGGGCGGAGATACTTGAGCAATTATGGGGTTACCCTCCAAGAAGAGCTGCTGATTTAAGAGTAGTTGATGTATATGTTGCTCGATTAAGAGGAAAGCTTGAACCTGATCCTCGAAACCCAGAATTAATTCTTACTGTTAGAGGAATAGGGTATTCCTCTCAAAGAGTTGGAGAGTTCCCTACTGTTGTTGCTTGAGTATGGATGGTGTTATTTAGGGACATCTATACCTAATCTCAATGTGTTTGAGAGTTAGGTTCATTGTCTGATTTAAAAGAAACTCGTTTAGAAAAGGCTCAAGTTTTAAAAAAGCTTGGCAATGGTCCTTATGGGATTCGCTTTGAGGTAACTCATAAAGCAGCCGTTTTGCAAGTTGAGCATCAAGACTTAGCTAATGGTCAGGAAAGACAGCTTGAGGTTTGCGTGGCTGGGAGAGTCATTTCCCGAAGAGTTATGGGGAAACTTGCTTTTTTTACGTTGTCTGACGAGAGCGGATCGATACAGCTTTTTTTAGAAAAAGCTACTCTCGAAGAACATTCTGATCTAGATCAGGAGTCTCCTGGCTCCTTTTCTCAATTGACCGATTTGGTTGACTCTGGCGATTGGATAGGAGTAAATGGGATTCTCAGAAGAACTGATCGAGGAGAGCTTTCGATCAAAGTTTTTTCATGGACCATGTTATGCAAATCGTTGCAACCATTGCCTGATAAGTGGCATGGTCTTTCAGATGTAGAGAAGAGATATAGGCAGCGTTACGTCGATTTAATTGTTAACCCGCAATCACGTAAAACTTTTAGGAGTAGGGCTCTTATGGTTAGCGCCATTCGTAGATGGCTAGATGAACGTGATTTTCTCGAAATAGAGACACCCGTGCTTCAATCCGAGGCGGGAGGAGCTGAGGCAAGGCCTTTTATTACTCATCACAACACACTTGACCTTTCGCTTTATCTACGTATTGCTACAGAACTTCACCTAAAGAGACTTGTTGTAGGAGGTTTCGAGAGAGTGTATGAATTGGGACGAATTTTTAGGAATGAAGGAATAAGTACAAGACATAATCCTGAATTTACAACTGTAGAGATTTATCAAGCTTTTGCTGATTACACCGACATGATGGATCTGACGGAAGAAATGATTTCTTTTGTTTGTTCTCAAATATGTGGATCCACAACAATTCAATATCAAGGTAAAGAAGTTGATTTAACTCCTCCTTGGAGAAGAATCACCATGCATGAGCTAGTTCTGGAATCTACTGGGCTTGATTTTTATGAGTTTGGACAAGATATATCTAAGGCTTCAACTGCAATGCAAAGTGTTGGTTTAAATGTTCCTGATCATGCTGACAGTGTTGGGAGATTGATGAACGAAGCTTTTGAGCAGGCAGTTGAAGGGGATCTATTTCAACCTACTTTTGTGATGGATTATCCAATTGAGATTTCTCCGCTCGCTAGAAAGCATCGCAGTAAGCCAGGCATTGTGGAGAGATTTGAATTATTCATAGCTGGTCGTGAAACAGCAAATGCTTTTAGTGAACTTATAGATCCAGTAGATCAAAAAGAACGTCTTCTTTTGCAACAATCTCGCAGACAAGCTGGTGATCTGGAGGCTCATGTCATAGATGAAGATTTTGTTAATGCTCTTGAGGTGGGAATGCCTCCAACTGGAGGCCTGGGCATTGGAATTGACAGGTTGGTAATGCTTCTTACAGATAGTCCTTCTATCCGTGATGTGATTGCATTTCCATTACTTAAGCCAGAGTCCGGTTCTCAGTAATCGGAAAATGGACCATGAAAGTGGATAATTGAGCGAGTATGAATGTGATCTTCAGATGAGTGGAGAGCGAGTAGGTTTCCGTTTTAAGCATGCTGACCCTGTGGTCAAGCGCAATCCTCAGGGGCGTTCAAGGCGTGGCTGGGTAATGGAGCCCGTTGAACAGACCACTAGTCGTGGTACAAAGATGCCTGCATATCGAATTAGATGGCGGGATAGCGAACGTCCTGAGATTGTTTTGCAGCATATGCTAATTGCAGACCCTGACCCCACTCCACCGCCAGAAAATGTCAGTCTTGAACCTCCATCATCAAAAACTTAAGCTTTCTGAAATAGGAAGTATAAAAACTTCTAGATTTTGTGAAATTTGATTTGAATATTTAAAAGGTCTATTTAAAGGCTTTTTAAATAATATTTGGAGTAAATTTATATCATTTTTATAGCTTGTAAAGCAACTATTTTAAAGGTGCTTTTGTTATTAATGGTTTTTCAATTTCATTTTTCAGAGGTGTAAGAGCACCATCTTTAGATTGAAGTAGGATTTGAGCAAGTTTTGCTATATCACCTTCCCCAAGCTCAAGATCTGAAATATTTTCAAAAGCATGTTTATAGAAATCTTCTAGTTCTAGAAGTATTTTTTCTCTTAGAAACTTCAATTTGGCTTGTTGTTGTTTCCTACTCATAGAATTCTTGAATTTATTTTTATTCTGCCAGTTCAGCGATAACGAGCTAGAGCTGACTTCATATCTCGATTTGCTTGCTTTCTTTTATCATCCTCTCTTTTGTCATGGAGCTTACGACCCTTGCCAACTCCAATAATAATCTTGATCCATGAGCCCTTTAGATGAATACTTAAAGGAATCAAAGTGAGACCTTTTCTAGCTACCTGGATTTCAAGTTTATTAATCTCTTTTCGATGTGCTAGGAGCTTTCTGGTTCTTAATGGATCGTGGTTGAAGAAGTTTCCAGCATTATTTAGAGGAGAAATGTGAACATTATGTAGCTGAAGCTCTCCTTCGCGAATAAGACAAAATCCATCTCTTAGATTTGTATTACCAGCACGGATCGATTTGACTTCTGTTCCAACTAGCTCGATACCTGTTTCAAGTGTTTCTAAAATTTCATATTGATGTCTTGCAAGTCGATTCTCAGCTAATCGGCGGTTTGCCTCCCCTCGTTCTGATTTGGTCACTTTTTTATTCTTTTTCTTAGTCATCTCCTCAAATTAATAATTTCAGAGTACATAACGGTCGTTATTCTTCAAGCATGGCTATTGTTTCTTCTAGTATCAATCAATCTGACTCCTTAGATTCTAGGGGCAAATCAAGGTTGGTCGATCCAAAATTTCTCAAGGAAGATTGTAAACCAATTAAAGAAGATTCTTTAAGGCCTAAAACTTTAAATGAATTCGTCGGTCAATCAGAGCTGAAGGAAGTCTTAGCTATCTCAGTCAAGGCAGCTTTGTATAGAAAAGAGGCTTTAGACCATGTTTTGCTCTACGGCCCACCGGGCTTAGGTAAAACCACAATGGCCTTAGTTTTAGCCCAAGAGCTTGGTGTGAAATGCAGAATTACTAGTGCACCTGCACTTGAAAGGCCTAGAGATATCGTTGGTTTGCTAATGGATTTGCGCTCAAAAGAATTGTTGTTTGTGGATGAAATCCATCGACTAACAAATTCTGCAGAAGAGCTTTTATATCCAGCATTAGAAGATTTTAGACTTGACTTAACAATAGGCAAAGGAACAACTTCTAAAACCAGAGCAATAGAGCTACCAAGGTTTACTTTGGTTGGTGCTACAACTAGGCCTGCTGCAATTAGTTCACCTTTAAGGGATCGCTTTGGAATTACTCAAAGATTTGGCTTTTATAATTTGAAAGATTTGCAGGAGATAGTAAAGAGATCTGCTCGCTTTCTTGAACTATCTATGATTGATGATGCAAGTTTAGAAATCGCACGACGTTGTAGAGGTACACCAAGAATTGCCAATCGGTTACTTCGTAGAGTTAGAGATTTTGCAACTGTTAAGTGTAATAAGAAATTGATTGATATTGATTTGGTAGATGAATCATTAAAATTACATTGTGTAGATGAGCGTGGTTTAGATCAATTTGATAGAAGACTTTTATCGTTATTAGCATCACATGGAGGAGGACCTGTAGGCTTAGATACTCTTGCTGCTGCATTAGGCGAAGAGCCTGCGACACTCGAATCAGTTGTAGAACCTTTTCTTCTTCAAATAGGTTTTTTACAAAGAACACCAAGAGGCAGGATTCTTACACTTCAAGGACAAGAACATATTGAATGTCATTAGTCATTATGAATACTCACTTCATTAAAAAACTAATTCTTTTGATAGCGACTCTTTGTTACTTGTTATTTTTTGCGAGTTCTTTAGAAGTTAGAGCTACTGAGTCTTTAAAGATGCTTTTCGATAGAGGCTTGCAAGAGAGTAGAGATGGAGATTTTTTGAAAGCATTGGATACCTGGGAGCAATTCCTTAAACTATCTCCAGAAGATGCAGCTGCATTAAGTAATCGAGGGAATGTGCGCTTGCTTTTAGGGGATCCTGAAGGGGCAATTGTTGATCAGAAAAGAGCAATTAATCTTTTACCTGAAGAGATTGACCCATATATGAATAAAGGGATTGCAGAAGAAGTCTTAGGAAAATGGGATGAGGCCGTAAAAGACTATGAATTGATATTGGCGCGAGAGCCTAATAATTCATTGGCTTTATTTAATCTCGCTTCTGCCAAAGGTTCACAGGGTGATTGGTTGCAAGCAGAAGAGTTTTTTGATAAAGCTGCAAATGTTCAGCCTGGTTTTGTTTTGGCTCGTATATCCAAAGCATTGGCCAATTATCAATTGAAAAACTTTGATCAGGCTGAATCAGATCTTCGCGCAATTATTCGCAAATACCCTATGTTTCCAGATTCAAGAGCTGCTTTGACTGCCCTTTTATGGAAGAGAGGATTGGTTGGTGAGGCTGAAAGCAATTGGATTGCAGTAGCGGGTTTAGATAATAGATTTTTAGATAGAAATTGGCTTGAGGATTCATTGCGCTGGCCCCCAGACCCTCTTAAGGATCTTTTGGCTTTTATAGACTTGGAGAGATAATGCCTTTTTCAGATTGTCACAAGGAATCTTTGAGGCTGTTTTTGCCTGAATTGATAACTATCAGAAGGCATTTACATGCTCATCCAGAATTAAGTGGTCAAGAGCATCAGACTGCAGCAACTGTTGCGGGGGAATTAAAGAAATATGGTTGGGATGTCACAGAAGGAGTTGGTCGAACAGGTGTTATTGCAGAGTTAGGAGATAAATCTGCTCCTTGTGTTGGATTAAGAGTGGATATGGATGCACTCCCCGTAGAAGAGAAAACTGGGTTGCCTTTTTCTTCTTTCAATCAAGGAGTTATGCATGCCTGTGGGCATGATCTACATACTTGTATAGGGCTAGGTGTCGCAAAACTTTTGGCAGAAGATAAGAGTAAATTGTCAGGTGTAAGACTTTTATTCCAACCTGCTGAAGAAATTGCCTCTGGAGCAAAATGGATGAAGGAGGATGGTGCCTTAACTGGCTTAGATGCTCTTTTTGGTGTTCACGTATTTCCTGAAATACCTGTTGGCCAAATAGGTGTTCGCAGAGGTGTTTTGACCGCAGCCGCAGGTGAGTTACAAGTTGAGATCTTGGGGAATGGAGGACATGGTGCCAGACCTCATCAAGCAGTTGATGCAATTTGGATAGCAGCAAGAGTGATTAGTGGCATACAAGAAGCCATAAGTAGATGCTTGGATCCTCTCTCACCAGTTGTGATTAGTTTTGGCAAAATACAAGGTGGACAAGCTTTTAATGTCATTGCAGATAAAGTTAGGCTTTTGGGAACAGTTCGCTGTTTAGACCTTCAATTAAATGAAACGTTACCCAATTGGATTGAAGAGACAGTAAAAAAAATTGCTTCTAATTTTGGAGCTGAGGCAAAAGTGCAATATCGCTCAATAGCACCACCTGTTTATAACGATCCTAAGTTGACTCAATTACTAGAAAATTCTGCAATTGC
The DNA here is from genome assembly GCF_000018585.1 of Prochlorococcus marinus str. MIT 9211. Lineage (NCBI taxonomy): Bacteria > Bacillati > Cyanobacteriota > Cyanophyceae > Synechococcales > Prochlorococcaceae > Prochlorococcus > Prochlorococcus marinus. Next base: position 1,565,542 of record NC_009976.1, on the reverse strand, counting down.
ATTACTTGGCGATGCAAATGTTCTCCGCTTAGAACAGCCTTCTTTAGGAGCAGAAGATTTTGCTGAGCTTTTGCAAGATATTCCTGGGACTATGTTTCGTCTGGGTGTAAGTGGTTTGAATGGATGCGCTCCTCTCCATAATGGGTACTTTGCTCCTGATGAAAGATGTTTAGAAATAGGGATTAGTGTATTGACAAGTACGCTTTTGGATTGGATGCAAAAAAGGGGACATCATTGATGAAAGTGTCTCGGAATTTTTGGCCAACTTTTGCTGCGCCTTTTTTAATCTTGATAGCCATCCTTGGACTTTTTCAGCGTAGTGGTAATGATCGGGTTCAATCTTTACCATCTTTAGTTCTTGGGATTGGATTGATTTGTAACGGAGTCTTAGAACGACAGCATCACAGAAAAACAATTTTGCGTGAGCTAAGAAAAAACAGTTCAAAGTAATTCCTAGTAATTATTTATTCTTCAGTTAAGGGCTTTTCTAAGAAATCTAGCTATTTTACAAATAGCACTAGGGGTGCCACGGAAAGTTTTGTTTCCTTGGCTGAGATCACACCCTCTGAACCTGATTCGGGTTATGCCGACGAAGGAAAGTGAAAGAGCGTGATCAAAGTTTTTTGCACCCCCCTTATCAATCTTCAGACTTCGGGGTTATGAGAGCTTCATGGGTTGCTAACAGGCAAGGCAAAAGCAATGTTTCTCAATTGCATTTTGCCCGACAAGGCATGATTACTGAAGAGATGGCGTATGTAGCCAATAGAGAAAATCTTCCTGAGTCTTTAGTCATGGAAGAAGTTGCTCGAGGCCGCATGATAATTCCAGCGAATATTAATCATCTAAATTTGGAACCTATGGCTATTGGTATTGCTTCCAAATGCAAAGTTAATGCCAATATTGGGGCCTCTCCTAATGCAAGTGATGTAGGTGAAGAGCTGAAAAAGCTTGAATTAGCTGTTAAGTATGGAGCTGATACCGTGATGGACCTTTCTACTGGAGGGGTCAATCTAGATGAAGTGCGAACTGCAATTATCAATGCATCTCCAGTACCTATTGGAACTGTTCCTGTTTATCAAGCTTTAGAAAGTGTTCATGGATCTATTGAAAAATTATCAGAGGAAGATTTCCTTCACATAATTGAGAAGCATTGCCAGCAAGGCGTTGATTATCAAACTATTCATGCTGGTTTACTTATAGAGCATCTACCCAAGGTTAAAGGAAGATTAACTGGGATAGTTAGTCGCGGTGGCGGCATCCTGGCTCAATGGATGCTCTATCACCACAAACAAAATCCTTTATTCTCTAGATTTGATGATATTTGTGAGATTTTCAAGCGATATGATTGCAGTTTTTCACTAGGAGACTCTCTTCGCCCAGGGTGTTTGCATGATGCTTCTGATGAGGCTCAATTGGCTGAATTGAAAACTTTGGGCCAGTTAACTAAACGTGCCTGGGCTCATGATATTCAAGTAATGGTTGAAGGACCGGGCCATGTGCCGATGGATCAGATTGAATTTAATGTTCGGAAACAGATGGAGGATTGTTCGGAAGCACCATTTTATGTTTTAGGCCCTTTGGTTACCGATATAGCACCTGGTTATGACCACATCACAAGCGCTATTGGAGCTGCAATGGCTGGTTGGTATGGCACCGCAATGCTTTGTTATGTGACACCTAAAGAACATCTCGGACTACCAAACCCTGAGGATGTTCGAGAAGGATTAATCGCCTATAAAATTGCTGCTCATGCTGCAGATATAGCTAGACATCGTTCTGGTGCAAGAGATAGAGATGATGAACTTAGTAAAGCTAGATATGCTTTTGATTGGAACAAGCAATTTGAATTATCCCTTGATCCAGAGAGGGCTCGTCAATATCATGATGAAACTCTTCCTGCAGATATATATAAACAAGCAGAGTTTTGTTCAATGTGTGGTCCCAAGCATTGCCCTATGCAAACTAAGATTACGGATAAAGATTTAGATGATCTCGAGGATGTAATTAAATCAAAAGATGCCTCTAAAATAAATCTATAAAATTTCAGTATAAGTTTTGCTTGATTCGGCTAATTAAGTTAATAAATTATTTGCAGTATTTAATACATTCTCGAGCGTAAATCCAAATTTCTCCATACAAGTTCCACCTGGTGCAGAAGCACCAAATCCACTCATTGTAATGCTATCTCCATCAAGACCAATATATTTATGCCATCCAAATGTTTCCGCTGCTTCAACGACAATTCGCTTCCTTACATCTGATGGTAAAACCTCTTCTTTATATGAAGAGCTTTGTTCCTCAAATAGTTCAACACATGGCATTGAAACAACTCTCACTTTTCGCCCTTGTTTTGTTAACTCTTTAGCTGCATCAACACAAAGATACAATTCACTTCCTGTTCCTATAAGTATTAACTCAGGAGTACCTTCGCAATCTTCAAGAACATATCCTCCAAAGGATACTTTTTCAATAGAAGAATTTTCTTGATTTGGCATGCCTTGTCTGCTGAGACATAGAGCACTAGGTCTAGTGCGGTTTTGGATCGCTAATTTGTATGCACCACTAGTTTCATTACCATCCCCTGGGCGGAAGACAAGCATATTTGGCATTGCGCGCAAAGAGGGAATTGTTTCTATTGGTTGGTGTGTTGGGCCGTCTTCACCTACGCCAATTGAATCATGGGTGAGGACGTAGATCACTCCAAGTTCACTGAGTGCAGACAGTCTCATTGACCCTCTCATGTAGTCAGCAAACACTAAAAATGTTCCTCCATAAGGGATTAAACCACTGCCGTGATAAGCAATTCCATTCAGGATGGCTGCCATTGCATGTTCTCTGACTCCAAAATGTAAATAGCGTTTCTCAGGACTCTCAGCTTGAAACGAACCAGTTTCCCCTTGGATATCTGTGTAATTTGAATGGGTTAAGTCTGCTGATCCTCCAATTAACTCAGGCAGATTGGGGCCTAATGCTCCTAAACAAATCTGAGAGTGTTTTCTCGTAGCCAAACCTTTATCTTCAGGGGTGTAACTAGGAAGACTTTGGTCCCAATTGCTTGGGAGTTCGCCCCTCAACATTCTTTCAAATTCAATTGATTCATCAGGATATTTAGAGCGATAACTTTCTAATAATTCATTCCATACAGCTTCGGACTTTGCTCCTTTATCAATTGCTTGACGCAATTGGTCATATGCCTCTTGAGGTACTTCAAAAGGGCCATAAGACCATCCCAATGCTTGTCGTGTAAGCTCAGCCTCTTCCTCGCCTAGGGGTGCCCCATGAACTCCAGCAGTATCACTTTTATTAGGTGAACCATATCCAATGGTTGTTGTGATTTTAATGATGGATGGTTTGTCAGTTACTTCTTTAGCCTGTTGGATTGCTTTAGCAATGGCATCTACATCTGTATTGCCATCTGAAACATGTTGAACATGCCATCCATAAGACTCATATCGCTTTAGTACATCTTCTGTGAATGAAACATCAGTTTTTCCATCAATTGTGATGTGATTATCGTCATAAAGAGCAATTAATTTTCCTAATTTCAAGTGCCCTGCAAGAGAGCATGCTTCTGATGCAACTCCTTCTTGATTACAACCGTCTCCCATGATCACATAGGTGAAATGATCAACTAAAGAAAAATCTGGCTTATTGAATTTTGCAGCCAGATGAGATTCGGCAATGGCAAGTCCTACAGCATTGGAAATTCCTGCTCCTAATGGGCCTGCTGTAACCTCTACACCAGGCGTTTCGAAAGTTTCTGGATGACCGGGTGTTCTGGCCCCCCACTGACGAAATTGTTTAATATCTTCAATCGTTACTGATTCATAACCCGTGAGATGCAAAAGGGCATATAGCAACATGCAACCATGACCGGCTGAAAGAACAAACCTGTCTCGGTTAAACCATTTGGGGTTTTTGGGGTTGTGATTTAAGAACTTATCCCAAAGCGTATATCCCATTGGTGCACATCCCATTGGAAGACCGGGATGTCCGCTTTTGGATTTATTAACAGCATCAACTGCAAGCATTCTTATGCTGTTGATGCAAAGCTTATCGAGTGAAGCGGGCGCAGCGACCATTGTATTTGGGGTTGAGGTGGTAGTGGTTAAAATTTCTGACGATGGTGTCGTTGGAGTGCGTTTAGAAGAATTTTCTAAAGGCCAGACAAACGTTGTGGCCTCCGAAACCAAACGAATTCGAAAGTACAACACCTAATTTTTGTTCTCTAGCAGTGTTGGGCACATAATCCAAATCACATGCAGGATCTGGAGTGGAATAATTGATTGTTGGTGGAATGACCTCATTCTGAATAGAGAGGACACATGCTACTGCCTCAATGCCTCCAGACCCACCTAGTAGGTGGCCAGTCATTGATTTTGTTGAACTAATAGGGATTTGTTTGGCCCTTGTACCCAATGCAGTTTTGATAGCTGCCGTTTCATTGCTGTCATTTGCTGGTGTGCTTGTTCCATGAGCATTGATGTAATCGACATCATCTGGATTGATATGTCCATCTAAAAGAGCTTCTTGCATTGCCTTGGCTCCTCCTACTCCACCAGGAGAAGGAGAGGTAATGTGATGAGCATCGCATGTAGTGCCATAGCCAATTACTTCTGCATAGATAGTCGCATCGCGTTTTTTCGCATGTTCTAGTGACTCAAGAACAATTACTCCAGAGCCTTCACCAATGACAAACCCATCACGTTCTGCATCAAATGGTCTGCTCGCGCTTTGGGGGTCATCATTCCGGAATGAAAGAGCTTTTGCGCTAGCAAAACCAGCTACTCCTAGTGGAGTAATACTTGCTTCTGCTCCGCCACAAATCATTGCATCTGCTTTGCCAAGTTGAATTAACCGAAAAGAATCACCAATTGCATTGGAACCAGCTGCGCATGCTGTCGCCACTGCTGAGCTAGGCCCTTTAGCTCCTAGCGCAATAGCTGCAAGACCCGTAGCCATATTGGGAATCATCATTGGAACAGTAAAAGGGCTTACTCTTCCAGGGCCTTTGTTGTTAAGAACTTGCGCTTGGGTTTCCATAGTGAGCAACCCTCCTACTCCAGAGCCAATAATGACCCCAATTCGCGATGAATTGTGTTCATTTATAACTAGCTCGGAATTCCTTAAGGCTTCTTTAGCGGCAATTACTCCGAACTTAGAGAATCGATCCCATCTTTTTGATTCTTTTGGTTCTAGTAAACCAGTTGGGTCAAAATTTTTGACCTCTGCAGAAAAACGGCATGCGTGATTGGAAGCGTCAAAAAGCCTGATGGGCCCTACGCCATTCCTCCCTGCTTTTAAGCCATCAAGGTATTGCTCGACGGTATTGCCAATTGGCGTAATAGCGCCGAGACCGGTTACAACAACTCGATGGAGATTCTCCACCATTAGTTCCTCAACCTTGCTTGTCTTCTATGTACTTGACAGCATCTCCAACTGTGGCGATGCCTTCAGCAGCTTCATCTGGAATTTCAATGTCAAAAGCTTCTTCCAGAGCCATTACTAACTCAACAGTGTCGAGAGAGTCTGCGCCAAGGTCATTTTGGAAATTTGATTCAAGCTTTACTTCGCCTGCATCAACACTTAGTTGTTCTGAAACAATAGAACGAACTTTTTCGAGGGTTGCGTCCTGAGACATACGTTATTTAGATCCGAAATGCATCTTACGGGCTAATGGCGTCTAGTTAACAAGAGTGAAGCGACTTGCATGAATCTTTTTATCTTGAACCAAATTGAGTAAAGTTTTTTACATACAGCTTTTTAGGGTGTTATGTCCCACGCAGTAAAGATCTACGACACATGCATTGGATGCACTCAGTGTGTCAGGGCTTGCCCTCTAGACGTTCTTGAAATGGTTCCCTGGGATGGATGTAAGGCAGCACAAATTGCTTCCTCTCCTCGTACAGAAGACTGTGTAGGTTGTAAACGTTGTGAAACCGCTTGCCCTACAGATTTCTTAAGTATCCGTGTATATCTTGGGGATGAAACAACCCGCAGCATGGGCTTAGCTTATTAATTTGTTTTAATTGGGTTAAGGTTTTAGATAAAATAACCAGCTGTGTTCCATAGCTATAACTTAAAGATATGTGTGGGATAGTTGCTTTTATTGGTTCTAGAGAAGCTTCGCCACTTCTATTAGACGGTTTAAGAAAACTCGAATATAGAGGTTACGATTCGGCAGGATTAGCAACAGTAACTATTGGGGAAAAGGATCAAGATGATTTTGTTACTTGTAAAAGAGCAAAGGGTAAATTAGTTAATCTTTCTGAATTAATTGAAAAGGAGGGTGCACCTGGTCATTTAGGTATTGGTCATACTAGATGGGCGACTCATGGAAAACCTGAAGAACATAATGCCCATCCTCATAGAGATAATTCTGGTGAGGTTGCAGTAGTCCAAAACGGAATAATTGAGAATCACACTTCTTTACGGAAGAAGCTTGAGGGAAAAGGAGTTCAATTTCTTTCACAAACTGATACTGAGGTAATACCTCATTTAATTTCTCATGAGCTTGATCATTTTTTAGCCAATGGCTCTTCTCCAAGTAGATCTCTCTTGCTGCAAGCTGTTCAGAAGGTTTTAGGACTTTTAGAAGGAGCATATGCAATTGCAGTTATTTGGTCGAAAACCCCTGATGCACTAGTAGTTGCCAAGAGGCAAGCATCTTTAGTGATTGGACTTGGTGAGGGTGAATTTCTTTGTGCTAGTGATAAGCCAGCTTTAACTGGTTTTACTAGAACAATTTTGCCTATGGAAGATGATGAAATTGCGTTATTAACACCTTTAGGTATTGAGCTATATGACATTCAAGGCAAACGAAAGGACAGGAGTCCAGTAGTCCTAAGTGGTTTAGATCAGGAGATTGATAAGCAACATTTCCGTCATTTTATGCTTAAAGAAATTCATGAGCAGCCTGAAACTGTTGAGCTATGGCTTTCTAAGCATTTACCCATTCATGCCCCAATTGATAGTCCAATAGTTTTGCCATATGACGCATCTTTTTATGAATCTATCGAACAAATACAGATTCTCGCTTGTGGAACTAGCAGGCATGCGGGCATGGTTGGAGCTTACCTTTTAGAGCAGTTTGCTGGGATTAGGACTTCTGTTTTTTTTGCGAGTGAATTTCGCTATGCTCCTCCGCCATTGTCGCCGCATACTCTAACCATTGGAGTAACTCAATCAGGAGAAACGGCTGATACGCTTGCAGCCTTATCCATGGAGCACCAAAGGCGATCAGTTCTGGATAACAATGATTTTGCTTCTTTCCAGTTGGGAATAACTAATAGTTCTGAAAGTTCATTAGCACTGCAAGTTCCCAATATTCTTGATATAGGAGCAGGTATAGAAGTTGGTGTAGCAGCAACTAAAACTTTCTTAGGTCAATTATTAGCTTTTTATGGATTAGCTATTAGTTTTGCAGCACGACGAAAAAGTAGATCACAGGAAGAAATCAATGCTCTTTGTGAGGAATTAAGGTCTATTCCTAAGCAATTAAAAGATCTGGTAAAGGAACACAATCAATTGGCCGAGTCCTTAGCTCATCGTTTCGCCGATACAGAAGATGTCATTTTCTTAGGACGCGGCATTAATTACCCAATTGCTCTAGAAGGCGCACTCAAATTAAAAGAGATCAGTTATATACATGCAGAGGGGTATCCGGCTGGCGAAATGAAGCATGGACCTATTGCTTTATTGGATCAAAGAGTACCTGTAATTTCAATAGCCACTGAGGGTATCGTATTTGAGAAGGTTTTGAGTAATGCTCAAGAAGCTAAGGCAAGAGATGCAAGTTTGATAGGGATTTGCCCACAAACTGTTGAAACACAAATTTTTGATTCTTTATTACCTATACCTAAAGTAAGCGAATGGATTAGCCCTTTGCTGACAGTAATACCGATGCAATTGTTAAGTTATTATATAGCTGCTCAAAGAGGCTTAGATGTTGATCAGCCAAGAAACTTGGCAAAGAGTGTAACTGTGGAGTGATTGATAGGTTTATACCAGGTTTTATTTATTTTTATTGACTCTTCCATATCTATCTTCTAGACGCAAAATATCATCTTCACCTATATAAGCACCGCTTTGAATTTCTATTAACTCTAGAGGCATTTTACCTGGATTACCTAATCTATGTTTGCAACCTAAAGGTATATATGTGCTTTGATTTTCTCCTAATAGCTCTTCTTTACCGTCGCGTTCAATTAAAGCTGTTCCTTTAACAATTACCCAATGTTCTGCCCTGTGATGATGCATTTGAAGCGATAAAAACTCTCCAGGCTTTACTTCAATTCTTTTAACTTGCCATCTCTTCCCCTCAACTATTGATGTGTAATGTCCCCATGGCCTATATATTTTTCGATGGGCTTTACTTTCGGAAAGCTTTTTATGCTCTAGTTCATTAACAATATCTTTTACACTTTGAGCATCTTTTTGGTTAGTTACAAGTACAGCATCGTCAGTTTCTATTAATATCAAATCTTCAACTCCAAGACCAACAATTAAGCGATGCTCGCTTCGGAAATAACAATTTTTACTTCGCTTGATAATTACTTTTCCTTTGGAGAAGTTTCCATTGGAATCTTTTGAAGCTGTTTCCCATAATGAGTGCCAATTACCAACATCATTCCAACCTGCATTAAGTGGTAAGACTGTTCCTAGATTGGTTTTTTCCATTACAGCAATATCGATTGATAGATTTGGGCATTCACTAAATGCTTTTTTTTCTAGTCTTAGGAAATCTAAATCTGATAATTCACCTTGTAATGCTGACTTACAGGACTTAAGTATTTTCGGCGCAAGCTTTTCAAGTTCTTTGAGAATAGTACTTGCTTGAAATAAAAACATTCCACTATTCCAACTAAAGCAAGGGTTAGCTATAAATTCTTCTGCTTTTTCTTGAGTAGGCTTTTCAAAGAATTTGTTTATTTTTACAGCTTTTGGATTACTGTGATCAATCGGTTCCTTTGCTTGAATATATCCATACCCAGTCTCTGCACAAGTAGGAATAATTCCAAAAGTTATAAGCTTGCCTTTTTGTGCTTCTATACGGCCAGCAGCAATTGATTTTTGGAATTCTTCAACATTACGAATTTCATGATCTGCCGATAAGACTAGAAGCTGTGGATCTTCTCCTGACTCTGTAGCTTTTATTGCTGCTACTGCTATAGCTGCGGCAGTATTACGTCCTACTGGTTCTAAAATAATTTCTTTAGGTTCAATATTAATTTCCCTCATTTGTTCTGCCACGATAAAACGATGCTCTTCATGGCAGATTAATAAGGGTTGCTCTAACTCTGGTAATCCTTCTAGTCTTTTATGAGTTTGTTGGAGCAAACTTTCATTTTCATTGCCACAAAGGGACCAATATTGTTTTGGATAGCTTGCTCTGGATAATGGCCAAAGTCTTGTACCAGATCCACCGCATAGGATTACAGGAATTAGGGGTCTATCTGTCATTCAACTATTTTCATGCTTGAAAGACATAAAAGATAGCAATATTGCTTTTTCATTATTCAAAGCTCTAGTAATCCTGGTGGAGGCTTAATAAGTAACCAACCTTGCTTAAGATTGATCACAGGCACAATTTCTTTGACAAAGGGTATCAGTACTGTCTTCCCTTCAACGAGTTTGATTACTAGAAGATCATTGCCAGCACTTGTTAAATCAATCACTTCTCCTACATCAGAACCATCTTGAGTGAATTTTGCTTTTAACCCTAAAAGGTCAACGAGATGGAATTCACCTTCTTTTAGCTTGGGCTTTTGATCAGATGGGACTAATAATTTATTACCAACAATAGACTCGGCCTTATTACGGTCAGTGATTCCTATGAATGAAACAATATAAATAGATTTTCCTGGTAGTTGCCTGCCAGACTTTAATTCAATTCTAGAAGGCTCTTCAGTGTTTTTTTGAAGCCATCGCTCCCCTGGGTTGATGAATCTTTCTGGGAAATCACTACTTGGATTAACTTTTACCTCGCCACGCAAACCTTGAGCTCCCACAAGCTTCCCAATTGTTAGCCAAGAATCTTTTCTAGACATTCGTGGAAAACAGGCAATTAATAATTAACCTGTCTATAGTTGATATTTTCCTATGCATAATTCTGAAAGGGTAATTTTACCTGGTTCATCTGTAGTTGTTAATGATTGTCAGTCTATTTATAATGGCTATAAAGGTTTTGTTCAAAGAATAACGGAAGATAGAGCCGCAGTCCTCTTCGAAGGTGGTAATTGGGATAAGTTGTTAACTATTCCAATTAAAAATCTTGAACTTGGTTAAGGATTTTCCAGCTTATTCAATGCTTTTAGAGCAGCTTCTTTCTCGGCTTGCTTCCGTGAGCTGCCCCACCCTTCTCCTAGAATTTTCTTATTAATAAGCACTTTACAAAAGAATCTTCTCGGATCCCCATGTTTTTGTGAAAGTTCTTCATTTTTATAGATTGGAATGTCTAGTCCATTGCCTTGACTCCACTCTTGAAGGGCAGATTTGGAATTTAATCTATGGGGATCCTCTAGAACACTTTTACTGGTTTTATCCCAATAAGGCTTAAGCCAGACCTTTATAGATTTTATATCTTTTAAGCATTCATATAAAGCGCCTATCATTGCTTCCGTAGCTTCTGCTTGAAGAGTTGCAGAAGCAGCCTTATCTTTATGAGCCTTAGGTCCAATCAACATGAATTGTTTAATATTTATTTCTTGACCTACTTTTGTTAACCACTCATCACTAACAAGCTGGGCTCGTAAAGCTGATCTATCGCCAACTTTTAAATTAGGGAAATTTTCTTCTATATATTCTGATGCTGCCAATCGAAGCACGGCATCTCCTAGGAACTCAAGTCTTTCATGATTAGTTTTTGAATTTGTTGATGTATGTGTTAATGCCTCATTGAAGATATTTAAGCAATAAGATTTGCTTTTTTTAATAAATTCTAGGTTTGATTTATTCACAACAATTTTGTCTAATAGGTTATAAATTTGCTGAATTCTCTCTTTTGAAATTATTGTTTTTTTGCTATGAGTCATAGAAGCTTGCTCAGTTTGCTTTCAAGAGCTAAATGATGAGAAATCTATTAATTAATAGGGTGAAAGCAGGTCATAAGCCGGGTTCTGTTCACTACCTAAAAAGGTTAGTGGGTAATCATCTATCTGGGACTGCCGTTACCGACAACCTCAAGCGGCTTTTTTCAGGAGCATCATAGATGGCCATTAATGCTCCTTTGCCTTGCTCCTAGCCGGGGTTTACCAAGCCAGCACCTCTCGATGCTGCTGGTGCGCTCTTACCGCACCTTTGCACCCTTGCCTGTGCTGAGTGGGACTAAGCCATCGGCGGTGTGTTTCTGTGGCACTATCCTCACGGTCACCCGCACTGGGAGTTACCCAGCAAGCTTGACCATCAGGGAGCCCGGACTTTCCTCAATCAAGCATTTATTGCGAAACGCGATAAATCTTGATTGTGATCACCTCTCCTGCTTTCACATTCCATAATGCCTTGTAGGAATACTTCATTCCAGTGGGGCTGTAGCTCAGTTGGATAGAGCGACGGTTTCCTAAACCGTAGGTCGTGGGTTCAAGTCCCGCCAGCCCCGTAAGGTAATTATCACAATCTTCAGCCCTATATATAGTGGATGGGCAATAACTTGACTCTCTCGCTAGTGTAGGTTTGCTGAAAGAGTCTTAATGACACAGCTTCACGATTTACGATTACGTCTCTTGGTACAACAAGAGAGCGAGCAAATTGCCAAATCTCAGAAATCAGATTTGGATCTATCAATTGTTCAAGCTCGATGTTTATGTTGGTTGGCTTTATTAGCTGAAGCGCATGAAGATCAAGCTTGTGAAGCTGAAGGTAAAGGTGATACAGAGCAAGCGATGGGATGGTTTGCTGATTCAATGAGACTGAGAGATGTAATTCAGGTTGTTACAAGTATTGAGATTCCCATTCCTGAAAGTACTGAGGATTCAGAGGAGCTTTAAAGATATTCATTGGTTGATGAATATCTAGGCAGTCAAGATGTAATGATGGAAGTTGAGCTATTAGGACTTGTGGTGCCCGAACAGCCCTGTCAATGCCCTGACTGCCAAAGGTTCTATAAAGAACATGATCGATTAGTTCGAGAGTTCCCTACGCTGCGTCAACAGCAGGAGATTAATTGGGCAGCTCTGCAATCTTTTAGAACTCTTGCCAGTAGAGCATTGGAGGATTTGCAGAAACAATATGGATCAAAAATTAATGATGAGTCTTTTAATAATTCTTCAAACATTATTGATGGTCAAAATCGAAGCGATGAAATAAACCAAGCTATTGCAGATCTTGAAAATGTTAATGCACACCTTTATTCAATGGAAGTGTTAATGGAAAGAATTTTTGATGTAAAAGTTCCTGAACATATAGAAAACAAGTTTAGAGAATTGGCAGGTGAATTAGCTCCTGATCCTTTAAATGCTGATCGACTTAGATTAAATCGACTTCTACATCAGACACCAGACCTGCCTGACAAAAATTAATTAGTCAAGAAAAGTTGGTTTTTTTCTTGGTTAATTAATATTGCATGTGATTTCTACTTCTAAAGGGTTTACCTTCCATATTGATGAACAGTACTCTCTTATTGATCTATCTGATGAAAAGAATCCAGACCTTGCAGTATTAAGAAGTGCCATACGGTTCCATTCTTTATGATTTTGCCAAGCTTTGCTTACTCTATCTTGGGCAAGAAGGTAGTCGTCAAAATCAGCCATAACGAAAAATGGATCATATCCTGTAAGACTATTTAAGAGAGGCCTAAATAATTCATTATCCCCATTACTAAAATGACCCAGTTCTATTAATCGTATTGCTTCAGATAACTCAGGTGATTTTTCTATGTATTGCTTAGGATCATAACCATTTTTTCGAAGCTTCATTATTTCAGATTCTGTTTTTCCAAAAAGGAAGAAGTTTTCTTTACCGACTCGGTCTCGAATTTCTACATTTGCCCCATCCAATGTCCCAATTGTTAGGGCTCCATTCATTGCGAATTTCATATTTCCAGTTCCTGATGCCTCTTTACCTGCAGTAGATATTTGTTCTGATAAATCTGTAGCTGAATAAACTTGTTCACCAAGCTTGACATTGTAATCAGGTAGGAAAACCACTCTTAACTTTCCATCCATATCTGGATCTGCATTGACAACCTCGGCAATACCATTAATGAAACGAATCATTAGCTTTGCCATTAAATATCCAGGTGCTGCTTTCCCACCAAAAATTACTGTTCTTGGAGCAATTGAATGGGCAGTGCCATTTTTTATTCTTAAATATTGGGCAATAATTTGAAGAGCATTTAAATGTTGACGCTTGTATTGATGGATTCTTTTCACCTGGACATCAAATAAAGTTGAAGGATCAACCAGAATGCCTGTCTGGCGGTGAATATAACCTGCTAATTTTCTTTTTCCTAATAATTTTGTGGCACCAAATACATCGAGAAAGTTTGAATCATTTTCTTTCTCTTCTAATTGAGTAAGTAAGTCCATATTGGTGATCCAATTTGAACCAATTTCTTGATCTAAAAGAGATGCAAGTTCAGGATTGGAAAGTGCAACCCATCGTCTAGGAGTGACACCATTAGTGACATTAGTGAATTTTTCTGGCCATAAATCAGCAAATTCAGGCATTAATTGACGCTTTATTAAATCAGAGTGAAGGGCAGCCACTCCATTAACATTGTGAGCACCTATAGTTGCAAGATGAGCCATTCGTACGGCTTTAGAACCTTCCTCATCAATAATTGATAGTTTTCTAAGAATTAGGTCATTCCCTGGATAACGAAGGCGCACTTGCTGTAAAAACCTTTTGTTGATTTCATAAATTAGCTCTAAGTGTCTTGGCAATAAACTTTTAAATAGATTTAAATCCCATTTTTCAAGAGCTTCAGGTAACAATGTGTGATTGGTATATGCAACTGATCTATTAGTGATATCCCATGCTTGGTCCCATTCAAAATGATGATTGTCAATTAGTAGACGCATTAATTCTGCAACAGCAATAGCTGGATGGGTGTCATTTAATTGAACTGTCCAGTTTTCAGAAAATTGTTCAACAGGTATATTTCTTGTTTCAAGACTGCGAATCATATCTTGGAGGGAGCAACTGACAAAGAAGTGTTGTTGTTTAAGTCTTAAACGTCTTCCTTCATCAGTACCGTCATTTGGGTAAAGCACTTTAGATATAGTTTCAGAAGCAACCTTTTCTTCAACTGCTCCGTAATAGTCACCAATATTGAAAGCATAAAAATCAAAACTTTCTGTTGCATCAGCCCTCCATAATCGCAGTCGGTCACAATTGTTTACTCTATAACCAAGGATTGGAATGTCATGGGGGACCCCAATTGCATGTTCTGAAGGAATCCATCTTGACCGATAGTTGCCTTGATCATCTATATAGTTTTCAGTCCTACCTCCGAAGCCGACAAAGCATGATTCATCAGGTTGGGGTAATTCCCATGGCCAGCCACCTTTCAGCCATTTATCTGTTACTTCAATTTGCCATCCATCTCGAATGATTTGATTGAATATTCCGAATTCATATCTAATTCCATAACCGATTGCTGGAACTTGGAGACTTGCAAGAGATTCCATATAGCAAGCTGCCAAACGACCTAAGCCACCATTACCTAGACCTGGCTCTTCTTCTACTTCAAGAATGTCATTGAGTGATTCAATCCCAAATCTCTTAACAGCTTCTTCAGCCTCTTCTTGAATACCTAGGTTCAATAAATTGTTATTTAATTGTGGACCGATTAAGAATTCTGCGGAGAAATATGCAACGGTTTTATGCGGTTTTGCTCTAATTGCTTCTTGCGAAGCTAAATATCTTGTCATTAATCTATCTCTTACTGCATAACTCAAGGCCATATATAGATCTCTAAGACTTGCTGATGTGGCAAGTTTGCCAAGGGTAAAAAATAGGTGCTCTGTCATCCCGTCAAAGACAGCATCAGCATCGATGCCAGCTTTTATTGGATCTGCATAACAGCCTGGGGTTGGCAGCCGCAGGTCTATAGGCTGGGAACTGCTCATAGTGCCTTTTTATATGGACAGACGCTAGCGGAGCTTTTTCAATCTCATCTTGTAGTAACTTCAGATCAACACCAGAAGCGCAAAGTCTCAAAATTTATAGAGATAGTTTTTTGGTAATTTATCTTGAATAAAGGAAATTAAAGAACAACTTTCTCATGATGATGTCATCTCTGCTTTCTGTATTAAGTACCCATGATATTGAAGTTGCAGAGACTTTAATAGGTGTCATCCGATTTCTATTGATCTTTGTTGCCGCAAGGACTTTGGCCGAGATCTTAGTCAGACTAAGCTTGCCAACAATTGTTGGCGAATTACTAGCAGGAGTTTTGATAGGAGCATCAGGATTGCATTTGCTGCTTCCTCCGAGTGCTCATGCTTCTTTAAATGAAGGTTTTATTAATGTAATTAGCTCTTTGGCTTCGATTCCAGCTGAGGCAGTACCAGACTTATATTTTGAGACATTCCCTTCTTTGCAAGCAGTTGCAACACTTGGTTTATATGCCCTACTTTTCTTAACAGGTTTAGAAAGCGAGTTGGAAGAATTGGTTGCTGTTGGAGCGCAAGCCTTCACTGTTGCCATGGCTGGAGTCATTTTACCTTTTGCATTTGGAACATTTGGATTGATGTTTCTTTTTCAAGTGGATCTAATTCCTGCAATTTTTGCTGGGGCTTCAATGACAGCAACTAGTATTGGTATAACAGCTAGTGTTTTTGGAGAATTAGGTTATTTAAAAACTCGAGAAGGTCAAATAGTTATTGGTGCGGCTGTTCTTGATGACATTCTAGGGATAGTAATTCTTGCAGTTGTAGTTGCTTTGGCAACAGGGGGGGCATTAGAAATTGCTCCGATCGTCAAACTTGTTTTAGCTGCAACTGTATTTGTTATAGCTGCTATCGCTTTAAGTAGAACAGCTGCTCCAGGTTTTGATTGGTTGCTTGATCGCTTAAAAGCACCAGGGGCAGTTGTTGTTGCTTCTTTCGTAATACTTGTTTTGAGTTGTTTTGTTGCTACAGCAATTGGCTTGGAGGCTGCCTTAGGTGCTTTCGCAGCTGGGTTGATTCTTAGCAGTTCAAAAAATAATCATGCAATTCAACAATCGGTGCTACCTCTTGTGTCCCTCTTCGCGACGATTTTCTTTGTTTTAGTTGGAGCAGGCATGGATCTTTCTGTAATTAATCCTTTAGATCCATCTAGTAGGTCAGCTCTAATAGTTGCAGGATTCTTATTGGTAGTTGCAATCTTGGGCAAAATTGCTTCAGGTTGGTCTTTTGTGATTGATAAGCCTACAAATAGACTTGTTGTTGGCTTGGGGATGATGCCCAGAGGGGAAGTTGGTTTAATTTTCTTAGGTCTTGGAACTAGTGCTGGTTTATTAACCCCATCTTTAGAAGCAGCAATTTTGTTGATGGTTATAGGCACTACTTTCCTCGCACCAGTTTTATTGCGATTAGTCTTGAAAGATAAAAAGCCAGGAGGGGGTAATTCAATTCCGGATGAAGTTGCTGCTGATCCTGTAGGACTTATATAGTCTTTGGAATGATATTCCTGATAGCTTTTTCATAAGTTTACTAAGAAGGACAATCCCATCAAAATTATCTTTCATTTTTCACTAGAGGTTCCTAGTATCTCAACTATTATTCAGTGGTTTTATTTTTTATATGACTGATTTAGCTGCCAAACCAAATGAACCATGGAGCTATTTAGGCCATAAAGTTTTTTCGGTTAGCAGTAGTCCTTCGGGGCAGGTTTCGGATGTAAATCAAAATAATCCTGTTGTATTGCTAGTGCATGGTTTCGGTGCTTCGACAGAACATTGGAGACACAATATTCCTGTACTTTCTAGGTCACATGAGGTTCATGCAATTGATTTGCTTGGTTTTGGTAGAAGCGCTAAGCCTTCTGAATTGGAATATGGAGGAGAGCTATGGAAGGAACAGGTGGTTGCTTATGTAAAAGAGCGTATAGGTAAACCAACAGTAATTGTCGGGAATTCATTGGGAGGTTATGCGGCTCTTGCTGCAGGTGCTGCGTTGGAATCTAAATCTGCTGGAGTGGTTTTACTTAATGCTGCTGGTTATTTCAGTGATGAAACCCTTGTTAAACAACCGACTGATTTCTTTTCTAGGCTCAGACAATTCATCGGATTAGGACTTTCTAGAGATCTTTTAATCAAGTGGTTTCTTTACCCTTTAATGCAGCGATTGATATTTGAGAATTTACGACGCCCTAATGTTATTAGAAATACTTTGAAGCAAGTTTATATTGATCCTACAAATGTTGATGATTATTTGATTGAGTCTATTAGGAGACCTTCATTAGATCCAGGTGCATTCCAAGTTTTTCGTAAAGTCTTTCAAGCAAGAGGATTGAAGGGAAAGCCTATAGATGAATTGTTTAATGAATTAGAAGCCCCTTTGCTTTTACTTTGGGGTGATAGTGACCCCTGGCTAAGGAACGCTAAAGCAAAGCAAGAAAAGTTTCTTCTTTTTGCTAGAGAAGCTTCGTTAGAAGTTAAAGAAGTTTTGCTTAGGGCAGGTCATTGCCCACATGATGAGATTCCTGATCGTGTTAATGAAGAGATGCTTGCTTGGTTGAAAGGTTAGTAAAAAAAACTTTTAAAGATTTAATTTGCCCAATGCCTCTAATTCAAAAAAATCTCCCTTATCCTCACTGGCAATATGTATTTGAAGAAACAGGCGATTTTCTGAAAATAGTTCCTGATCGTGGAGGATTAATAACAGGTTGGAATCATCAAGGACGAGAAATTCTTTATTTTGATTTAGATCGTTTCCAGCAAGGAGCTAAAAGCATTAGAGGTGGGATCCCAGTTTTATTTCCAATTTGTGGTGATTTACCTCAAGGGCATTTACGCCTAGCTCAGGGTGAGTTTAGTCTGCGCCAACATGGCTTTGCTAGAGATATGCCATGGCTAATTAAACCTCTTGAAGATCAAGAGGGCTTTGTACTAACCCTTACTGAGACAGCTGAATCTTTATCAGTTTATCCGTTTATGTTTTTAATAGAAATGGAGGTAAGACTAACTAAGACATCATTAAATATAAAAACCATAATTCATAATCTAGGCGATCAATCGATGCCTTTTAGCTTTGGATTACATCCATATTTTAATGTGAAAAGTTTGGAAAATTGTTTAATTAAAGGATTGCCTGATAAATGTATAAATCATATGAATTTGTCTGAAGCTTCTACAGAAGAGCAATTGCAGAAGCTTTCAAAAGGTGTCGATTTTATTGCAGAAGTACAAGGACCCATTTCTTTAGAGGATTGCATAGAAGGTACAAGAATAGAATTACATCATGAAAGTCCTATGGATTTAGCAGTGATATGGACTGACCCTCCAAGGCATATGATTTGCTTGGAACCTTGGACTAGCCCAAGGCAGTCTTTAATAACTGGTAATCGTATGCTTTTACTTGAGCCTCAATCTTCACAAGAACTTCTTTGTAGGTTCGTATCCAATTAATTTCTTAAAACTATGGGAGCCAATGTTTCTTCAACCAACGTTGTGAACATTAGTGATCTTCGCTTATTAGCAAAGAAGCGTTTGCCTCAGATGGTTTTTGATTATATAGATAGTGGTGCAGACAGGGAACAAACTTTATCTCAAAATTGTACTGCCTTTAAAGAAATATATTTTCGGCCAAGATGCGCTGTTGCTACTCCATCTTGTGATTTAAATATATCGGTATTGGACCAAGAATTTAAACTTCCTTTCATTCTTGCCCCAGTTGGTAGTAGCAGAATGTTTTATCCCAAAGGAGAAGTTGTTGCTGCTCGCGAGGCAGGCATAGCTGGGACAGGGTATACCCTTTCAACATTATCTGGCTGCAGATTAGAGGAAGTAAAGCAAGCAACTAACTGTCCTGCTTGGTATCAGTTGTATTTGCTAGGCGGAAGAGATGTTGCGATGCAAACAATTGAAAGGGCAAAATCTGCTGGATTTTCAGCAATAGTTGTCACTATTGATACTCCAATATCTGGCTTGCGAGAACGTGATGTTCGCAATGGAACTAAGCAGCTCTTATCAAGGAATCCTATTCAAATGCTTCCTTATATTCCCCAGATGTTAATAAAGCCTTGTTGGTTAACTCAATGGTTAGGGGATGGAGGTTTAATGAGTTTCCCTAATGTTGAGTTGGAAAGTGGTCCTATGGGTTATACAGAAATTGGACCAGCCTTGGAGGAATCAGTAGTCACTTGGGAAGATTTGAATTGGATCAGAGAAGCATGGGGAGGGAAAATAATTGTTAAGGGAATTCATATTGGTGAGGATGCGAGAAAGGCTATTGATTTAGGGGTAGATGCAGTAGTTGTGTCTAACCATGGAGCACGTCAATTAGATAGTGTTGCGCCTACAATTCAAGTCCTTCCAGAAGTAGTGAAAGCTGTAAATGGAGAAATAGATGTATTAATTGACGGGGGAATTCGTAGGGGAGGCGATGTGGTAAAAGCATTGTGCTTAGGTGCTAAAGGGGTCTTAATTAGCAGAGCATATGCATATGGCTTGGCAGCTGGTGGTGGCCCTGGTGTGGCTAAGGCAATAGAGATTATTAAAACTGATATTTTGCGTACAATGAAATTATTAGGATGTGATTCTGTTAAAAAGCTAGATAGGTCGTTTGTAACTATTCCACCAAGCTGGGCTTAGGCATATACTTTTCAGGTGAGTTTTAAAAGGATTGATTAACAATAACTTTAAAAAAATCATTGTATTTGATGATGATCCAACTGGATCACAAACTGTATTTGATTGCCCTTTACTTTTAACTTTAGATGAAGAAACAATTCTTAGATCACTGAAACTATCCTCACCATTACTTTTTTTATTAGCCAATACACGTTCACTATCTCCCTATATTGTAGAAGCACGCACTAAAGAAATTTGCCAATCACTTTTACGCGCGTTAAAAAAGACATCTATTAAGACTGAAGATGTTTTATTTATTAGTCGTGGTGATTCAACCCTTAGAGGTCATGGCATATTAGAACCGTATATTTTAAACGAAGAATTAGGACCTTTCGATGCAACTTTTCATGTACCTGCTTTTTTTGAAGGAGGTAGAACTACTGTTGATGATGTACATCTTTTAGATGGTATTCCTGTACATAAAAGTATTTTTGCCAGGGATAAGGTCTTTGGATACTCAACAAGTTATTTGCCTAAATGGCTTCAGGAGAAAAGCAAAGGAAGCATTGTTCAAAATAATGTATCTTCTATTTCAATTTCAGATCTTGAACAAGCAATAAGCTCCGAAAGTGGGATGAAAAATCTTCTTACTTTTTTAAGTAAATTATCTTGTAATGAAATGGTTGTTGTTAATGCTAACTTGCCTAAGCATCTTGATGTATTTGCTTTTGCAATCAAAACTTTAAAGGGTAAAAAGAGGTTCCTTTTTCGATCTGCTGCAAGTTTACTAAATGCGATATCAAAGATTGATTCCAGCTCTAATTCGATTAAGAATTTTTCAGATCTAAGAGTCAAAAATAGGTTTAATAAGCCTAGACCTGGACTAGTTTTAGTAGGTTCACATGTTCAACTTGCAGATGATCAGCTAGAACGACTACTTACAGAAAATGCATGCATTGGAGTTGAATTACCCTTAGATAAGATTAGGAGAATCTTAGAAGAAGAATGCTCTGAAACTTTAATATCAGAATTGAAGAAATCCTATGCGATAAAAATCAAGGATATTTTATATCAAGGGAAGACACCGGTTCTATATACAACTAGGAGAGAGTTGAAGTTTGACTCTAGTGCTAAAAGATTAACTTTTGGGTTAGTCATAGCCCAAGTGATGGCAGCTTTATCATCTGAAGTAATTGATGATATAGGTTATATTATTAGTAAAGGTGGTATTACTACTCATATATTACTTTCTGAAGGTTTAAAGTTAGATTTAGTTCATCTAAAAGGTCAGATAATTCCTGGAATATCAGTTGTATCTTCTTATAATAAGAATCAATTAAATCTACCAATTATTACATTTCCAGGAAATTTAGGAAATCAAAATACACTTTTAGATTCATGGAAAATAATGGAGTCTAAAAATTAACTATAATCATCAAAGTTTAAAATCTTTCAATTACAGCATTAGCGAATCCGCTACAGCTTAAAGGATCTATTGATGGTTGCATCAGGCGTGCAAGATCGTATGTCACTTTCTTATCGGAAATAGCTTGACTTAATCCGTTAGTAATTAGATCTCCAGCTTCTTGCCAGCCTAAGAATTCCAACATCATGACCCCACTAAGGATTACTGAGCCTGGATTAATACGATCTAACCCTGCATGTTTAGGTGCCGTACCATGAGTCGCTTCGAAGATGGCAGCTTTATCTCCAATATTTGCTCCAGGTGCCATCCCAAGACCTCCCACAATCGCAGCAGCAGCATCAGATATATAATCGCCATTTAGATTAAGGGTTGCGAGTATTGAATATTCCTCGGGACGAGTTTGTATTTGTTGAAAAATACTATCTGCAATTCTGTCATCCACCATCACCAATTTACGCCATTTATCGTTTCCATGGCTACCTTCAATTGATTGAATCACTTCTTTAACTTCTTGGCAGATTAGCTCTTTTTTCTCTGCAGTAAGTGATTCAAATCCAGGCTCAATCTTCCTGGCATTCTCTTCAATACTTATTTTGGGACTTTTTTTAATATTATCAAGAATCCAACTCTCTCTTTCTGTAATGCAATCATTCCTAAACTCGCTAGTTGCTAATTCATAACCCCAGTCACGAAAAGATCCTTCTGTAAATTTCATGATATTTCCTTTATGAACTAAAGTCACGTGCCTCTTATTACCATTTAGTTTAAGTGCATGTTGTATTGCTTTTCGAATATGCCTTTGACTACCATGTTTGCTAACAGGCTTAATTCCTATTCCCGCATTAACAGGTATTTTTCTATTTTTTATTGTTTTACTAGAGGGAATAATTTCATCGTTTAAATATGTAATAAGGTTTTTACAAAGAGGGTCTGAAGCTTCCCATTCAATGCCTACATATATATCTTCTGTATTCTCTCTATATACAATTACATCTAAATTCTCAGGGTTTTTATGAGGACTAGGTGTGCCAGGGTAGTAACGACACGGTCTTACACAACTGTAAAGATCAAAGATTTGTCTAAGAGCAACATTTAATGATCTAATTCCTCCTCCCACTGGAGTTGTTAGAGGTCCTTTTATTGCGACTCCATATTGGCGTATTGCCTCGATTGTGTCATTTGGTAGATATTGATAGGTGCCATATAGATCACATGCTTCATCACCTGCATAAATTTTGAACCACTCAATATGACGATCATCTCCATATGCTTTCAATATTGCTCTATCTATTACTTTCTGAGTCGCTGGCCATATATCAATCCCTGTCCCATCTCCTCGAATAAAGGGAATAATAGGGTTGTCAGGCACTTGCGGGGACCCATTTGCGAAATTGATTTTTGACCCTTTCGTTGGTGCTTCGATCTTTTCAAATTCAGCCATAAAGATTAATTTACCTACAGCAACGTATTGCTTGAGGTTATGTCTTTTTGGTCAAAGTTTTTATAAATTGGCATTTCAAAACTGATCCTTCGCTTTAAAGGTGAGTTATAAATGTGCCTGTAGGTTAGTTGCATGGCATCTGCAGCTTTAACCCTAGAGGTTGATCTAAGTGAATGCTGTCGAACAAGGAAAAACAGTTGCCTTTGCGCAGGCTCTTGCTTCTATAGGAACCCTTGTAAGGAATTACTTCCCATCTGCATCATTAAACTTAAGCCCTTGGAGAGATGATCCTGAAACCAGAGAATGGTTTGAAGAGGATAGTCTTGACTTAGCAGTGCATTTCCCTGGTTGGAGTCCAAAACTCCAATGTAGAAGTCTGTTAATTCAGTTAAGTATTTCTAACGAAGAGAATGGTGCATTACCGAAACTTCTTGGGATCCTTATAAGAGGAATGACTTTTGATGGTGAAAGATGGCGTCTTGTAACAGCAGGGGATTGGCAGCCTACAGGTTCACATTTGCCACACCCTGACCAAATGAATCAATTACAGGCAATTTGCAGAGATTTGTTTGATTTGTTTCCTTCCAACTCTTTTTAGTTCTTTTGTCCTGGCATTTTTAGCCCAAGGGTTATTAGAGTGTAAATATTATATTGAGGTCTCTTTCCTCTTCTTGCAATCTTTCACATGTCCATAGCTCTAGCTACACAACTTAGAGAAGGAACGAAAAAGTCTCACACAATGGCTGAAAATACTGGCTTTGTCACTTGCTTCTTAAAAGGCGTTGTAGATAAATCAACTTATAAAAATTTGCTGGCAGATTTATATCTTGTTTATTCAGTAATGGAGGATGAAGTTGGACGACTATGTAAAGAAGGTCACCCTGTAATAGCTCCTATTGGATTTAATGAACTTAATCGGAGAGAATCACTCGAAAAAGATTTGAAATTTTATTGCGGAAATAATTGGTTAGATGTTATTAAAGCCACACCCTCAGCTAATGCTTATGCGGACCGAATTCAGAATATTGCTCGAGAATCCCCTGAGCTATTAATTGGACATCATTATACAAGATATATAGGAGATCTTTCGGGAGGACAAATTTTAAAAAAAATTGCTCAGAAGGCAATGAATCTTAGTGATAATAATGGTTTGAACTTTTATAATTTCGATGATATTGAGAATGAAATGACTTTTAAGAAAAAATATAGTCAAACCCTTAATTCTCTACCAATTACCCAAAAAATGGCAGACTCAATTGTCGATGAAGCTAATTTTGCTTTTAAATGTAATATGGATATGTTTCAGGAACTTGAAGGTAACCTTATAGCATCAATTGGTAAAGTTCTCTTTGGATTCCTAACCAGGAAGAATCGTCCAGGTAGTACAGAGTAAGCATTAGTTTTTTATCAAATGAATCAAATGAAACTCCTTTCATCTATAGATTAGATAAGAAACTATTAATGTTTGATCCTTACCTTGATGAATTAAATAAACTCCTTATAGTTAATCATGGTGAGATTTTATTAGTCCCAGATGGCTTGCAAGAATGTTATTCAAAGAAGCAAGATGCAGTGATTAGAAGTTGGCTATGGAGTGTACCAGGTTTTAGGCGATGGCGAGTAACAAGAATGGATGTAGGAGATAAACTTCAGGTTTTTAATTCAGTCGCTTATCCCGATTATTTGAACGAACAACCAATAATGGGTATAGATCTTTTGTGGTTTGGCATTAAAAATAAATTAGTAGCAGTATTGGACTTTCAACCTTTGGTACAAGAGAAGTCGTATTTTGATAGATATTACCAAGGACTAAAATCTCTAAAAGCCCGTTACTCAGATTTTAATAGCAAAGATAATGTTCGTGCATATGATTTGTCTAATTACTTTTCACCATGGGTTTTATTATGTAAGGGAGATCTTTTTCAAGCTAGTTCTTCTTTGCCATTTGTATTCTCAGAATTCCTTAATGCTTATTTTGATATTTCTAATAATTTTAAAAAATATAATTCAAGAATTGAACCTAATAGAGTAAAAGAATTGCAAATTTCCTATGATATATATAGTTCAGCACATGATCCAGCTCATGGATTGTTTAAGAGTTATTTTGGTAAACAATGGTCAGAACGATTTCTAAAAGAATTCCTGTTTCCTCATAGTATTGCTAAGGACAAAACTTGATATCAAAAACCATTTATGAAAAGAGAGAGAAATAACAGTCTGGATCCTTTAGAAATTTCTGAATGGAGATGGTCTGAATTTCTAGATGATGCCATCAAGGCTTTGGAGTTATTTGATATTGAGCCATACCCTATTCCTGAAGAATTCCTTACTAAAGAGGAAACGATTAAATTTAAGAATAATCAAATTAAAGTTAAAGCCCTTACTTGGGCTTGCAGAACTACAAAAATTAGGCAAGCTCGTGCTGCGTGTATAGAAGCTGGTCCAGCTGCATCTGTATTAAACTTAGTTATTAATCCATTTCATAATTTTGAACTTCCCTTTTTTGGAGCAGACTTTGTCACACTCCCTTCAGGACATCTTTTGGCATTAGATTTGCAGCCTGTATTAAAGAAAGATGAGATTCATAATCAGAAAGTTTGGTCTAAGTTGATTCCAATTCATGATCATTGGCAATCTCTATTACCTTCTGGTGGTCCAATACCTCAAGAAGCAGAAACTTTTTTTTCTCCAGGTTTTTTATGGACTCGCCTGCCTTTAGATGATCAAGGCTCTAAATTGATTTCTAAAGTAATTAGGCCAGCATTTCAGGAGTATCTTACTCTTTATATTGATTTAATTTCAGATGCTCAAGAAGTTTCTAAGGAAAGATCATTAGAAATTCTTTCTGGTCAAAAAGCTTATATTAATTACAGAGCGGAAAAAGATCCTGCTAGAGGAATGCTCGCTCGTTTTTTTGGCAAAGATTGGACAGAACAATACATACATAAGGTTCTTTTTGATTTATAGCAATACTCTCTGTTCTTCCCAAGTATGCATTTTTTATCTTTCTTTATCACTCAACTCTATTTAATAGTAAATTAGTTCATTATAAATACTTGGCTTAGAACGATTAATTTTGCTATGGCTAAAAAACTGTTATTTGTGTGTCTTGGTAATATATGTCGTTCCCCAGCAGCAGAAGCTGTTTTTTTGTATCAAACAAAGGATACTTCGGAACACTATCTGGTTGACTCAGCAGGGACTGGTGGATGGCATGTTGGACGCTTAGCAGACGCAAGAATGAGGGATGCAGCTTTACGAAGAGGAATCACTATAAACAGCAGGGCGAGGCAAATATCATTGAAAGATTTTGAAGAATTTGATTTAATTCTCACAATGGATAATGCAAATCTAGCCGATGTTAAGTCTTTGGCGAAAGAAATTAATTGTCCAGATAAAGCAAAAATAATTCCTTTACTTAGTTATGCAAAAAATACCGAACTAATTGAAGTTCCAGATCCTTATTATGGAGGAGAAAAAGGTTTTGAAGAAGTATTAGATCTTTTAGAGGATGCTATAAGTGGTCTATTATATGAACTTAGAGAATAGGGGTAGGCCACACCTCTTCAGGAATTTCCAAACGAAACATCTTTACTAAAGAATCAATTACTTCTTCTATACTCATTCCATCAGTAACCAACTCTATCGCTTCTTCTGATTTTAAAAGAGGTGCAATTTTTCTACTACTATCTATTTGATCACGCTCTTTAATTTGCTTCTCTAAGTCTAATAAATTAGGGACAGTAAATCCTTTATTCTTAAGGTCTATTGATCGCCTTTTTGCTCTTTCTTTTGGACTTGCTGTAAGAAAAACTTTTAACTCAGCATCAGGGAAAACAGTAGTACCAATGTCTCTCCCTTCGGCAACAAGTCCTCCGTCTTTACCTAATGCCTTTTGTTGGATTGTTAGTATTTTCCTTACAATACTTTTAGATGCAACTAAAGGCACTTTTTCTGTAATCTCTGGGGAACGAATTTCTTTAGTGATATTTTTTCCATTAAGAAAAACATTTTGCTCTTCTAATTGAGAGACCTTGAATTCTAGGTTTAATTCTTTTAATGATTGTGAGAGGCCTTCATCATCTTTAAGATCTATTCCTTTTTTGATGATCAGCCAGGTAACAGCTCTATACATTGCACCTGTGTCTAAATAAAGAAGGCCAAGCTTCTTTGCAAATGCTCGAGTAACTGTGCTTTTGCCAGCCCCTGCAGGTCCATCTATGGCAACAATTGGATTGCGTGACATTAAAAAAACGTGATCTATTAAACGTGTCTCTCCACAACGGACGGCTGCAGCAAGTAAGGATAAATTTTTAGCATGATTAATAGAAGTTAGGAACTTTGGGTCGACAGTTTCTACATATTCAACTTCTAAACCATTTTTTTCTAAAGAAGATTCTATATTTCTTACATTAATAGATTTTTGCCTTTTAAAGTCTTTTGCTGCCTGCATCAGGGTCTTGGGCAAGCTAATAGCTTTGCAAACATCATTTTGCTTTAAGTAACTATTCCTTGAACTGAACGCAAGTCCATTCTGATCCCTGGCAGTAGGCACCCCTTGAACTTTGGTTGTGATCCCGAGATCATTGATTAGTTGACGAATAATGACTAATTGCTGCCAATCTTTTTCACCAAGAAAAATAATTTTAGGCCTTGTAAATTGTAAAAGTCTTATTATTACAGTGGCTACACCATCAAAATGGCCTTTTCTGGATGCTCCACATAACTGAGATTGAAGTGTTTCAGGGACCTTTATTTGGAAGTGTGACTTAGCACCTCCAGGGAACACGTCTTCATAATCAGGTGCCCAGATAGCATTGGCACCAGCTGCATAAGCCAGGCTGGCATCTTGATCTAATGCACGTGGATATTTTTCAAAATCTTCATTTAGTCCAAATTGTAGGGGATTGATAAAAATGCTGACCAGAATCACGCCAGGCCTATCTTTTTTGATGGCATTTGCAGACTGGATGAGTTTGCTATGACCTTCATGCAGGGCTCCCATTGTTGGAACAAAATAAATTTCTGCTTTTTGTTCCTGATGCCAAAGCTCAAGTTCTTTTGTTGTTTTAAGGATGGGGATGTTTACCATGGGTGAATACCAATCATTTGGGATTTCCCGAAAGAATCTTTGTTTTAAATGCTAAATAGTATTTATTACATACTGGCTTAAAAAGCATCTTTTAAGGAATACCAGGAGATGACTAAAGAGTGATTTAAGGAAATTATGGATTACAAGACAGCTGGAGTTGATGTGAAAGCGGGTAGAGCCTTTGTTGATTTGATTAAAACAAGTGTCAATGAAACCTCTCGCCCAGAAGTGATTGGTGGAATCGGAGGATTTGGTGGCTTTATGCGTTTACCGCATGGTTTGGAGAATCCTGTCTTGGTTGCTGGAACAGATGGTGTTGGTACCAAACTCGAGTTAGCACAGGATTATCACGCTCATTTTGGAGTGGGTATCGACTTAGTTGCTATGTGTGTAAATGATGTGATTACTAGTGGTGCTGAACCATTACTTTTTCTTGACTATATAGCTACTGGAAAGCTTGCCCCAAAAGACTTGTCTGAAGTTGTAAAAGGTATTGCAGAAGGCTGTAAAAAGTCTAACTGTGTTCTCTTAGGTGGAGAAACCGCAGAGATGCCTGGGTTTTATTCAAAAGGTCGTTATGACTTGGCTGGCTTCTGTTTGGCTGTGGTGGAAGAAAAAAAGATTATTGATGGGAGCACAATTAAAGCTGGTGATCAGATTATTGGTGTTCAAAGCAATGGACTACATAGCAATGGATTCAGCCTTGTACGAAAAGTTCTTGGAATGTCTGGTGCAAATAAGTCAATTTTGGTTGACACAAAGAAAACCCCTTTAATTGACTCCTTATTACAGCCGACCGCTTTATATGTTGAATTAGTTCAGAGCCTTCTTAAACACACTATTCCTATTAAGGGAATGGCCCATATTACAGGAGGTGGTTTGCCAGAAAATTTGCCTAGGTGCTTACCTAATGGGTTAAATGCTTTTATTGAACCTGGTAGTTGGGATATTCCAGAAATTTTCTTCTGGTTAAAAAAAGCAGGACATATTCCAGAAGATGATTGGTGGAATACTTTTAACTTAGGTATTGGTTTTTGTTTAGTGGTTTCAACTGATCAAGTTGAAGCAGCATTGGAAATATGCACAGAAATTGGCTGGGATGCATGGACCATTGGTCGAGTTCAAGAACCCACTGTTCCAGGGCAGCAACGATTGATAGGTCTTCCTGAGTAGTGATACAGGTCCAATCCTTTTGATTAATATTGCATCGGAGTGAAAAGACAATAACTTTTGCCTCAAACTTGTTGTTTGGATACTAGTATTTGGCTAATGCAAACCGAATATTCTTTTCGGAAGCTGCGTAGTTAGATCTTGAATTAGCTCAATGCCTTTTGAAAATCAGCAGAGGTTAACCCGTAGACGTAGTTCAGCTGGACCTGTTCCTCCAAGGCGTCCATTGGCAAATTTTGCCAATATTGATAATCGGCAAGGCCCCCGACCAACTTTTTTAACATTAAGAGATCACGGCAAGGTTTATGTGGCTGACTTGCCTAATTTGTCTGATGGTCAGTTAGCTCATATATCTAAGGAGGCTGAGGAGGTCCTTTCGAGCCTTGAAAGACGAATTAATGATTTAGAAGCTGACCCTGATAATCAATCTAAAGATAATGACACTTTGATCAAGGCGTCTACCAAACATGAAGTAACACTGAGATTTCTTCGAGCTATTGAAGATGAGCAGGATCATCGGAGTAATAACCCTGCGCTTAAAGATGCTGCAACCGAATCTTTACCCAGAACATTTTTAGAGATTGCTCGTCATAGATTGCCTGGTGCAACTTTTGATTCCCTGCTTCGGGAGGCTTTGGAAGCTTGCTCAAAAGAAGATGCATTGGTTAATGAAGAACAAGAATCTCCAAAAAGATCGGAAAAGGATTCAACACATGTCCAGATAGTTGACTTGCCCTCCCAAAGTGTTGTTCCAATAGTGAGTAATTCGGATGATAGATAAACTTATTTAGTTTTCTAATGAGATATACAAGAGAGGAATTGACCAATCATTTGCATAGTTCAGATTCCTCAGAGGTGATATCCCCTTCCAACTTTCGCGTACATTCTGATGATCAAAAAATACTTTGTAAGCATTGCAAGAGAACTAGCTCTAACAGTATTCGCTGTCTAGGAATTTGTGTTGCAGATAACGATTACTAGTTCTACTTTCTAATTGAAAAATGAACCAATCAATCAGTATTCTAAATAGATAGGAAGACTTACAATCTCTTAAAAATTATTCAGCAATTTATGTATTGCATTCAAGTACCTTGCTTATTAGTAGAGATTTCTTCAATCAAAGTTGAGCCATGATAATTCAGCTAAATGGAAAGAATACTTTCTCATATCCGAGCAGAGCGCCTAGTGAAGCAATGATGCAAGCAGAGATAACAACTACAGCAAAAAGACCATAGAGATTGTCTTGAGGCTGAAATTTAATTTTCGACATAATTTATAAGGAGGTGCCTAACTGTATAAGATGATTTCATGCAGGCGCAGACTTCTTAATAATTTTCAAGCTATCTAGTTTTGACAGTCCATCTTAGCTAGACCAATGATCTATGAAAATGATTTCTAAGAATGCCACCCAATAGGGAAATTTTTCTTTCGTTATGTAGACAGGCTAAGCATAAGAATTCAACTCAGTGGAGATCTCTTCTTGCTTTATTGGGGGAGATTGATCTAGGATTTTCCTATTTTTCAACTAATTTCGGCTATTGAATTCGTATACTGAATTCCTAAAAAACAGATGATTTTTTGTCAAAAAAGAAAAAATTGGGAGAAATCTCTTTGTGATTGGTATAGTGATAAAGGACACTCCTCACACAATTGTCCATAAGGGCGCTGCTCGTTGAGGGCGCCCATTTTTTATTGGCAATTTTTTAAAAGCTATTTCAACTGCAAGAAAAATATTAGGAACAATTTTTCGCAAATGGCTTATGAAATAGGCAATTTAAACTCATTAAATCCTTTACATGTAGATTTTTCAGAAAATAGCAGGATTATTCACTTGAAAATCAGGAGTTTTTACTCACTGACGATCATTTCTATTGTTCCTAGAAAAGAAGTATGAGTCAGGATGCACCCCAACAATTACCCTGACTCAAGGGCATCTGCTAGAAATTGAGATGCCCTTTAAAAACTCGTTAAACATAATCCTGTAAGGATAAGACTGAATACTTTTGATCGGGATATTTTCGTAGATGATTACTTATTCAAATTTTTAAGATTGGCTAATTTATAAGTATTCAAGTTACTAGTTTTACTAGGCTAAGAACATCTACACAGTCAGTTTATTTGCTATAGATTGACTTTGGATAATGAAAACCATTTAAAGCATATTCCATTATTTTAGAAGGAATAAAGACTTGTACAAAATTAATGGGCAACAACCCCTACGACATCCTCCGAGTACTGACTGGTCAGAGAAGAACGAGACCAAATGCAATATCGAAACAAGCCAGAGTGCAGATAATTACCGAGGTAATTCTCTTCAGGTGGCTAGTTGTTTTGTAAATGGCACACTAAAGGAAGGTAAGTCTGCTGATGGTCGATAGCAAGGTACTTACCGACCAGTTCTTAGGGCTGAAAAGATCCGTTTTATGAGAAAAAGAGATCTAATAATTGAGTTCTTGCAACTGATTACAGGAATCGGTCTCAAGAAAGGTAAGAAGGCGGCACCCAGATTCGAACTGGGGATAAAGGATTTGCAATCCTCTGCCTTACCACTTGGCCATGCCGCCGAAGGAAATAAAGATTTTACCTCTGGGGATCGTATCAGTCAGACGACCAAAGATCTTTTAGTTCTTTCTAATGGACACGGTGAAGATCTTATAGCCCTTAGGATTTTAGAGGCTCTACATCTCTTGGAACCAAGCTTAACCTTTGAGGTACTCCCTTTGGTTGGAGAAGGTAAGGCTTTTGAAAAGGCAGTTTATGAAAAGTGGTTAATCAAAATAGGACCTTCTTTTCGCTTGCCTAGTGGAGGATTTAGTAATCAAAGCTTTTCAGGATTGATTCGAGATATTTCTGCAGGTGTCTTTTGTTTTGCTTATAAGCATTGGCGGTATGTCAGACGATCTGCATTACATGGGAAAGTGATTCTTGCAGTTGGGGATTTGTTGCCTTTGTTTTTTGCCTGGAGTGGTGGCGGTATGTATGGGTTTATTGGGACTCCCAAAAGCGATTACACATGGACATCATCTTCAGGGGCTTTGTTGAGTGATTATTATCATCGCTGCAAAGGCTCAGAATGGGACCCTTGGGAATGGGTTTTGATGAGATCTTTAAGATGTAAATTTGTAGGAGTTAGAGATAAGTTGACTGCTAGAGGTTTACAGCGGAAGTCAATTAGGGCTTTTGCTCCAGGCAATCCAATGATGGATGGTTTTCATAAAGCTGAATGTCCACAAGACTTATTAATGTTTAGAAGATTGTTATTGCTTTGTGGAAGTAGAATGCCAGAGGCATTGATGAATTTTCGAAGATTAATATCTGCAGCTTTGCAAATTAAAAGTCCAACACCATTAGCAATTTTGGTTACTACTGGGGCAGACCCATCTCTACATGAGCTTGAGCTATGTTTAGAGAAATTAGGCTTTTCGAAATTTTGTTTGCAAAACAATTCATTAGGTGTAGATACCTTTTGGCAGAAGGATCGATTTAGGGTTTTTATTGGTATTGGAAAATTTCATGAGTGGGCCACTTATGCTGAGATTGGCCTTGCAAATGCAGGCACTGCTACTGAGCAATTAGTAGGACTTGGTACTCCTTGTGTTTCATTGCCAGGTAAAGGTCCACAATTTAAAAAATCATTTGCAATGCGTCAGGCTCGCCTGCTAGGTGGAGCTGTCTTTCCTTGTAGAAATTCCAAACATTTAGCCGAATCAGTTGAGGTGCTGCTTCGCAATGACTCATTTCGCGAACAGTTATCTTTGCAAGGAGTAAAGAGAATGGGCGCGCATGGTGGAAGTGCAGCTTTAGCACAATTTGCTTTAGAATTATTAGTAAGGAGTTAACAATTCATTCAAACTATATGCCAGGTATCAAGGGACACGATTATCTTAAACTCTGTGCTGAACTTGCTTCTTGTATGAGCATCAGTATTGCTGCAGCCAGTAAAAAAATTGAGATAGTTGCTG
This sequence comes from Prochlorococcus marinus str. MIT 9211, assembly GCF_000018585.1. NCBI lineage: Bacteria > Bacillati > Cyanobacteriota > Cyanophyceae > Synechococcales > Prochlorococcaceae > Prochlorococcus > Prochlorococcus marinus. The sequence continues at coordinate 1,532,734 of NC_009976.1, read as the reverse complement.
CTCGCAAAGGTGCTAAAGACTCGGATTCTATGAAACAGGTGGCAGAGGAAATGCTTAAAGAAGCAAAAGATTTATCTGACAATGAAGAATCTTCTATAGTTTCTCAACTTGATAATTTGTTGGAAGCGCTTGCCGAAGAAGAAAATTTCTTAGTAGAAGATTAATTGTCTAATGTTCAAAGATATTCCCAAAACGGTAAATATCTAGTTCCGACATTACAGGGATGCATTGGAAGCATTTTGTAGTTAATTCCCATCGCCCTTCTCTCTTCAGCATATGCTCCAACTTCTCTTTGGCTTTGATTAGGTATCTCACATCATTTGCAGCATAGGCTAGTTGCTTGGCACTAAGATCTTCAACTGCTCCCCAATCACTACTTTGAGCTTGTTTGTCTAGTTCTACATTTACTAGCTCCATCACTACTTCCTTGAGTCCATGGCGAGGACTATATGTCCGACCAATTTTGCTAGCAACTTTTGTACAAAAAATAGGAGTAACTTTAATATCAAGATTCACTTCAAGGGCGGCAACATCAAAGCGAGCAAAATGAAAAATCTTTTGAATTGACGGGTTCTCTAAAAGGTTTTTTAAAAGAGGTGCTGATTTTTGATTGCGTTCAATTCTTATGCATATAACGTTGTCAGATTCATCACAAATTTGGACAAGGCATAACCGGTCTCGACCATGCATCAATCCCATTGCTTCAGTGTCTATAGCTAAAGAAGCCTTAGTGCTGAATTCTTTGAAGCTTTTTTCATCAAGATCTCTATCAAGAATATGAAAAGTTTTGGGTGAACTAGGTGGTAGAGGCATAAGAATGATTAAAAGTCTTGAGATTAGATGTAAGAAAAATTCTTCCTAATAAATACTCCATAAATCAAATTTACAATTAAATTATATACATGCTTCCTTTTGATTTTTACTGTAAGCACTATCTGTATGAACAATAGATTCCAAAATCATTCTATGTATTAGACAGATTGCTTTTTGAATCGTAAGTCTTTTCAAATTCATTTTGCCTTTTAATCTAATTTAAATGTCAGCTTCGTACATCTCAACTTTTGTGCTAACTCTTTTACTAGCAATTGGATTGGCTTTTTTCCTTCGAGCTGCCAGTAAAGATAGAACAACTGTTGTAGATGTTTCCTCTAAATTGCCTCCTCTGGAAGTGCTTAGTGGAATTAGTAATTGGTTGGAATCAAGGGGGTGGAAACGAGAAGGAGGAGATATTGAAAGAAAAGTTCTTCGTTTTCAGGGGAATGTGTTATTTAGCCCTTTATTAGCTGTGTTTTTATCGATTTTGTGTGCTTTAGGAGGAGGCTGTTTGGGCTTAGTGATTTGTCAACTCTTCCCAGTGATTGCCTGGTGGCCATTGGTCCTTGTTGGTTTAGGACCTCTTGCCGGTTTATTTTATCGTCAACGTGCTTTTAGAATAGAGTCTGTTGAGCTGCAGTTGATTAGCTCTACAGAAGATTCAAGTAGTGTTTTGCGTTTAAGAGCCCATAGAGATGAGTTGATAGCGATGGAGTCAGAACTTGGCAAGAATCTTGCCTTGGAAAGTGATGGTTCTTTAGTTTCATCTCCAATTTGATTTTGTAAATGAACCTGAAGAATTCATTTTGGTTAGTATTTTTTGCCGTTTTGCTATTAACAGGGCCTAGATTTGGTGGAGTTTCGACTTTTTTAGCTTCTCAGACGAGTAATCTAAATCTTGGTCAGAAGTTTCCTAAAAAGAGTCGCTGGTTTGGCAATCAAGTTGTACCTTCATCTGTCCCAATTCTGATATTGGCTGGTCATGCTGATTCTCAGGGTATTGATGGTTCAGGCACTGCTGGTGAAGCAGTAGCTTTAAAAGGCTTTTCACCTATGGAGGTAGGTATTAGTGATGAGCTTTTTTGGAATTTAAAGTTATCTCATGCGATTGTCAAAATCGGTAAAAAGAAAGGATTAAATATTAGCTTTTATCAACCAAAAAGAAGAACCATTCTTGATGGGAATAATGCCACTACTAATTGGTCGGTAGGAGCTAGGCATGCTCAAAACGGAGGATATTCACTTGAAATTCATTTTGATTCTTATGGTGAGTATGGATTTGGTTCAGGATTAATTCCACCGCTTACGACAAACATCAATAATATTGATGAATCTCTCGCAAGAACTTTTGGTCGCTATCCTTTGTTTTTTAGAGGAGGTCTTGGAGGGCCAAGAAGGCAAATACGGCTCCTTGAGATAGGTAAGTTAGAAGGTGGCTTGGAAAATAGCCTTAGAAATATAGATACAAGAGAAAAAACCATTCGAGCAATTGCTATTCGAATTGTGAACGCACTTATCGTCGGGATTAATCAGAAAGACTCTTTTAATCCACAGCTTCTAACGGATGACATTTTTCTTCCAAAGTCTTATCGTTAAACCATTCTTGAGGCTTAGTAAACACATTAGTGAGTAGTTCTTCTCTTGATCCCTTCTCTGCCTTGTAGCCATATTCCCATCTTGCTAAAGGAGGGAGAGACATTAGTATTGACTCCGTTCTACCGTTTGTCTGAAGACCGAAAATTGTTCCTCTATCCCATACCAAATTAAATTCAACATATCTTCCTCGTCTATACAGCTGAAATTGTCTTTCTCGCTCCGTAAATGATTGATTCTGTCGCTTTTCGATGATTGGGATATAAGAAGGTAGAAAAGCATTCCCGCATGCTTTTGCCAATGCAAAGAGTTCCTCCCAATTCATAGGATGCTTGCCTAGTTCATTTGCAATTTTTGCAGCGGGCCCTTTAGGGTCTTGACCCTTATATAAATTTCCTGATCCATCTTGGTAGTCAAAGAAAATACCACCTACGCCTCTTGTTTCATTCCTGTGCTTTAGAAAGAAATATTCATCACACCATGGCTTGAAAACCTTATGCAGTAAGGGATTTATGGAATCACAAGCTTGCTGGAGAGTTTTGTGGAAATGCTTGGTATCGCTTAAGTATGGATAGTAAGGTGTTAGATCTGCACCACCGCCAAACCACCAAACTGGACCAGCTTCGAAATAACGGTAATTGAGATGAACAGTTGGAATATAGGGATTTTTTGGATGAAGGACCATAGAAGTCCCAGTTGCAAACCAGGGATGCCCTTTGGCTTCAGGTCGTTGATTAATTATTGATGGGGGGAGTTCCTGTCCTTGTACTTCAGAGAAGTTGACCCCTCCTTGTTCAAGAACTCTTCCTTCACTCATTACTCTTGACCTGCCCCCGCCTCCTTCAGGTCTTTCCCATGTCTCTTCCTTGAAAGTTCCTTCACCATCTACTGCTTCAAGGCCATTACATATTTGATCTTGTAGCGAAAGTACAAGTTCTTTGGCCCTCTGTCTCGAATTTGCAGGAGGCTGAGAAAGGTGTTCCAATGACACTGGGCTATATCTGTATTTTCTAGTTGAGGCTAGGACATCAGAATACCCATTTAGGATTATTGAATTCAGATTGCAAATTATGACCACTGCCGAAGAAGCTATTAAAGCTCTTTCTTCAATCAAAGATTCTGGAACTGGAAAATCATTATTAGAACTCGGCTGGCTAGATCAAATTAGAATTAATCCCCCACGAGCCAGTGTGCGCCTTAATCTTCCTAATTTCGCCAATAGCCAAAGGCAGGGCATAGCTCAAGAAATTAGGACTTATTTAGAGAAGTTTGATGATATTGATGCCGTTCAAATTGAATTAGCCAATTCACCTCAGCAAGGAGAGATTGGTAAAGCAGGGCATGGGGAGATGCAGCCGGTTCAAGCCATTAATGGCGTGAAAAATATTGTTGCAGTTACTAGTGGGAAAGGAGGTGTTGGGAAAAGCACTGTGGCTGTAAATCTTGCATGCGCACTAGCTCAGAAAGGATTAAAAGTTGGTTTGTTGGATGCAGATATTTATGGTCCTAATACACCCACAATGCTAGGTGTGGCTCAAAAGACCCCTGAAGTATTTGGGCAAGGAGCGGAACAAAAGATTATTCCAATCGAAAGCGCTGGAATAGCCATGGTTTCAATGGGATTTTTAATTGATGAAGATCAACCAGTGATTTGGCGAGGTCCAATGCTGAATGGAATTATTAGGCAATTTCTTTATCAAACTTCCTGGGGTGAGAGAGATGTTTTAGTTGTTGATATGCCTCCAGGTACTGGCGATGCTCAACTTTCCCTTGCTCAGGCAGTTCCCATAACTGGCGTGTTGGTTGTCACTACTCCACAGAAAGTTTCACTTCAAGATGCCAGAAGAGGTTTGGCGATGTTTAAGCAAATGGATATACCAATCTTGGGCGTAATAGAAAATATGACTTTTTTCGTGACACCTGATCCACCGGAAAGAAAATACTCATTGTTTGGCTCCGGTGGAGGTGAACAGCTTGCTAAAGAAAATAGTGTTCCTCTTTTAGCTCAGATCCCTATGGAGATGCCAGTTTTGGAAGGTGGTAATGAAGGATGGCCAATAGTCAAGAGATATCCTGACTCTCTTAGTGCAAAAGCTTTTAAAGAGCTTGCTATTTCTATTGTAAAAACTATCAAAATTAATTAAAAGATGCTGGCATCATTCTCTGTTATGAGAAGTAAAAAACTGTATCGAAGGTTTATTCCTTTTTCTGGAAAATTTAAAGAGTTTGAATTTATAATTTGGCTTATTCCTTCCACTTTAGTTTTTATATCAGGGTTATTAATCGCTAGTACGCAGAGGCAAGTTGATTATGCTAGTTGGTATCAACATTGGATTACTGCTGGTTTTGGTTTAGTTTTAACTCTCCTCTTAGCTCAAGTTCCTCTGGAAAGACTTCGTTCTCTCTTGCTGCCTTTATACATCATCACAATCTCTTCCCTTTTAGCAGTAAGGTTTATAGGAACATCAGCTTTAGGTGCTCAACGGTGGTTAAGCATTGGTGGAATAAATCTTCAACCATCTGAAATTGCCAAGATAACTTTGATACTTATCTTGGCGGCATTACTTGAGCGCCAAAAGTTTAATAATCCAATACAACTATGGCGGCCATTATTGGTTATTCTCATACCTTGGCTTTTAGTTTTTATACAACCAGATTTAGGGACTTCGCTTGTTTTTGGAGCAGTATTACTGATCATGCTTTATTGGTCAGGCATGCCTTTTGAATGGGGCTTAATAGTTTTATCTGGATTAGTTACTTCAATTTTCTCTGGAGTATTGCCTTGGTTTCTATTCGTTTGGATTCCTTTTGTTGGTTTTATGGCCTATCGCTCTTTGCCTAATAAAAAGCTTGTAGCAATTTTGACTATGGGTATGCAATCCCTAATTGCAGCTGTAACTCCTTGGCTTTGGATGAATGGCCTCAAAGATTATCAAAGAGATAGATTGATTTTATTTTTAGACCCAGGAAAGGACCCTCTAGGTGGCGGTTATCATTTAATTCAAAGTAATATTGGCATTGGTTCCGGAGGTTTCTTTGGCACAGGTTTGTTCCAAGGTCAATTGACAAAATTAAGATTTATTCCAGAACAACACACTGATTTTATTTTCAGTGCATTAGGAGAAGAAACAGGTTTTTTAGGGACAATCTTGGTCGTTATAGCTTTTTTAACTTTGATTCTAAGGATATTAAATATTGCTCGAGATGCTCATACAGATTTTGAATCTTTAGTTGTAATAGGCATTGGATCAATGTTTATGTTCCAAGTTATTGTTAATATTTTTATGACTATTGGACTTGGTCCAATAACTGGAATTCCTCTGCCATTTATGAGTTATGGACGAACAGCCTTATTAGTTAACTTTACTTCATTAGGTTTTTGTTTATCTGTTGCACGTAGAGGAAGATCATTTAATAAAAATTGGTGACTAATCAAATCACAATTAGTTCTATTCAGCAGCGCATGGCAGAAGGTGTTCCTTCTGGAAGAGTTGATGAACAAATTGTTAGAAGATTGTGGTGGGCAGCATTAGATACTTTGCAAGACGAAATTCTATTGCCAATGAATTTAAGTAAGGGATTATGGCTTGCTGCACCTTTGCCTGCATTGTATGAACCTAAATTATTGGAGCGATTAGATGGTTGGGTTTGGGCTCCGGATGAATTATCAAGTTTGCATTATCCAAATGCGGCTCTTTTGCCACCTTCTAGGACAAGATCAATTCATCATGATTCGACAGCAAGCTTTAATAGATTTCCATTGAGAGAAGAAGATGGACATGATCCTTTATTGATGATAATTACACCAGAAGTTCAAGTCGCAATTGCTCTACAAGGCAAGCCTGGGGAAAGAAATTTGTTGATGCGCAGTGATCCAGAAACTTTGAAAGATTTGTTGAAAATGTTGGACTTGAGGTTAAATAATGAAAACTCTAAGCAAGCAAATCATGTTCGAGAAGCATTGGCTGGTTTAGGGCAATTAAGAAGCAATGAAGATCTTTCAGGTATTTTTTGGCCACTACTAGCTTCAAAAATGGCAAGGATTGCTCCTAGCCTAAATATTCAGACATTGCCAGATAAAGAGAATGTTGATGAACTTGACAATCAAACTAGTGGAGAAATTTTGCTTTTAGAAGCCCTAACCCATGAAGTAAGAACCCCACTTGCAACTATAAGAACTCTAATTAGGTCACTTTTGCGAAGAAAAGATCTTTCTAATGTTGTTCTCTCTAGGCTCAAACAAATAGATACTGAATGCACAGAACAGATAGATAGGTTTGGTTTGATTTTCAATGCAGTAGAGCTAGAAAGAAATGAAACCAAGCAATCCAGCCTTGCAAGCACTGATCTTGGAGAAATGCTTCAGATGCTTTATCCAGCATGGAGTAAACAATTGGATCGACGAGGTATAAAGCTTCACTTAGATTTAATACCTGATTTACCTCACGTGCTTAGTGATCCCCAACGATTGGAGTTGATGTTAGGAGGCCTTATAGATAGAAATACTAGGGGGTTGGAACCTGGAGGGATGCTTGTATTAGCACTTCGTCCTGCAGGCCAACGTTTAAAGCTTCAAATAATGGGTAAACCCTTTCATTTAAAAGAGAAAAGGAATATTGCCAATGAGGAGAACTCTGACCTTGGAACAGTTCTTAGTTGGAACCCAAGTACAGGGAGCTTGCAATTAACACAAGCTGCAACTCAGAGATTATTGGCCAGTCTTGGCGGGCGATTGACTAGAAGGAGAGATAGTGGGCTCACAATTTTTTTCCCGATTGCAGGAATTAAATAAACTTAATGTTGAGTCGTGTGAAGGTTCTTCTTTACAAGTAGCAAAAGGTACAAAGGTTAGTGCTACTTTCGACTTGTTATTGAATGCCTAATTGCAAGAACAGCAATGACAGAAGTTTTAAAAGGCAGTCTTCCTCAAAGCATTGGAAGTACCGGTGGATTACTCAATTCTGCTGAAACTGAAGAAAAGTATGCAATAACCTGGAGCAGTAAAAAGTCTCAGGCTTTTGAACTCCCTACTGGTGGTGCTGCAGTTATGAATGAAGGGGAGAATCTTATGTATTTTGCTCGAAAAGAACAATGCTTAGCTTTAGGCACCCAATTAAGATCTTTCAAGCCAAGAATTGAAGATTATAAGATTTATAGGATCTTCCCAGGAGGGGATACAGAGTTTTTGCATCCTAAGGATGGTGTATTCCCTGAGAAGGTTAATGAAGGCCGCAGCATCATTAATCATAATCCTCGCAGGATTGGTCAAAATCCCAACCCAGCAAGTATTAAATTTACTGATAAAAACACTTTCGACTCTTAAGCTTTTAGGCGAAAATTTTCTTCAAATTTCTTTCGCAGACCTATAGGCTGCAATGATGCCTACATGCATATATCAGATCAGGATTCATTTTTAGAAGCAGCTTCTAGAGGATTAACTTTTATTCCACTGGTTCACAGTTGGCCTGCAGACCTTGAGACACCATTATCAACATGGTTGAAGGTTGGTGAAGGCCATCCTCCAGGGGTTCTTCTTGAATCTGTAGAGGGAGGCGAAACTCTTGGGAGATGGAGTGTAGTTGCTACCGATCCTCTTTGGATAGCAACTGCTAGAGGGAATAGTCTCAAAAGGGAGTGGCGTGACGGACAATGCGACGAAATACAAGGCAATCCTTTTGAAGTTATTAGGGAATGGCTTCTTCCATATCGTACTGAGCCTATTGACGGCTTACCTTGCATAGGTCAATTGTATGGAATATGGGGTTATGAATTGATTCAATGGGTAGAGCCAAAAGTTTCAGTGTTTGCAAGGACTAAAAGTGATCCTCCTGATGGAGTGTGGATGTTTATGGATAGAGTTTTAATTTTTGATCAGGTTAAAAGAGTGATTAATGCAGTCTCGTATGGAGATTTGACATGCAATGATCAACCACTTCAGGCATATGAAAAGGCTGCACAAAGAAGCAAAGATTTGCAAGTTCTTTTGCAATCCCCACTTCCTTCGCTGAAACCTCTTCAATGGCAATCAACAACTGAGACTCCAAACTCAGTAAAGAGTAATACCACTCAAGTCAAATTTAAGAATGCAGTTAAATCAGCTAAGGAATACATAAAAAAAGGAGATATTTTTCAAATTGTCCTTAGTCAGAAATTAAGAACTCAGGTTCCTAATAAACCTTTTGAGATTTATCGAAGTTTGCGCATGGTGAATCCTTCGCCGTTTATGGCTTTTTTTGATTTTGGTGATTGGCAACTTATTGGATCTAGTCCTGAAGTGATGGTTCAAGCAAAGCCCAGTGAAAAAGGTATCTATGCAAGCTTGAGACCTATTGCAGGTACAAGACCTAGAGGTATCAATGAAATGGAAGATAAAACATTAGAACGCGAATTATTATCTGATCCAAAAGAAATAGCAGAGCATGTAATGCTAGTGGATTTAGGACGTAATGATTTGGGCAGGGTTTGTCGATCTGGGACTGTTGAAGTTAAAGAGTTGATGGTGATTGAAAAGTATTCTCATGTGATGCATATTGTTAGTGAAGTAGAAGGAATGCTTAGAGAAGATAAGGATGTATGGGATCTACTAATGGCAGCTTTCCCTGCTGGCACGGTTTCTGGAGCACCTAAGATAAGAGCAATGCAGTTAATCAATGAATTAGAAACTCAGCCTCGAGGACCATATTCAGGGGTATATGGATCAATGGATTTAAATGGAGCATTAAATACAGCAATTACCATTAGAACTATGGTTGTATCCTCTCATTCAAACAATATTTCAAATGTGCAAGTTCAAGCAGGTGCAGGTGTAGTTGCTGACTCAATCCCTGCAAATGAATTCCAAGAAACTATGAATAAAGCTAAAGGCTTGCTCACTGCACTAGGATGTCTTGAGCGGTCTGATTCATGAATAATTCTTTGCTCAAGGGTTTTGAGGTTGAATTATTTACTGGACGCCTTTCAGGAGAGAATGTTGGTGTTTCAGATGCTGTCTCTAAAGAATTTCCTGAGTTTGTTATAGAACCGGATAAACGTAACCTTGAATACATCACGATTCCCGATAGAGAATACAAACATTTGAACGAATCTCTTTTAGCTCCTAGAAGAAAACTTCGAAATTGGCTAGCCCTTCAAGAATTAACAATTTTGCCAGGAAGTACCCTGAGCCTAGGGGATAGTAGAAAATTTGAAAGATCTGATCTTTCAAATCCCTATCACGACTTCATAGAATCCAATTATGGGACGAAAGTTGTTACAGCAAGTGTCCACATTAATTTAGGCCTTGAGGATTTATCCCTTCTTTTTGCTGCACTTCGTTTAGTACGTTGCGAAGCAGCATTGTTTCTGGCTCTGAGTGCTAGCTCTCCATTCTTAGACGGAAAACTTACAGGAGTGCATTCTCAGAGATGGATTCAATTCCCAGTAACACCAAAAGATGTCCCGTTATTCTTGAATCATGGTCATTATGTAACTTGGATAGAGGAGCAACTGAGGGAAGGAGGTATGCATAATGAAAGACATTTGTGGATTTCGGTAAGAGCAAATGGTCCTGAGAGGCCATATAAGTTGAATAGGTTGGAATTGCGAATTTGTGATCTCATTACTAATTGTGATTTGTTGCTGGCAGTTACAACTCTTCTAGAATTGCGAGTTCTTTGTCTTTGCAATAATCCTAAAAAACTAGATCCACTGGAAGGAAGTCTTTTAAGTCCTCAAGAGTTATCTAAACTAATTGATATGAATGAGAAAGCATCCGCCACTACAAGCTTGGACGCAACTTTACGAGACTGGGTTGATGGCAAAGAAATACTTTGTCGAGAGTGGATCGCTCAGCTAATTAGTGATGTAACACCATTGGCAAAAGATATGGGACTTTTTCATCAGCTTTCTCCTATTAACTCTGTCTTGGAGGATGGTAATCAATCCATGCAATGGATTAGGGCGCATTCCAATGGAATAGATCTGCCTGATTTACTAAAAGAAACTATTCATGAGATGGAGAATGAGGAAAAGCTTTCACCAATGATGCATCGGCGGGTTTGAGATGATCATGTCAAAATCAGAATTAGGCAATACACCCTTAGAGCAATCTTCAGATTTGCATTCATCTTTCCGCAATAACCAAGCAAGTACTACGAAAAACTCTGGAAGCTTGTTGCAACAGAGATTGGCACTTGTTGAAGATCTGTGGGAGACAGTTTTATGCAGTGAATGCCCATCAGATCAAATTAATCGGGTTCTTCGTTTAAAGAAATTGAGTAACCCGAATAATTTTGCAGGAGAAGAAGAGCAAAAAAACCCATTTAATGAAATTGTTTTGTTAATTGAAGAGATGGACTTGGCTGAGTCAATTGCAGCCGCGCGTGCGTTCTCTTTATACTTTCAACTTGTCAATATTTTGGAGCAGAGAATTGAGGAAGACACATATCTAGAAACTATTGGCAGGATCGAAGAAGATGCGTCTAATCAATTTGATCCATTTGCCCCTCCTCTTGCGAGTCAGACTGCACCAGCAACTTTCAGTCAATTATTTGAACGTTTAAAACGTCTTAATGTCCCTCCTGGGCAGCTAGAGGCATTAATGCAAGAAATAGATATACGTCTTGTCTTTACCGCCCATCCTACAGAAATAGTCCGACATACCGTTAGGCATAAGCAACGCAGGGTAGCCAATTTGTTACAGCAATTTCACTCTGAAGCAGCAATTTCTTTCTCTCAGAAAGAAAGCTTGCGACAACAGTTAGAAGAAGAAATACGTCTTTGGTGGCGTACAGATGAGCTACATCAATTTAAACCAACTGTTTTAGACGAGGTAGATTATGCACTGCATTATTTCCAACAAGTTCTATTTGACGCGATGCCCCAATTGCGTCGTCGGATTAATGCAGCATTAGTTAAAAGTTATCCTGATGTTGAGGTGCCTAGAGAATCTTTTTGCACATTTGGTTCTTGGGTGGGGTCAGATCGTGATGGCAACCCATCAGTTACTCCGGAAATAACTTGGAGAGCAGCATGTTATCAACGTCAATTAATGCTTGAGCGGTATATCAACTCTGTTCAAGACCTTAGGGATCAATTGAGTATTTCTATGCAATGGAGTCAGGTTGGCTCACAATTGTTAGAGTCTTTAGAAATGGATAGAGTTCAGTTTCCAGAGGTTTACGAGGAAAGAGCAGCGAGATACAGGCTAGAGCCATATCGACTAAAGATTAGCTATATTTTGCAACGACTTAAGCTAACTCATCAACGTAATCAAGAATTAGCAGCTGCAGGATGGAAGATAGTTCCTGAAGCTATGAACTCCTTGATTACTTCTGGTAAGCCATTTGAGGATTTGTATTACTGCTCTATAGCCGAGTTTCGTAGTGATCTAGAGTTAATTCGCAATAGCCTGGTGGCAACAGATCTTAGTTGTGAGTCGTTAGATACGCTATTGACTCAGGTACATATTTTTGGCTTTTCTCTTGCTAGTCTGGATATTCGACAAGAGAGTAACCGACATAGTGATGCTATAGACGAGGTTACAAGATTTATAGACCTCCCTGTCATCTACTCAGAAATGGATGAGAAAGAAAAAGTTCAATGGTTAATGCAAGAATTAGAAACTCGTAGGCCATTAATTCCTTCTTCAGTTGATTGGTCACCTTCTACTCAGGAAACAATATCTGTTTTTCAGATGCTCCACCGTTTACAGGAAGAGTTTGGTAGTCGGATTTGCAGATCTTATGTAATTTCAATGAGTCATTCAGTTTCTGATCTTTTAGAAGTACTTCTTCTCGCAAAAGAAGCTGGACTAGTAGATATTTCGTCTGGTTCAGCTGATTTACTAGTGGTGCCTTTATTTGAAACTGTTGAGGATCTGCAGCGAGCTCCCTCAGTGATGGAGGAACTCTTTAGCTCTAGTTTTTATCTCAACTTATTACCTCGTGTTGGAGAGAAACTTCAGCCTTTACAAGAACTAATGCTTGGTTATTCAGATAGCAATAAAGATTCTGGTTTTTTATCAAGTAATTGGGAAATTCATCAGGCACAAATTGCACTTCAGAACCTTGCAAGTAGTCATGGTGTAGCTTTACGTTTATTTCACGGTCGTGGAGGTTCTGTTGGGCGAGGTGGTGGCCCTGCTTATCAGGCAATCTTGGCTCAACCTAGTGGCACTTTAAAAGGACGAATTAAGATTACTGAGCAAGGGGAAGTTCTTGCTTCAAAATATAGCCTACCTGAACTAGCAATGTATAACCTCGAAACTGTTACGACAGCTGTGCTGCAAAATAGTTTGGTTACTAATCAGTTAGATGCAACCCCTAGTTGGAATGAGCTGATGACTCGATTGGCAGCGCGTTCTAGGCGGCATTACAGGTCGCTTGTACATGACAACCCTGACTTGGTGCCATTTTTTCAAGAAGTGACGCCAATTGAAGAAATCAGTAAATTGCAAATTTCTAGTCGACCTACTCGTAGAAAATCAGGCAGTAAGGATTTATCTAGTCTTAGGGCCATACCTTGGGTCTTTGGTTGGACTCAGAGTAGGTTTCTTTTGCCCAGTTGGTTTGGAGTCGGGCATGCTTTGTTTATAGAACTTGAAGAAGATCCTGCACAAATTGAGCTTTTGAAAATGCTTCATCAGCGTTGGCCTTTCTTTCGAATGTTGATTTCTAAGGTAGAGATGACTCTTTCGAAAGTAGATCTAGAGGTGGCTAATCACTATGTCACTAGTCTTGGTAGTAGGCAGAATAAAGAAGCTTTTAATAAAATTTTTGAGGTGATTTCTGATGAATACCATCTCACTAAGAGGTTGGTTTTAAGAATAACTGGAAAATCAAAACTTCTTAGCGCTGATCCTGCATTGCAAGCGTCTGTAGAGCTTAGAAACCGTACGATTGTACCTTTAGGGTTTCTTCAAGTGGCACTATTACGTCGATTACGTGATCAAAAGCGTCAACCACCTGTGAGCGAGGAGCTTTTTAATGAACGAGATCTTGCTCGTACTTATAGTCGCAGTGAATTATTGAGAGGAGCTTTGTTGACTATTAATGGCATTGCTGCGGGAATGCGAAATACAGGTTGAAACTTGCTTTCTTTTCAAAACTCAAAACTACCTAAACTACCTTCAGGCTTTCTTCTAGATTTGAAAGAGTCACCTTCCCCTGAGGCACTTAACAGGCTTTTAGCAAGATGTTTTGGAGAGACTCATCCCCCCAGAAGATTAGCTTTAGCTTTAAAACAAAGTTATTGCAATGCCAGTATCAAAGATGAAAAGACAGGAAGATTAGTTGGATTCGTGCGAATAACTAGTGACAAAGGCTTGAATGCAAATTTGTGGGATCTTGCTGTTGAGCCTGGAAACTATCAAAAACAATTGATAGCAGTATTAGTCAATAAATCACTTGGAATTATTAGAAAGGAATTGCCGGGATGCAGTGTTTCTTTGGCAGCTCCTGCGATTGCATTCGAGGCTTTGCAATCACAGGGGTTTTTATTAGACCCGAATGGTATTCGCGCCATGACGTATCAATTTCGTTAGCTTTCTTGCAAGCTACGAGCATGGAGGGACTCGAACCCCCGACCCTCAGAACCGGAATCTGATGCTCTATCCAGCTGAGCTACATGCCCAAGACCGGCATTATGCCGTGTATTTGAGACTATGTTTTAAAGCCTCAATGCAGCTACCTTAGCTAAAGGTTGCCAAAGGAAGATCAGCCTTCATCATCTCGAACTGAATTGTTTCCGTAATTACAGGCGGATTCAACTGGAATTGACTGAAAAACGTCTTCTGGTTATTGGTCCTAATGGTATTGGCAAATCAAACCTGCTAGAGGCTGTTGAGTTGCTTGGAAGTCTTCGTTCTCATCGTGCAAGTAGTGACCAAGATCTGATTCATTGGGAGGAAAAAAGTGCTCTATTGCGAGCGATTACTGAAGATGAAGATAAAATTGAATTAGAGTTAAGAAAAAAAGGTGGACGCAAGGCATATCGAAATGACAAATGTTTGTCTCGACAGATCGACTTGATAGGACCACTGAGATGTGTGGGATTTAGTGCACTTGATCTTCATCTAGTTAGAGGGGAACCTTCACTTCGTAGGCATTGGTTAGACAGAGTCGTTCTTCAATTAGAACCAGTATATTCAGACTTAATGAGTCGACTTATCAGATTATTACGCCAGCGAAATCAACTGTGGCGCAATTGGAAACATACTTCAAGTAAAGATTATGGAACTCTTTTAGATGCTTTTGATGTTCAGCTAGCATTAGTCAGCACGAGGATACATAGACGTCGACAAAGAGCTCTCAACAGGTTGAAACCCCTTGCGATATTGTGGCAAGAAAGATTGAGTAAAGGAAATGAAGCATTAGAGCTTCATTATTTGCCAGGGAGTTTTCTCGAGAAACAAGACGAAGAACTCGAATGTAGATTATCTATAGAGAAGCAGCTTTTAGAACAAAGAGCTGTTGAACAGAAGTTAGGTCATTGTAGGGTTGGTCCTCATCGCGATGAGATTGAATTTTTACTCAATGGAGCTTCCGCAAGAAGATTCGGGTCAGCAGGACAGCAAAGAACGATTGTCTTGTCCTTGAAATTAGCTGAATTGGAACTTATTGGAGAAATCTATGGAGAAGCTCCGATATTAATTTTAGATGACGTGTTGGCAGAGCTTGATCCCATGCGACAGTTATTACTTCTTGAGGCAGTTGGTCATAAGCATCAGTGTTTAATAAGTGCCACGCATTTGGATGCTTTTGAAGGAGATTGGAGAGGTGAGTCTCAACTTCTTCAATTAGGAAATCAAGATGGATCTCTAGAGTTGGGTTAATGTAATCAACTATTTTTTAAGATGATTCAATGGAATCAATGATTACACATTTATATCCCAATCCTGGATGGCCAGATGAAGAGACTAGAAAGTACTCTCAGCTTGACTCTAGGAGTAAGCAAAGAATGATTGGTAAGCATTGCATTCTTGAACTTTGTGAATGCAATTCAGTCAAGCTAGATGATGAGGCTTTTATACGTACCACTATTCAAATGGCATCAAAAGTTGCTGGAGCTCAATTACTTAATCTCATCACTCATAAATTTGTCCCCCAAGGTGTTACAGGTTTGGCACTTTTAGCTGAATCTCACATTTCAATTCATACCTGGCCTGAAAGTGGTTATGCAGCTGTAGATGTATTCACTTGTGGGGATCAGACTATGCCAGATAAAGCTTGTCAGCTACTTGTTGAAGAACTGCAATCTAAAAGACACTCCTTAAAAACATTGCGAAGAGATACCCCAGTAATGATTTCAAACGCATTGATCAATTAAAAATCAAACAATGACCTGCTGACCTATAAGGCTCGTTTCCTTGATTTGCGTTTTAACTAGGCTTCATCTTTATAACTGGTTTGTTTATGGCTAAGTTCTCGGTTGAGTTTTCCACTAATTAGACCTTCTAGATCGACACTGATAGAAGTGAATCCAATTGATAGAAAATAAGTTATGAGTTCTTCTCTTCTTAACTTTATCAACAAATCATTGATACGATCAACAGGCAATTCAATTCTCGCTCCTAGGCCTTGAATACGCACCCTGACTTCACTAAAACCATGATCAATTAGCCATTGCTCTCCTTTTGCTACTTGTGCTAGGCGTAAAGAGGATATTGACTCACCGTAAGGGAATCTAGAGGCTAGGCAAGGTTGTGATGGTTTGTCCCACCAAGGGAAGCCTAGGGCCTTTGAAATATCTCGAATGGTTGATTTTCTAATTTTAAGCTCTGCTAGTGGAGACCTAACTCCTGCGAGTCTGGCAGCTTGAATGCCCGGTCTATGGTCCCCAAGATCATCAAAATTTACTCCATCGATTACTTGAGATTCTTTGAAATTGCTTGCAATGTTTGCAAGGTGAGTATGTAACTCTTGTTTGCATGCAAAACATCTGTCTACAGGATTTTGATTGTAATCAGGACTTTCTAATTCGTTGGTTATGCATTCTGTATGCTTAATACCAATCCAAGCTGCTTGCTGCTGGGCTTCTTTACGAAGATGAGGAGCTAGCGAATCTGAAACCCCTGTTACTGCAAGGGCATTTGTTCCCAATTGTTCTTTAGCAATTGCAGCAATAAGTGAACTATCAACTCCTCCGGAATAAGCAATACAAACTTTTCCGATTTGTTTAATTGCATCTCTTAAAAGCTCTAGTTGTTGCAATTGTGGTGCATTCAGATCCTCTTGGAGTTTTAGAATCATTTTTTTTTCATGTGCTTAGAGACTATCTTCATTGGTGGATCTGGTTAAGCTCTAAGTGATGTGAGATTCTTTTATGAAGCCACAACCAGAAGAAGTTAAGACTTCCAAAAACAAAATACAGGCACAAGCATCTGGAAGAAAAAATCGTATTGGCATTGTTACTGCAACTGATAGCAAAGAACGCAGTAATGGGCAATTACATATTTATGACGGAGAAGGCAAGGGGAAAAGTCAGGCTGCCTTGGGAGTTGTACTAAGAACTATTGGCCTTGGAATTTGCGAGAAACGTCGTACAAGAGTACTTCTTCTTCGTTTTTTAAAAGGGCCAGGGAGAGAATACGATGAAGATTCAGCAATAGAAGCATTGCAGCAGGGTTTTCCTCATTTAATTGATCAAGTCCGTACCGGAAGGGCTGATTTTTTTACTGCTGGAGAGGCTACGAAATTTGATGCTAGTGAAGCACAAAGAGGATGGGATATTGCTAAAGGGGCCATTGCAAGCGCCCTCTATTCTGTAGTTGTTTTAGATGAATTGAATCCTGTTTTAGACCTTGGTTTGCTTCCTTTAGATGATGTAGTGGACACACTTGCTTCTAGGCCAGATGGAATGGAAATTATTGTCACAGGGCGTGCAGCTCCTTTTGACCTTATAGAAATAGCAGAATTACATTCAGAAATGCGTGCTCATCGCCGTTCTGACTTGGCCAAAAATGAATTGGCGTCACACACTTCTTCAGGCGGTATTGAGATATATACAGGAGAGGGTAAAGGTAAATCTACCAGTGCTCTTGGCAAGGCTCTACAGGCAATTGGTCGTGGTATTAGTCAAGATAAAAGTCATCGTGTTTTGATTTTGCAATGGCTTAAAGGAGGTAGTGGTTATACAGAAGATGCTGCAATTGCGGCTCTTAGGGAGAGTTATCCTCATTTAGTTGATCATCTGAGATCGGGTCGGGATGCGATTGTTTGGCGAGGTCAACAACAACCAATTGATTATGTTGAAGCAGAGCGTGCATGGGAAATTGCTAGAGCAGCAATCGCAAGTGGCCTTTATAAGACTGTTATTCTTGATGAACTGAATCCAACTGTTGACTTAGAGCTTCTTCCAGTAGAACCGATTGTTGAAACTTTGCTTAGAAAACCTGCGGAAACTGAAGTGATCATCACTGGTCGATGCAAGAATTATCCACCTTATTTTGATCTTGCTAGTGTTCATTCAGAGATGGTTTGCCATAAGCACTATGCGGAAAAGGGAATTAATCTAAAAAAAGGGGTTGATTATTAATCCCTGTATCAAAAAGAAGCTTAGCTTTCATTCCAAGAATTTATCCCACCTTCCAGATTGACAGCATCAATTCCATTTGATCGTAAACTCAGTATTGCTTTCCTCGACCTTTTACCAGTCTTACAATGAACAAATATATTTTTATTGCTAGCTAGTTTTCGAATTTTATCTATCTCTTGCCCATTTTGAATATTTTTGAGTGGCACTAAT
This sequence comes from Prochlorococcus marinus str. MIT 9211, assembly GCF_000018585.1. Classification (NCBI taxonomy): domain Bacteria; kingdom Bacillati; phylum Cyanobacteriota; class Cyanophyceae; order Synechococcales; family Prochlorococcaceae; genus Prochlorococcus; species Prochlorococcus marinus. Next base: position 1,514,605 of record NC_009976.1, on the reverse strand, counting down.
ATTGATCCTTTGATTGCATTTAATTTAAACTCTTCCTCAGTACGAACATCTAATAAGATATTTTTGTTGGGATTATCTTCAAGTAAAACTCTAAGCTTTTTAGCCGAAATACTTTTAATACTGTCTTCGACTTTTGTTACACCAGAAGAACCACAAAAATCCTTATAATCAATCAATTCTGTAATTGGCTTTGCAGCATAATCCTTCTTTAACTTTAGCTCTTTAAACTTCATTTCTAGCGCATTAAATATCAATATCCTTCCACTTAAAGTGGTACCTATCCCAGCTATAATCTTAATTATTTCTGTAGCCTGTATTAATCCAATAATACCTGGAAGAACCCCTATAACACCAGACTCACTACATGAAGGTAGTAAATCCATTGAGGGAGGTTGAGGGATTAAATCTCTAAAATTTGGACTATCTTTATCTAGATTAAAAACAGAGGCTTGACCTTCGAACTTTGAAATTGCTCCATATATATATGGCTTTCCAAGCAAAACACAGGCATCATTTATTAAATATCTGCTTTCAAAGTTATCTGTGCAGTCACATACTAGATCATATGGTTTAATAATTTCTAGGGCATTTTCATTATTTAGTAATTCACTAAAAATGGTTACTTTACAATAAGGATTAATATCAATTATTCGAGATCGTGCTGATTCTATTTTTGACTTACCAATTGACTTGTGAGTGTGAATGATTTGTCTTTGTAAGTTTGACTCTTCTACCAAATCATTATCTACAATCCCAAGATTACCTATGCCAGCCGCAGCAAGATATATCAGTACTGGAGAACCAAGCCCTCCACAGCCAATGCAAAGTACAGAACTGCCTTTTAGTTTCTTTTGACCCTTAATTCCAATTTCTGGTAATGATAAATGTCGAGAGTACCGAGCAAATTCTTCAGGGCTCAGCTGCATATTATTGGCTTTTATAGACTTCATTGAAGTAAAAGGGTAATGAAGATTTGATTTAAGGTTTACGCCATTAAATCGGGATTTCGGTTGGTTCTATTGTTTTAGAGGCCCCGATCCACCATGCACGAATGACACCCGATCCATCAACAATAATCATTAAACCTGGAGAAAAATTCCAAGAAAGATCAAGTCTTGAAGGATTTGCACATGAATAACTATGTGAATGAGCAGAACCTAATAGAGACAGGTTTTTTTTTCTAGCCCATTTCTGAGCTGAAATTTGCTCTTTTGGGTCAATCGCAAAACGGTTCGTTTTGGAAGGGGGCTTTTGAGTCAAATCTTCTTTAAGACATTCTTCTGAAAAGCTTTTCATCTCAGGTTCCCAAATATTGCAGCACGGCCAAATTAAGGAAATTTCGTAAAAAAAATTCTTTGAAAGATTGGTTTCTTTTTTTTTCTTGCCTAGCAATAAAGCACACCCTTCCTGTGGAAATTTAATAAGCAAGCTCTTAATAAGAACTTCTTTGGAATGGCCATGGAATTTAATAACAGTTGGCAAATTCATCTGATTTTTGGGTTGTTCGGAGTTTTCTCTATCAGGGTTCGGAATTATCTCTATTTTGATGTTGGCAATAAAAAGATTCTTTAGTTAAAGTTTGCTCAAATTGCTTTCAATGAAGGCTTGTCTAAATGAGTGATTTCACTCCGGAGTCCAATCAAGACTCAACATCAACATCAACCACCACCTCTCCTGACACATCACCTCCAGGTCCGAGTATCTCTGAACGAGCTAGTGATGCTATGGGTAAGGCCAATGAAATTCTTGGAAAAGTTGATTGGTCACAAATGGGTAAGTACGGCAAAGCTGCAGGGATTATCGCTGTAGTTATAGTCGCTCAGATCATTATTAAAGTAGTAATTGACACAATTAACTTCTTCCCAATTTTGCCAGGCTTACTAGAGCTTTTGGGGGTTGTGGTGGTTGGTCAATGGGGTTGGCAAAACCTAACTACAAGTGAAAAACGTACCGCAGTGGTAGATAAGGTGCAAGACCTTCGGAAGGAATATTTAGGGTAGTCAATTTACTTTCCAAAGTTAATTGATTAATCTTTTAAAACTAAATTTAATTTCTTAATACTTTCAATACACTGATTTGGATATATACCTCCGAAGATATTTGCATGATTAAGTAGATGGTAAAGATTATAAATATCTACTCTTTGCATCCATAATTTAGGTAGGGGCCATACTTCTTCATAGCCTAGATAGAACTCTTTTGAAAATCCACCAAACATCTTTGTCATTGCAATATCAACTTCTCTATCAGCCCACCATATCGCAGGGTCAAAAATAACTCCTAGACCCGACTCGTCGATCCCAGCATTCCCTTGCCATAAATCACCATGGACTAGTGATGGAGATGGGTTGTGGCGATTCAGGAATGACTTTATCTTTGTTAGCAGTTTTGTAAGTTCAATAAGCTTTAAACCCCATTTTTCAGCAATTTTTATTTGAGGAATTAGACGCAAACTAGTAAAACATTCCCCCCAGTTTGTCTCCCATCCTCCAGTTTGCGGACCTAAGCCAATAAAACCATTGGTTTCCCAGCCAAAGGTACCAACGGAACTTTCTGATGTTGTTTTATGAACTAAAGCCAACCCTTTGCCTAGATTGACTTTATTTCCATTTGAAAAGTTTACCCAAGGCATTATTAAGATTGAATGAGTCTCGAGTTTTTGAAGACATATTGGAACTGGGAGTGAAATTAAGGATTTGTCTGCATATTTACTTAGAGTATTCAGACCTATTTCCTCAAATTGGAGCATCTCAAAATTCTCTATAGAAGTTGTTTTGGCAAAAATCTTTTCGTTATCATTTAAATTGAGCCTCCAAGCATTATGAATAGAGCCTCCATTGACAGCAGTGATACTTTTTATTTTTGCTCCTGCTAATGGACCTTTTGACCCAATAATTTGTTCTAGAAGATAGCTTTCCATGTAGTTTGATGATTTGGGATGTAAATATCAGGCTATGACTAATGAGCAAGTAATTGTTGTTGGAGGCGGAATCGCAGGGTTAACTGCATCTGCTTTATTGGCTCATGAAGGATTTAATGTAATTCTTTTAGAATCCCATTATCAGACAGGAGGGTGTGCAGGGACGTTTAAAAGAGGAAATTACGTTTTTGATGTAGGTGCAACTCAAATTGCAGGATTAGAGAAAGGAGGTATTCATGAACGGCTATTTAGATATCTTGATTGGCCTCAACCTTTGGGGTCAATTCTCGATCCAGGTTGTGAAGTAGACCTTAGAGACGGCTCTCGGCCAATAAAAATCTGGCATGATCCTGTGCGATGGGAGATAGAACGAAATCAACAATTTCCAGGTAGTAAGCGTTTTTGGTCTCTTTGCAGTTTGATTCACCAAAGCAATTGGTCTTTTGCAGAAAAAGACACAGTATTACCAGTTTCAGACTTTTGGGATTTTAAGCAGTTCATCAGTTCAGTTGAGCCTTTAACCTTTTTGTTTGGCTTATTAAGTAGGTCATCAGTTTCTGATCTTCTTTGGCTCTGTTCTTGCCCTCAAGATCAACGGCTCCAGAAATTTCTTGATTTACAACTTCAACTTTATTCTCAAGAAAAAGCAGATCAAACAGCTGCACTTTATGGCGCCACTGTGCTTCAGATGGCACAGGCACCACGTGGCTTATGGCATTTGCAGGGTTCTATGAAGAGTTTGAGTGATGCATTGGAATCTTGCTTGCTTCGTGATGGAGGTAAATTACTTCTGAGGCATAAAGTTACTGCGATAGAGACAATTAGTACGACAGATTCTTGGATTGTAGATGTTGTCGATGGTAATGGTTCTACATCCCAACTGGTTGCTTCTGACTTAGTATTCACTCTTCCTCCTCAATGTCTTTTGGGGTTAACATCAGGCAATTCATCTTTACCTACTAACTATCGGGACCGCATAGCTAAATTACCTCAACCTAATGGCGCGATAGTTTTTTATGGAGCGATTTCGCGTCAGTACCTTCAAGAAATTCATTCAAACCATTATCAATTCTTTGTAGAAGATCTTGGCTCATTATTCCTTTCGATTAGTTGTGAAGGAGATGGTCGTGCACCTCTAGGTGAGGCAACTATCATTGCAAGTGCTTTTACTTCTGTAGATTTCTGGGCATCTTTGGATGATCAGATTTACCGAAAAGAAAAACAAGTGTTTTTGCAGAAAATTTTAAAAGCCATCAAATCAGTTTTTAATATTCATCCTGATGATTGGTTACATAAAGAATTGGCAACTCCAAGAAGTTTTGCAAAATGGACAGGCCGGCCACAAGGAATTGTAGGTGGATTGGGACAGAGGCCAACTACTTTTGGCCCGTTTGGATTATCTAGTAGATCTCCTGTGAAGGGTTTATGGCTCTGTGGAGATTCAATTTATCCGGGGGAAGGCACTGCTGGAGTTTCGCAATCTGCATTAATGGCCTGCCGACAGCTAATGGCTACCAAGGGGCACCCTTTCAGATTACCCAAATAGCATTAAGTTTAGTCCAAGAAATCACGTCTAATAGCTTTCGCATTCTCTAGTTTCTCTTGTAGCTTTTCCCATTGCTCTAGTCGAATAATTCCTTCTAGCTTCTTTAGGGATGATTGGTAAGAATTTAGAACATCTAAGATTTGCCGACTGTTATGAGACGTTATATCTACCCCTAATTTAGGGTTTCCTCCACCAACTCTTGTTGTATCCGTAAAACCGCTAGATGAGAGCAATTTTGCAAGCTCTATATCCGACTTGTCCTTTTTCCCCTCGCCAGCAGTTGTTAGTAGGGTAGCGCTTATTAATAATGGTAAATGAGAAATCAGAGCAACGGCCTGATCATGCCGATTTGCATCTGCTGTAATCCATTTACTACCAAGGGAGACTGCTACTTTACGTACTTCCTCTAGAGCCTCTAGATCAGTCTTTTCTGTAGGAGTAGCTATCCAAGGCCGATCCTTGAATAATCCTTTTTGACCTGCTTCAACGCCAGCTTCACTAGTGCCTGCCATAGGATGACTTGCAACAAATCTGGGATGAAGTTTTTCCCATGAGTTGAGAACAGGTGTTTTGACTGACCCAACATCAGTGACTACGCTATTAGGATTTAAACAACTAATTAATGCTTGGGACGGTGTAATTATCTGAGATAATGGCAAAGCTAATATCACCATTGAGCAATTGGAAAGTATTTCGGGGTCTGTATCAATTAATTGAGCCAGACCTCGTTCTTTTGCTCTTTCTAATGTTTCATGTCGATTTACAAGACCACAAACTTTGTATCCAAGACTTTGCAAATCTAAGCCTAGCGAGCCACCAATTAGGCCAAGTCCAACTATGCCTATTTGATTTAATCTTGCAGATTCTGACTCCATTAACTTTGGTAAGAGTTGTTTCTCTACATATTGATCCTTTGATCAATATATACGTAAAAGTTTTTGATGAGTAGGCTTTTGATATGTTGGAAGCTTATGCCCACAATTATTTAAAAAATCTGCTGAAGAAGAACTCGTTTGCTTGGCCACATAATTTAACGCTAAGTAGACTTATTAGTAGAAGTTTAAGGAGAAAGGATAGATCTTTTATTCAATTGGAAACTAGTGATATGAAACAGTCTTGGCCAGGGGTTTTAGTGCCTCTGTGCTTGCACAGTAGTGAAGTGGTTTTAGTGCTAACCACTAGTCAACGTCAACGACTTTTAAGCTTTGAGCTTCCTCGATTGAAGTTAGAAGGTTTACATTTGTCATCATGGGAAGGCCCGATGCCCCCAACTGGGAATCAACTCTGGCTATTAGATCATCTGGAATTCTTCAAGGCATTTTGTGAAGGTCACCTACACTCAAAACAACTCATTATTCCAGAAGCAGAGCTACTCAGTAGTCGTTTAAGAGATTGTATGTCTATCAAAGTATGTGCAAATCATTGGGATTCTCTAAGGAGAGCCCATCCTTCTGCAGCCTCTGCACTAATTAAATTGCATGAACGTTTAACTAGAAAGCTCTTTGCTCACGCTACTTGTGTTGATGGAACTGTGCGGATGGATTTTAGTGAGACTGTTGTTTTAATGGATCTTGTGGCTGTACTTGGTCATGCTCCGTCTCCATGGCCAGAAGTGGTAGCAGCTATTAGGCATGGTTGGGCAAGCTGGGCAGAACTGGACCATAAATTGCTTGATTGGTGTTGGAATTTAAAACCACTAGAGCCTTTGAAAGATTTGCATATTGTTTTTGAGAGAAATTCTCTGGTTCTGCTTAGTCTCACTAAGCAGAATGATTTCTTCTTAAAGCAACTTGAACCATTTGTGGGTTCATTTGATGTCAAGGTGAAACTAGGTGACGAATTTTGTCAGCATCAAGAGCCAATTCAGTTGTTTGCGCCTCGTAGACAACCATTACCTAATACAGAATATTTCGCTGAACACTTGCTTGATCAATGTCGTCGTTTAATTCTTGGACGTAAGGGAATAACGATTATTTTACTGGATGATTATCAGTTGTTAAGGCAATTAACTAGTGAGCTTGCAGCAGAATTTGGCAAGCGAGTTATTTTGGAATCAACTTCACCAGAGACCAATGGAGTCATTTGTTGCCAGTCTTTTTGGTGGATGAATTTTCAAGACCAACTTCCCATACCTGAGCAGTTAATTTTGGGCATCTTGCCATTTCCAAGTTTGGAACTTCCATTGACAGCTGCAAGAGTTGATGCATACAAGCGTCAAGGCCAGGATTGGTTTAGAGACTTGTTGTTACCTGAGTTGCTCAATTTGCTCCCACGCTTGATTTGGCCAGTTAGAAAGCATCATGGTCGTATAGCAATTCTGGATGGTCGACTTCGCTCAAGAAGCTGGGGTGAAAGAGTACTTCAATCTCTTGAGCCATGGACCCCGCTAGAACGTCTATTGCCTGACTAGTGTCATATCATCCTTAATGAAAGTAAAGAGGATTTATGGGAGAAGCACGTCGTAGAACTTCGCAGGGTTTACCACCCCGAAATAAAGGAGGTCAAAACAAAAACGAATCTCAGAGGATTTTGAAGTGGCTGCCTGTTACTGATCAGCAAAGAAATCAATTTATCAACCTAACAATTCGTGGAGGTTGGATTGGTATCGGCGCTTTGATATTCATATGGTTAATTGTGCGTATTGTTGGTCCTGCGGCTGGGTGGTGGGTCCCTGCTGACTTGCGCTCATAATGATGCGACATCACTTTCTTGTAGTCAGCATAAGGTGATTTGTTTGTGACCTTTAAGCTGCTTTGCGATTGGCTGTTGTAAGAGGACGCATTGAATTAGAACTTACTTCGGACCCTTCGGTAAGCTTTTGCCTAACTAGTTTCTCAATTTTCTCTTTAGCTTCCGTGTTTTGTTCAAGCCAGGTAATAGTGTTATCCCGTCCTTGTCCTATATTGTCACCCTCATAACTATACCAAGCGCCTTTTCGTGCGACGATATTTGTTTCTTCGGCTAAATCTAGTAGACATCCTATGGTACTGATGCCTTTGCCAAATAAGATATCAAATTCCGCGATACGAAAAGGAGGAGCAACTTTATTTTTTGCTACTTTGACTTTGGCTCGTATGCCATACTCATCTGTTCCTCGCTTTAGAGTTTGAATTCGACGGATATCGAGTCTAACGGAGGCATAGAATTTCAGCGCATTGCCTCCAGTAGTGGTCTCAGGGTTCCCGTAGGTAACTCCTATTTTGAGACGCAACTGATTTAGAAAAATAACTGTACAGCCAGACTTGCCAATATTTCCAGTAATTTTTCGCATTGCTTGACTCATTAACCTGGCTTGACTTCCTATTACATGGTCTCCCATTTCACCTTCAATTTCGGCTCTAGGAGTCAGTGCTGCTACAGAGTCGACAACAACAAGCTCAACAGCTGCGGATCTGATTAATTGATCAACAATTTCTAGTGCCATTTCGCCAGTGTCAGGTTGAGACACTAGGAGATTCTCCACGTCAACTCCTAAAGAAGCTGCGTAAACAGGGTCTAACGCATGCTCGGCATCGACAAATGCCGCTACTCCACCACGCCTTTGGACTTCTGCTATGGCGTGCAATGTCAGAGTTGTTTTTCCTGAACTTTCAGGCCCATATACTTCGACTACTCTTCCTTTGGGATAGCCACCACCAAGCGCTAGATCAAGGGTAAGTGCGCCAGTAGAAATTGTCTCTACACGCATTCTCGAGGCATCGCCCAGTCTCATGATTGAGCCTTTCCCAAAGTTTCGCTCTATTTGCCCTAGTACAAGATTGAGAGCTTTGTCTCTTTCTCCCGATCGTGCAGCCTCTTGCCGAGATTCTGCATTTGGGGATTGATTTGCATTAACTTCAGTTGACATTGTGATTGCTTGAGGACAGAGAAGACAGTTTGTAAGCTTGGATTTTTAAAAAACCCGTGCCACATTTTTTTATTTGCCTTATTAGTACAGACGTACCCTAACGAGTTAAGACCAGTTCGCCAAGGGGGATAAAAATTTTCTTTTTTCCAATAGCTGAATTCCTGAAGGAAGATTCTTGTTGTCTAAAGGTTTGAGATACCCCCAATTTGCTAAATAACATGGAATTGATTTAAGACCAGGAGTATTTAGAACGGTTTCAAGGGTTTTTCGACGATCCTCGATAAATCCTGCAATAGGAGTTTCCTTGGAGATTTTCAGCAGCATACTTGCCTTGTCCCCTGCTTCATGGCCATAGAGAAGTTTGGGATGAAGATTTAGATGATCTAGAAGTTCTAGAGTGAATTCGGCACTTTTGGTTGTTAAAACACCAAATTCAATTGATTCATTTTTGAATTGTTTAATACGTTCAGCTACTAATGGGAATGCTTGATGACTTGTTAACCACCTTTTGCGATCTTTTCTTATAGCTTCTCGTCGAACATCGTCGAGTGCTGCTTGTAATTGTTCTGGGCTCCAACCCCATTTATTTAGTGCTTCAAGGCAATTGCGTTCATAATGCTTGGAGAATATTGATGCACCTGAAGCTTTCAAAAAACTATCTGCTTGGAGAAGCTCTGCTGTGAGAAGTACCATCTCCCAACCACTTTTGACCCAAGGTCGAAGTATCCGGAAATCCTTAGGTATATTGCTATTAAATGGATCTAAATGATTTTCTTTACCAATAATTTTCCAATAGGCTTTTGTAGAGCTAATCCAATATTCCCAAATGCCGTCGATAATGACACCATCAAAGTCAAAAATTAAAATGTGCTGGCTTGTCACTAAACCTTTCTTGGAACTGGGGCGCTAGGATTCGAACCTAGGAATGGCGAGACCAAAACCCGCTGCCTTACCACTTGGCGACGCCCCATTGAGGGAAATGAGCTTTTTAAAAAGCTCTTCCCAACTTATACAAAATAATTGCACATTTTGGATTCAGATAGTTCATTTCATTAGGACCAGCTTTTTTATTGGAGGATTGATTGCTTATTGCTCTAAAAATTTGCGCATTGATTGCCATTTCAGTTTCCTTTCCCCTCCCATTTCTACAACTATTTTTAATTGGGGGTCTTTCTCGGATAGATCGCATAAGGCAAGTAATTCTGAACGCGATAGCACTTGACCTTCTAGTAACCATAGTGCCAAGGGTTGTTCCTCGGAGAGTAATTCATGAAGTTGAGGAATTACTTCTTGGACTTCACCCAGTGCTCCATTGCGACCAATATTTTGATGGCCTAAATGAGGAGGCCTAATGCCATGAAGCTTTAGTAGAAAAACCTCTGGGTCGCCAAAACCTCTTACGGAGGTGATTTGTGTCCTATATCCAGCAGCTTTTAAGCGTCGTAGCAATCTTGTTTCTGCTCCACCTTCTAGTGGGGTCTGAATGGCAAGACAGCAAGCAGATTCAAGATCATCACGAAATTCCTTCCCAGATAGCAATAGAGGCATTTCTTTTGAAGTAAATTCAGTCTAAAGAGAGTTGGACAGAGAAATTGGTGGATTTCTAGAACCCATTGTGGTGTATTCTATAAAATTGCTGTGATTTTCTGTGCCCGTACGCTAGCCGGGCCTCCAGGAAAACCAGCAGATTCGATGATTGCATCGGATCAATTGGCTTGGACAGATTAGGGTTTTTGTAATCCAACTCTGTCGAGAAACTGATCGAACTAAATTTCGACCAAGTCTCAGCCAGCTGATTTTTGCTAGTTACAGCCGAACTAACAGTTAGTTTGTTTTCGGTTTTAAACGAGTCATTCAAATCAGCCAATTACTCAAAGTGCCTTTTTTTGGGGCTTGAGTATTTATCCAGCTGGCGTTATTGCTTCATTATGTCTATTGGCATCCTAGGTAAGAAATTGGGAATGTCCCAGTTTTTTGATGACAAGGGTAGGTCGGTTCCAGTCACGTTGATTGAGGCCGGGCCTTGTCGTATTACTCAATTAAAGAGCTTAGCTACGGATGGTTATTCCGCTGTACAGATTGGCTATGGCTTTACTCGGGAGAAGCTGGTAAATAAACCTTTTAAGGGTCATTTATCAAAGTCTGGGGAAGGTTTTCTTCGACACTTGCATGAGTATCGAGTAGATGATTTGGGTGTTTATGAGTTAGGAGCCAAAATCACAGTGGGTAATTTCGAGGCTGGTCAGAAGGTAGATGTTAGCGGTAATTCAATGGGGCGAGGATTTGCTGGTTATCAGAAAAGACATAGTTTTAGCCGCGGACCAATGAGTCATGGTTCAAAAAATCACCGTCAACCTGGATCAACTGGAGCTGGTACGACACCAGGACGTATTTATCCTGGCAAGAGAATGGCCGGTAGATATGGAGGTAAGAAAATTACAACTAGAGGCCTGACAATTATGAAGATAGATAGTGATCGAAATCTTCTTGTTGTGAAAGGATCGGTACCTGGCAAACCAGGATCACTCCTGAATATTCGACCTGCTCAACGTGTTGGTTCTCAGAATCTCACTGGAGGTAAGAAATAATGGCTAATTGTGTTGTGCTTGATTGGCAAGGTCAGGAGGCAGGCAAAGCCACTCTTGATTTAAAAGTGGCAAAAGAAACTACTGCGGTTGATTTAATCCATAGAGCGGTTGTGCGCCAACAAGCTCATTCAAGGCAGGGTACTGCAAGTACTCTTACCAGATCAGAGGTTAGAGGTGGTGGACGTAAACCTTATAAGCAAAAGGGGACTGGTCGAGCTAGGCAAGGATCAATTAGAACTCCTCTGCGTCCAGGAGGAGGCATCATTTTTGGTCCAAAGCCACGTAGTTTTAGCCTAGGTATGAATCGAAAAGAGAGGCGTCTAGCTTTGCGAACTGCTCTGATGGCAAGAATTAATGATTTGATGATTGTTCAGGATTTTGGCACTGCCCTTAAAGTTCCTAAAACTCGTGAAATCGTTGAAGCCCTATCTCGTTTTGGGATAGCTGATGATGCCAAAGTATTAATTATTCTTGCTCAACCATCTGAGATTATTATTCGCTCAGTTCGCAACATCGAAAGAGTCAAAGTCATAGGTGCTGATCAATTAAATGTTTTTGACTTGCTGAATGCAAATTCATTGGTCATTGGCGAAAAGGCTTTGTCCACCATTAAGGAGGTATATGGAGATGACTAAGATGTTTAAGGAACGTTTGGCTGACGTAATTCGTCGTCCTTTGATTACAGAGAAGGCTACTCGTGGATTGGATTTAAATCAGTACACTTTTGAAGTAGACCCTAGGGCTGCTAAACCAGACATAAAAGCTGCCATTGAAAAGATGTTTGATGTCAAGGTCATTGGTATTAGTACTATGAATCCACCAAGAAGAACTCGAAGAGTGGGCCGGTTCGCTGGGAAACGATCCCAAGTCAAGAAGGCAATTGTGAGGTTGGCTGAGGGGAACACAATTCAATTATTCCCAGAGGCATGAGGTTTTAAACAATGGCTATTCGTACATTTCGTCCTTACACACCTGGCACTCGAACTAGAGTTGTAACTGACTTCAATGAGTTAACAGGTCGGAAACCAGAACGATCCTTGGTCGTTTCTAAACATCGGCTTAAAGGAAGGAATAATAGAGGTGTAATTACTTGCCGACATCGAGGGGGAGGACATAAGCGTCTTTATAGAATCGTTGACTTTCGTCGTAATAAACATGACGTTCCAGCAAAAGTAGCGGCAATACACTATGACCCTCATAGGAATGCAAGACTTGCATTGCTTTTTTACTCTGATGGGGAAAAGCGTTATATCCTTGCTCCTGCAGGCATTGCTATTGGTCAAGAAGTGATATCTGGACCAAAGGTTCCGATTGAAACGGGCAATGCGATGCCACTTTCAGCTATCCCTTTGGGATCGAGTGTTCATTGTGTTGAGTTATATGCCGGACGAGGGGGGCAAATGGTTCGAAGTGCTGGTGCTAGTGCTCAAGTTATGGCGAAAGAAGGAGATTATGTCGCATTAAGACTCCCTTCAACAGAGGTACGGTTAATAAGACGTGAGTGCTATGCAACTCTTGGGGAAGTAGGGAATTCAGAAATTAGAAATACAAGTTTGGGTAAGGCTGGACGTCGCAGATGGCTAGGACGTAGGCCACAAGTTAGAGGAAGTGTAATGAACCCTTGTGACCACCCTCATGGTGGTGGTGAAGGGCGAGCACCAGTTGGTCGTGCTGGTCCTGTAACTCCTTGGGGTAAGCCAGCTCTTGGTTTGAAAACTCGAAAGAGAAACAAGCCTAGTAACAGGTTTGTTCTGAGAAAACGTCGCCGAGTCTCCAAGCGGAGTCGGGGGGGACGAGATTCTTGATGCTTTTTATCTTCATTTATTTCTCTTAATCCGCTATGGGACGTTCACTTAAAAAAGGCCCTTTTATCGCCGATAGCCTTCTTAAAAAGGTTGAAAAACAGAACTCTAATGATGACAGGTCAGTTATCAAGACCTGGTCAAGAGCCTCCACCATCCTTCCAGTAATGATTGGACATACAATTGCTGTGCATAACGGCAAAAGTCATATACCAGTTTTTATTACTGAGCAGATGGTTGGCCACAAATTAGGGGAGTTTGCTCCAACTCGTACTTACAAAGGTCACATTAAAGATAAAAAAGGAGCTCGTTAGAAATGGTTGAATCATCATCTTCCAAAACCAAATTTGCTCAGGCCCATGGTCGTTATATCAGAGGGTCTGCTTCAAAGGTTCGCCGAGTCCTTGATCAGATTCGTGGTCGAACTTATCGAGATGCCCTAATTATGCTTGAGTTCATGCCCTATCGATCGACTGGACCAATTACAAAGGTTTTGCGTTCAGCTGTTGCTAATGCCGAGAATAATATGGGTTTAGATCCTGCTTCTTTGGTTATCACTCGTGCAACAGCTGATATGGCTCCTTCCATGAAAAGATATCGTCCAAGAGCTCAAGGACGGGCTTTTGCAATTAAAAAACAGACTTGCCACATTAGTATTTCTGTGGCTCCGTCTTCTGAATCAACTAACTCTGAGGCTTCTGACTGATGGGACATAAAATTCACCCAAATGGCTTGAGGCTTGGAATTACCCAAGAGCATCGTTCTCGTTGGTATGCCTCCAGTAAGACATATCCAACCCTTCTTCAAGAAGATGATCGTATTAGAGGATTTATTCAAAAGAAATATGCATCTGCAGGGATTAGTGATGTATTGATAGCTCGTAAAGCAGATCAGTTAGAAGTTGAATTGAAAACAGCTAGGCCTGGAGTCATTGTTGGGAGACAGGGTAGTGGCATTGAAGAATTAAGATCTGGTATTCAAAAGACTATTGGTGATAGAAGTCGACAAGTTCGAATTAATGTTGTTGAGATTGAGCGAGTGGATGCTGATGCACACCTTTTAGCGGAATATATAGCTCAACAACTTGAGAAACGTGTTGCTTTTCGAAGAACAATTCGTATGGCTGTGCAACGTGCTCAAAGGGCAGGAGTGCTTGGGCTGAAGATTCAGGTAGGGGGGAGGTTAAATGGAGCAGAAATTGCCCGATCTGAATGGACTAGAGAAGGACGTGTCCCTTTGCATACTCTTCGTGCTGAGATTGATTATGCAAATAAGACTGCTAATACAACTTATGGTGTATTGGGCATAAAAGTTTGGGTGTTTAAAGGAGAGGTTCTTTCTAAAGAAGATCAACCTTTGCCAGTTGGTGCAAGTCCGAGAAGAAAAGGTAGTAGAAGACCTCAGCAGTTTGAGGACAGATCCAATGATGGTAAATAAGGAGGTATAAACCATGCTCAGTCCTAAACGAACAAAATTTCGCAAGCAACAACGTGGTCGAATGAGAGGAGTTGCCACAAGAGGCAATAAAATTGCATTCGGCCAATTTGCTTTGCAAGCTCAAGAATGTGGCTGGATTACATCCAGACAGATTGAAGCAAGTAGAAGGGCTATGACCCGCTATGTCAAACGCGGAGGCCAGATTTGGATTCGTATTTTTCCAGATAAACCAGTAACTATGAGGCCTGCTGAAACTCGTATGGGATCTGGTAAAGGAAACCCTGAATTCTGGGTGGCTGTGATTAAGCCAGGCCGCATACTCTTTGAAATGGGAGGTGAAGAAATTACTGAATCAATTGCAAGGGAAGCAATGCGTTTGGCTCAGTACAAGCTTCCTATAAAAACAAAGTTTATAGCGTTGGCGGAAGGTGAAACCCCTACTCAAGTTGGGAAGGCATCATCGGCGTCACTTGCCAACTTAGACGAAGATGCTAACTCTCAGACTGATGATGAGACATCTTCTAGTGGATCAGTCGCTACCGTGGAGTCTTAATTATGGCCAGACCAGAGATATCAGAGGTGACCAAGCTCACTGATGATGACCTTAAAAACAAGATTGATGAAATCCGTAAGGAGCTATTTGATCTTCGTTTTAAGCGGGCCACTAGGCAGCTTTCAGAAACCCATCGTTTTAAGGAGGCCCGCATTCAGTTGGCTCAGCTTTTAACGGTTCAGGGCGATCGTAATCGCTCCAAAACTTCCTCCTAAATATTTAGAAACTATGGCACTTAAAGAAAGACTAGGCACAGTCGTTAGTGACAAGATGGACAAAACCGTGGTGGTTGCGGTTGAGAATCGTTTTCCCCACCCCATTTATCAGAAGATTGTTAGTAGAACTGCTCGGTACAAAGTTCATGATGCCGAGAATACTTGCAAAGTTGGGGACAAGGTCCGCATTACGGAGACGCGTCCTTTAAGCGCTAGTAAGCGATGGACTGTTGCTGAGGTTCTTCGTTCAACTCACGAGATTAAGGAGGTATCAAAATGATTCAGCAAGAGACATTCCTTACTGTTGCAGATAATAGTGGCGCAAAGAAGCTGCAATGTATTCGAGTACTCGGCTCTAATAGAAGGTATGCCCATGTTGGAGATGTAATTGTCGCCGCGGTAAAGGATGCTTTACCAAATATGGGTGTTAAGAAGTCAGATGTAGTTAAAGCAGTAGTGGTTCGTACTAAGGCAACACTCCGCCGAGAAACAGGAAATTCAATTCGATTTGATGATAATGCTGCAGTACTTATTAATGAAGACAAAAACCCTAGAGGGACTAGGGTTTTTGGTCCTGTTGCGAGGGAATTGCGTGAACGCAACTTCACTAAAATTGTTTCTCTAGCTCCGGAGGTGATTTAAATGATGAACCTCAATCAAAAAAATAAGAATCTCGTTTCTTCAAGGATCAAGATGCGTATTCGTAAAGGTGACACCGTACAAGTGATTAATGGGAAAGAGAAAGGGAAAACAGGAGAGGTTTTAAAGACTTTACCGTTTGAGAATCGAGTAGTTGTTCAAGGGATTAATCTTCGAACGCGACATGTAAAACCAACTCAAGAAGGTGAGACTGGACGAATCGTTACCGAAGAAGCTTCGGTTCATGCTTCTAATGTGATGATCTATTCCACAGAAAAAAAAGTTGCTAGCAAGGTGGAAATTTTTATAGAAAAAGATGGTTCTAAGAAACGACGATTGAAGAAAACTGGTGAATTAATTGATTAATTCACCAGTTTCATTTCGTTGCTCTTTTTAAATTCTGACAAAGACCAGAATTAATTTCACCATCAACCATGTCACTCAAACATCGCTATCGAGAGACAATTCGCCCCAAATTGCTTAAAGACTTGGGCCTCTCCAATATTCATCAAGTACCTAAGGTTGTGAAAGTCAACGTTAATAGGGGGTTAGGAGAAGCTGCCCAAAATTCTAAGACTTTGGAAGCTTCTCTTTCTGAGATGGCAACTATTACTGGGCAAAAAGCCCTTGTCACTAGGGCAAAAAAAGCTATTGCAGGCTTTAAAATTCGTGAGGGCATGCCAATAGGTTGTACTGTCACGCTTCGTGGAGAAAGAATGTATGCATTTTTAGAACGTTTAATTAATCTTGCTTTGCCAAGAATTCGAGATTTTAGAGGAGTCAGTCCAAAGAGTTTTGATGGTCGCGGAAACTACACTCTTGGAGTCAAAGAGCAACTTATTTTTCCTGAAATCTCTTTTGACAAAATTGACACTATTAGAGGTATGGATATCACCATAGTTACTAGTGCTAGATCCGACGAGGAGGGCAGGGCTCTCTTAAAAGCGTTGGGATTTCCTTTCCGTAGTACCTGAGCTTTTTAGACACATATGGCTAACCACGATCCTATCTCTGACATGCTCACTCGCATTCGAAATGCCAGTGAAAAACGTCATGAAACTACTCGAATCCCTGCTTCTCGTATGTCTAGAAGCATTGCAAAAGTTCTTCAAAAGGAGGGTTTTATAGCCCAAATTAGTGAGGAAGGAGAGGGATTTAAAACCCAACTTGTTCTTGAATTGAAATACAGCGGTAAGCACCGCCATCCAACAATTCGTTCAATGCAGAGGGTTAGTAAGCCTGGACTAAGAATTTATAAAAATACTCGAGGGTTGCCCAAAATTTTAGGTGGTCTTGGAGTAGCCATTATTTCTACTTCTAAAGGAGTAATGAGTGACCGTGACGCTCGGAAACAAGGTGTCGGCGGTGAAGTTCTCTGTTACGTCTATTAGGAGATTTTATTATGTCTAGAATTGGTAAACAACCCATCCCAGTCCCTGAGAAAGTTGCTGTCGAACTAGATGGACTTTCTTTAACAGTTAAAGGACCTAAGGGAGAGCTTAGTAGAACTCTTCCAGAAGGAGTCAGCATTAGTCAGGTTGATAATTCTATTGTTGTTTCGGCAATCAATTCAAAAAGAAAGTCGCGAGAACGTCATGGCTTGTCTCGTTCTTTAGTAGCCAATATGGTGGAAGGAGTTAGTAAAGGTTATTCAAAAAAATTAGAAATCGTAGGTGTTGGATCTCGAGCTCAGGTTAAAGGTAAGAATCTAATCGTAAGTGCTGGATACAGTCACCCGGTAGAAGTTATTCCTCCAGATGGAATTACTTTTGTGGTTGAAAATAATACAAATGTGACAGTATCAGGCATCGACAAGGAACTTGTTGGTAATGAAGCTGCAAAAATACGAGCAATTCGTCCACCTGAACCTTATAAAGGTAAAGGTATTAAGTATGCTGGTGAGCGAATAATTAGAAAGGCTGGTAAGTCAGGTAAGAAATAGCAATTCTTTTTTCTCTTTTTTATCAATGATCTCGATTTAACAATGGCAACTCTTTCTAAAAAACAGCAAACTCAAAAACGGCATAAGCGATTGCGGCGTCATTTAAATGGAACCAATCATCGCCCTAGACTGGCTGTATTCCGTTCCAATAACCATATATATGCTCAAGTTATTGATGATGAGGCCCAAAGTACTATTTGCTCTGCCTCGACTTTGGATAAAGACCTTAGAGAGAAACTTAAGGCTTCAGGAGGCAGTTGTGATGCTTCAATGGCTGTAGGTGCTTTGCTTGCTCAACGGGCTCTAGCTAAAGGTATAGAGCAAGTTGTTTTTGATCGTGGAGGTAATCTCTATCACGGTAGGGTTAAGGCTCTAGCTAAATCTGCTCGTGAAGCTGGCCTTAAATTTTGACTTCTGATAAAACCATGTCCGACACTCCAAACAAAAACCAAACTAAAGAAACCTCTTCGGCAGTACCTGCGGCCGCTGAAGGACAGCAACAGCAACAGCGAAAAGGTGGCGGTAATCGCGGCGAAAAAAGAAATAGACGCTCAGGAAGAAATCAAGAACGAGACTCAGAATGGCAAGAGAGAGTAGTCCAGATTCGCAGGGTCTCTAAAACAGTGAAAGGAGGTAAGAAAATGAGTTTTAGAGCGATTGTTGTTGTTGGTAATGAGAAAGGTCAAGTAGGTGTGGGTGTAGGTAAAGCAGGAGATGTGATAGGCGCTGTAAGGAAAGGAGTGGCTGATGGTAAAAAAAATCTCGTCAAGGTTCCTTTGACAAGAAATAGTTCTATTCCGACTCTTTCTAATGGAAGAGATGGTGCAGCTAGTGTTTTAATTCGTCCTGCTGCCCCTGGTACTGGTGTAATTGCTGGAGGCTCTATTCGTACTGTTTTAGAGTTGGCTGGTATTAAAAATGTTCTTGCTAAAAGATTGGGTAGTAAAACACCATTAAATAATGCAAGGGCAGCAATGGTTGCTTTGGCAGAACTTAGGACTCATAAAGGCACAGCCAAAGAGAGAGGCATTTCTCTTGAGCAAATTTATTCTTAATTTCTAATGACTATTAAACTTGACTCTCTAAAACCAAATAAAGGTTCCAGGCGTAGAAAATTACGTAAAGGTCGTGGGATTGCTGCTGGACAGGGTGCAAGCTGTGGCTTTGGTATGCGAGGGCAGAAGTCCCGCTCAGGGAGACCAACTCGCCCTGGATTTGAAGGTGGACAGATGCCTTTATATAGACGAGTACCAAAATTAAAGCATTTCCCTTTAGTTAATCCAAAGAGCTATAGCATCGTTAATGTTGCATCCTTAAATCAATTAAAGGATGGGAGCAAAGTGAATTTGGATGTTCTAGTAAAAGAAGGCATTCTAACTAGCCCAAAATATCCTTTGAAGGTTTTAGGCAATGGAAATCTCAAAGTAAAGCTTAACGTTCAAGCTGCCGCATTCACTATGTCTGCGAAAAGTAAAATAGAAGGGGCAGGGGGCACCTGTGAAACCTTTGATTACAAGAAGTTTGATTAGATTGACTTTCTTAGTTTTCAATAATTAATCATTTCAATGCTTGTTAGTAGAGGTCGTAATCCAAGTGCATCTGAAGTAGTTTCTCAGCTTGTACTTAACAAAGAACTAAGAGGAAGGGTTTTAATTACCTTAGGGATGTTGCTTTTAGTTCGACTAGGCATTTATATCCCTGTCCCAGGGATAGATAGGGAAGCTTTTAAAGAATTTATCCAGCAAGGGGGGCAATTAATTGGGTTTTTAGATATTTTTACTGGTGGAGGAATTTCAACACTAGGAATTTTTGCACTTGGCATACTTCCATTTATTAATGCATCAATCATCATTCAACTATTAACAGCTGCATTGCCTCAGTTGGAAGATCTGCAAAAGAATGAAGGTGAAGCTGGGAGAAGGAAGATTGCGCAAATCACACGTTATTTAGCCCTTGGATGGGGTTTAATGCAGAGTTTAGTCTTTGCTCTAATTCTCAGGCAATATTCTATTGAAAGCTTAAGTGAAGTTTCATTTGTTTTTCAAACTGCCATAGCTTTAGTCACAGGATCAATGATTGTTATGTGGCTTAGCGAGATCATTACAGAGCGTGGGATAGGTCAAGGTGCTTCGCTGGTAATCTTTTTAAATATTGTTGCCACTCTTCCAAAGGCACTGAGTTCAACTATAGAGAAAGCACAAACTGGAGATAGAAATGATGTTGTTGGGATAATTGTTCTTTTAGTTGTTTTTCTCATAACAATCGTTGGGATTATTTTTGTTCAGGAGGGTGCAAGACGCTTGCCAATTGTCAGCGCAAAAAGGCAGATAGGAGGAACTGCATTGTTGCCTAATCGACAAAGCTATTTGCCTTTAAAGCTAAATGCAGGTGGTGTGATGCCCATTATTTTTGCGTCTGCATTGATTTTTTTACCTATTACGATTGCAAATTTCACCAAAAATCCTTTTTTAATTAGAGCTGCAGGCGCCTTGAACCCATCTGCTTCTAACCCTTGGCCATATGCTCTGACTTTCTTTGCCTTGATCCTAGGATTTGCTTACTTTTACGCATCATTAACTATTAACCCAATTGACATAGCAGCCAATTTAAAGCGAGGTGGTGTAGCTATCCCTGGAGTTAGGCCTGGAAGTGCAACTTCAAAGTATCTCTCATCTGTTCAGAATCGATTGACTTTATTGGGCGGATTGTTTTTAGGATCCGTAGCAATTGTTCCTGCTGCTGTAGAAAGAGCTACGAATGTACAAACTTTCCAGGGGCTAGGAGCCACATCTTTATTGATACTTGTTGGAGTTGCAATAGATACTGCAAAGCAAGTGCAGACTTATGTGATTTCTCAGCGATATGAAGGTCTTGTCCGACAATAAATATTTTATTTTAATTATATGAAAAGCAGATTGTTGTTTTTAGGACCCCCTGGAGCGGGGAAGGGTACACAGGCAAAGCTTTTGTGTGAGAATCAAGGTCTTATTCATTTGTCTACTGGAGACTTGTTGCGAGCTGAAGTCAATGCTCAAAGTCCCTTAGGGAAAGAAGCTGCTCTTATTATGAATAAAGGAGAATTAGTAAGTGATGAGATTGTTTTATCTATTGTTCAGAAGAGACTGAGTGCAGATGCTAAATCAGGGTGGTTATTAGATGGCTTTCCAAGAAACCTCATACAAGCTCAGTCATTGCAACAATTATTGGAAAATGTTTCACAACCTATTCAAGCAGTTTTGTTAATAGAATTAGATGATGAAACTTTAATTAAGCGACTTTTGTCTCGAGGCAGATCAGATGATACTCAAGAAGTAATAAGGCATCGTTTGGAAGTTTATAGAGAGAAAACTGCTCCATTGGTAGATTTCTATCAGAGCTTAGGCATTCTTGTAAAAATTCAAGGTGAAGGAGATGTCAAAGATGTTGCTCTAACAATTAGATCAGCTTTAGGCTTAGTAATGTAGTAAAATTGATGTTTGCAAACTTGGAGCCACACCCATATGAAGGTGCGAGCCTCAGTCAAAAAAATGTGTGAAAAATGCCGGGTGATTCGTCGCCATGGTCGGGTAATGGTCATTTGCACTGCTACCCAAAAGCACAAGCAGCGTCAAGGTTAATTTTTACTTTGGACTGCTCAAAAAAGGGCTTTGCTTTTTGGTTTAACCAAAACTAGCTTTGTTCTATCTCAAGTTCCTTTTGATTCAAACTTAAGTGGCAAGAATCGCTGGCATCGACATACCTCGCGAAAAGCGGGTTGAAGTTGCTCTTACATACATTTATGGTGTTGGTCTCACAAGAGCCAAATCCATCCTCGCCAAAGCTGGGGTAAATCCTGACATACGTGTCAAGGATTTAGATGATGGAGATGTACAAAAGCTTAGGACTGCTGTTGAATCATTCACCCTTGAGGGTGACTTGAGGAGACAAGAGGGCATGGCCCTCAAGCGATTACAAGATATTGGATGTCTTCGTGGTCGTCGTCACAGAATGAGCCTCCCAGTTAGAGGACAACGTACTAGGACAAATGCTCGTACTAGAAGGGGTTCTCGCAAAACAGTTGCAGGCAGAAAGAAATAAACTTTAACCCTTGCCTTTAGAGGCTTATTACATCACTTTATTATTTCAAAAGGCCCAGCCAAATGGCCACACCCGCAAAGAAAACTGGTTCTAAAAAGTCTAAGCGCAACGTCCCAAACGGCGTTGTGCATATTCAAAGCACTTTTAATAACACCATCGTTTCAATCACTGATACTAATGGTGAAGTTGTTTCTTGGTCTTCTGCAGGGGCAAGTGGATTTAAAGGTGCCCGAAAAGGTACCCCATTCGCTGCTCAAACTGCCGCTGAGGCAGCAGCAAGACGTGCTCTAGAACAAGGTATGAGACAAATCGAGGTTCTCGTAAGAGGACCAGGTTCCGGCCGGGAAACAGCCATAAGAGCTTTGCAAGTTGCTGGCTTGGAGATTACTTTGATCAGAGATGTTACTCCTCTTCCTCACAATGGTTGCAGGAGACCCAAACGCAGACGCGTTTGATCCTTCTTCACTTACGTGAAAACCTTCCCTTATTTTCTTGATTCAGCCCGTGTTGCAATACCAGATTGATCGGATCGACCATCAAATTTCCGATGACCGCTCTCAAACAGGTTTATTCCTCATAGGACCTCTTGAAAGAGGTCAAGCAACTACGTTAGGTAACTCTCTTCGAAGAGTTCTTATGGGAGGTCTTGAAGGAAGCGCTGTTACGGCAGTTCGCATATCTGGCGTAAATCATGAATATGCAACTATCCCTGGAGTGAGAGAAGATGTTTTAGATATTCTCCTAAATTGCAAGCAGCTTTCAGTAAATAGTAGAAGTCCAGAACTTGAAATAGGCCGTTTAGTGGTTAATGGACCTGCAGAAGTTAAAGCCCGTGATGTGCAATTTTCTTCTCAGGTACAAGTTGTTGATGGAGATAGACCAATAGCCACTGTGCATTCAGGACATAGCCTTGAATTGGAGCTGCATGTAGAAAGGGGAGTTGGCTATCGTCCAGTTGATCGTCATAACGAAGAAACAACTTCAATTGATTTGCTTCATATTGATGCTGTTTTTATGCCAATTAAGAAGGTGAATTTCAATATTGACGAAACGGCTGTTGCTGAAGGTGGTTCAACTAGAGAAAGATTGAAAATGGAGATAGTAACTGATGGATCCATGTCTCCTGATGATGCTTTAGCAGAGGCGGCAAATCAATTAATAGAACTATTTCAACCTTTAGCAACAGTAACTATGGTTGAAGAAATACCTCAAGAGCCAGAACCTTCTGCTGAGGCTCAAATTCCTTTAGAAGAATTGAATCTATCTGTTAGAGCCTATAACTGTTTGAAAAGAGCCCAAGTGAATTCAGTTTCTGATTTGATGGGATTTAGCTACGAGGATCTATTAGAAATTAAGAATTTCGGGTCCAAGTCTGCTGATGAAGTTATTGAAGCTTTAGAACGAATTGGAATTTCTATTCCACAGAGTCGGACTTCAGCGTAAAATTTTTTTATTCAAGGAAACTTTATAACAATGAGACATCAATTACGAGTGCCCAAACTTGGTAGGCCAGCAGACCAAAGGAAGGCCATTTTAAGAGGGTTAACTACTCAACTAATTCGCGAGGGAAGAGTTACAACAACTAAAGCAAAGGCAAAGGCACTTAGGAATGAAGCTGAAAGAATGATTACTTTGGCGAAAGAGGGAACTCTTGCTGCAAGAAGAAGGGCAATTGGTTATATATATGACAAAAAATTAGTGCATCAACTTTTTGAAAAGGCACAAGATCGATATGGGGATAGAGAAGGAGGATATACCAGAATAGTTAGGACTGTTCCTCGAAGAGGAGACAATGCCGAAATGGCTATCATTGAGCTTGTATAACAACCATTCTTGATCAATAAAAGCTTCAGATAATGGAGACTGAGGCATCAAATGAATCAATTGAAAAATCTCTTCCCAAAAGGATTGCTTTATTAATTCAATATAATGGAAGTGGTTTTTGTGGTTGGCAGCGTCAAAAGGAAGGCAATAGTGTTCAATCAATTCTTGAAGAAGCAGTATCTTCCCTAGACCCTTTTCAACCTATAAAAGTTGTTGCTGCTGGAAGAACAGATTCTGGAGTACATGCTTCTGGTCAGGTAGCTCATTTTGACTGTTCTGGCTTTATTCCTGCTAATAGATGGGCGGCAGCCTTAAATGGAAGATTGCCTAAAGCGATTCGTGTTCGTTACTCTGCTTTACGCCCCATCACTTGGCATGCTTGCTTTTCAGCAACCTATCGAAGATATAGATACACAATTTATAATGGCTGTAAGCCGAACTTATTTTTATCTCCTTGGTGCTGGCATAGATATCAATTTCGTCTTGATGAAAACCTAATGAATTTGGCTTTGCAAGGGATCAAGGGTTTTCACGATTTCACAGCATTTCAAAGGGCAGGAAGTAACCGGCCAAATGCATTAACAACAGTGGAAGATGTTCATCTTTTTAGACAAGGAGATTTGGTAAGTATTGATATTCAAGCAACGGGTTTTTTATATGGAATGGTTCGGCTATTGGTAGGGCAACTCGTTGCGGTTGGAGAGCATAGAATTAGCGTTGCAGAATTTGAAAGGCGTTGGAAATTAAAATTAAGGGAAGAGGTTAGAGAAGCTGCTCCTCCAAATGGATTATCACTAATTAGAGTGGGTTATGAAACAATGATTTTTCCAGAGAATATTGCCTTTGATAGCTTTCCTTTTTTTTCTTTATCTACTTCAGATCCCCCTCCATCGCCTCAATAAATTTGTGGACTAGCCTTTTAGAACTTTTAAGTAAAAAAAAATTGTCAGTATTTTGCTAGTAAGCCCGCCTTCTATGTACTTTGAAGTGTAAAATTAAAGTTTGAGCATTTAAAGCTAATATCTATTGGCTAATGTTCAAAAAAGTTCTGTTTTTTATAAAACAGATGTATTTGCCAATCCGGTATGCCGGCGAGATGAACAAGACAATTACCCCAAAGATCGACGCAATCGACCGCCAATGGTACTTGGTTGATGCAGAGAATCAGACTCTTGGTCGACTTGCAAGTAAAATTGCATCAGTACTTAGAGGTAAAAACAAGCCAAATTTCACGCCTCATTTAGATACAGGAGATTTTGTTGTTGTTGTTAATGCAGAGAAGATTCAAATTAGTGGCAAAAAAAGCCAGCAAAAACTTTATCGTCGTCATTCAGGTCGGCCAGGCGGAATGAAAGTGGAAACCTTCAACTCTTTACAAGAAAGGATTCCTGAAAGAATTGTTGAGAAAGCAGTCAAAGGAATGCTCCCTCACAATTCTTTAGGCAGACAATTGTTCAGAAAATTGAAGGTTTACAAGGGCGCTGATCATCCACATGCTGCTCAAGAACCTAAGCTTCTAAATCTTGATACCAACGGATTAATTTAATGAATAGCAGCTCTCAAAGAAATACCGTTGTTTATTGGGGCACTGGCCGCAGGAAGACTTCTGTGGCTCGTGTGAGATTAATTCCAGGAACTGGGAAAATTACAATCAATGGAAGACCCGGTGATCATTATTTGAATTTTAATCCTGCTTATTTAGCTGCAGTTAAAGCCCCTTTGCAAACTTTGGGCTTGAGCGATTCATATGATGTTCTTGTTAACGTATATGGAGGCGGTCTGACAGGACAGGCAGATGCGATAAAACAAGGTGCTGCTAGAGCCTTATGCGAGCTTTCGGCTGACAATCGTAAACCACTTAAAATTGAGGGTCACTTGAGTAGAGATCCTAGAGCTAAGGAAAGGCGTAAATATGGACTGAAAAAGGCTAGGAAAGCCCCTCAGTTCTCTAAGCGTTAGAGTCCTCCTTAATCAATTTTTTTTATTCCTCGCTTTACTTAGCAATGCCAAAAGAAGATATCCATCCCACTTGGTATCCAGATGCAAAAGTTATTTGCAATGGAGAAGTGGTAATGACAACTGGTTCCACGCAACCAGAAATCCATGTTGATGTTTGGAGTGGGAATCACCCATTTTTTACTGGAACACAAAAGATTTTGGATACAGAAGGCCGAGTAGATCGTTTTATGCGCAAATATGGAATGGCTGATTCTGAGAATGATTCCACTGATAAGAAAAAAACAACCAATGAAAAAAAAGTTTCAGATTCTCCATCAAAAGAGTCTTAAGTATTAATAGGAAGTTGATGTGGAATGGACACTTCAACCCTCAAGATTAGGTTAGAGACAGCCAGGTCAAGCTTCCAAAACTTGGAACTCCAATTGGCTGACCCTGATGTTGCTTCAGACCCTAAACGGTTGGAGACAATCGCTCGTGAGAGAGCTCGTTTAGAACCTTTGGTTTTGGATTATGAAAAGCTTCTTGAGATAGAAGAAGAATTGTTAGAAGTAAAAGATGTCTTGCGAGAGAGTAAATCAGATAAGGATTTAGAGGAGCTAGCTCAGGATGAGATGCGAAAGCTAGAACTTTTTAAAACAAATTTGATAAATCAGTTGACATTAGCCCTTTTGCCAAAAGATCCTAGGGATGAACGTAGTGTAATGCTTGAGATTAGAGCAGGGGCTGGTGGAGATGAGGCTTGTATTTGGGCTGGTGACTTGGCCAGAATGTATGAAAGATATGGTCAGAAGATTGGGTGGTCAGTAAGACCAATTAGCTCAACAGATGCAGATTTAGGAGGCTTTCGTGAATTAATTATTTCTGTAAAAGGAGATTCAGTGTTTAGTCAACTCAAATTCGAAGCAGGGGTACACAGGGTTCAAAGGGTTCCTGCCACAGAATCGCAAGGCAGGGTGCATACTTCCACAGCGACAGTTGCTGTAATGCCAGAAGCAGACCCGGTTGAAGTTCAGCTGGACCCTGGAGATCTAGAAATTAGTACTGCTCGCTCTGGAGGAGCTGGAGGGCAAAATGTTAATAAGGTTGAAACAGCTGTGGATTTGCTCCACAAACCAACTGGAATCAGAGTTTTTTGCACACAAGAACGCTCTCAGCTTCAGAACAGAGAACGAGCTATGGAGATTCTGCGAGCAAAATTACTAGAAATGGAAATTGCTGAAGCAAATGCCAAAGAAAGGTCAGCAAGACTGGCTCAAGTAGGAACTGGAGATCGTAGCGAAAAGATTAGAACTTATAACTATAAAGACAATCGAACTACTGATCATCGCTTGGGCATTAATTTTCCATTAGAGAATGTTCTTGAAGGTGAATTAGATAATTTGATCGGAGCTTGTATAGCTGAAGAACAAAGATTGATGATAGAAGAATTAGGCGAGCAGTCCGAGAATTAACTCGAATTCACCTAACCCAGCCAATAACATATTTCTTCCATTCTTTATGCTGACCAGAGTTTATGAGCTTGGTTGTTTCAAAATTAATTGTGCTTATAGGTTTATAGGGCTTTGTTTTTAAAGGCATATTTGCTTCTTGAGGGGTGCGATTCCCTTTCATAACGTTGCATGACAAGCATGCAGTAGTTACATTTTCCCAGATATCAGCCCCTCCTCGACTGCGAGGAATTACATGGTCAATCGAGAGTTTGTCACCTTTATAACCACAATATTGACAGCAGTTATTGTCGCGTTGGAGAAGAGTTTTTCTTGTAAGCGCTAATTCTTTATATGGAACTTTTATGAAATATCTCAGCCTAATGACAGTAGGCAGTTTTGTGTCGGGCCTTAAAAGCCGACTGGAATCTTCTTCCAGACTCTCAGCTTTCCCTTTAAGCATCAGCACCGTCGCTCGTCGCCACGTGGTGATATTTAAAGGTTCGTATGACGCATTTAAAACGAGAACCTGTCCCATGCAAGCTCCCTAATTAAACGGCATGCTATTGGCATGAAACGGAAGCGGCTGTTCACGTGATTACTAAGACTATGTTATTGGACAAGTTAGATCCATGCCAGAGAGCTTGGGTAGAAGTGAAGCCTGCTGCAATTGAGGCAAATACTCGCAATATCAAACAAAGATTACCTAAACAATGCATGCTAATGGCAGTTGTTAAGGCAGATGGATATGGACATGGGGCACAAACAGTAGCAAAGTCTGCTTTGGAAGGAGGTGCGCAAAGTTTAGGAGTTGCAACTTTGCAGGAAGGGATTGATTTAAGGCAAGCAGGCATTAAATCTCCAATTCTTTTGCTTGGAAATTTAACTAATGAAGAAGATTTAGATGCTTGTCTTTCTTGGAATTTAATGCCTACTATCAGTGATTACCGTGAGGCAGTAATTTGCCACAAAATTGCTGAAGAACGCGTTCAGACTTTTGCTGTACATGTAAAGGTTGATACTGGGATGACAAGGTTAGGTTGTGAATTAAGTGATGCACCATCATTGCTTAATTTCATAGATGATCTGAGGTTTCTTGATCTTGAAGGGGTTTATAGCCATCTTGCTTTGGCAGATGGAGACTTTGATGGCGAAGGGGGCAGGGTAACTTTTCACCAAAAACAAAAATTTGACAATCTTTTAAAGAGTATTTCTTTAAAAAATAAATCTATAGTTAGACACTTAGCTAATTCAGCAGGAACTCTAAGAGATTGTGGCCTTTATTACGATATGGTCCGCGTGGGTATTGCATTGTATGGATATAGTCCAATTGAATCTTTGAAGAATGACTTCTCTTTAGAACCAGCATTAGCTGTTAAGGCGAGAATAACGTTAATTAGAGAAGTACCAGCTGGAACAGGAGTTAGCTATGGTCATACGTTTATAACCAAAGAACAAAGCCGACTCGCTGTAGTTGGAATTGGCTATGCAGATGGAGTGGGAAGGGCACTCTCAGGCAAGATTTCTGTTTTGATCAATGGAAAGCTTTTCCCACAAGTAGGAGCTATTACTATGGACCAACTTGTTATAGATATAACTGGCAACTTGGATATCTCAGTAGGGAACGTCGTCACTTTATTAGGGTTTGATCAAGGTAGAAGCCTTAGTCCATATTATTGGAGTGATATAAGTGGCTCTATTCCTTGGGAAATTCTGTGTGGCTTTAAATATCGTCTTCCTCGGGTAATAGTTTGAAAATCTAAAAAAGGATAATTGTTTCTTTAAGATGAATGCTCTCTTGATAAGGTATGGAAGCGCCTGGAGAGGTGGCTGAGTGGTTGAAAGCGGCTCCCTGCTAAGGAGTTACAGGAGGCAACTCCTGTCGAGGGTTCGAATCCCTCCCTCTCCGTTTCAAGAAGTTTTAGTAGTTCTTGAGAGATCTACTCTATAAAAGGATTGGTATTAGATGCTTCCGGCCTATATTTAACTACATTCATCAATTAATTAATTATAAATCAAGACTAACTTCTTTTGACGCTTATTAAGTAAGTTTCTCAGCAATTTTTTGATTTTGATCATTACATAAAAAAACTGAGGATGAGAAACATCCTCAGTAAACAAAATTTAAATATTCACTGATTTAACCAGCTGCCCAAACGCCTTTAACTATTGGCATAATCGTATCTAAATGAAGGGTTCCACAAAGCAGCCATGCAAATACTGCTCCACCACAACCTCCTAGCCAGAATCCACTAGTGAAATCTGTCCAGCCTGTTCTAGTAAATAAATCTGTTGGAGGATTCTCTACAGTGCAATCTGAAGGCTGGACATTTGGATCTTTTCCAGGGGCCGTATACAACACAAAAAGAGCTGTGAGGATATGAACAGCACCAATAGTGCTAAGCAAACCAGCTGTTAGAGCAAAATCAGTGTTCCTAAGTGGACCTGTCATTGCAAATGGCCCATAGAGTAGATATCCAAATGCTGCTCCCACTTCAAGACCACGGAAATTAGGAGAAATTCCAGACCTATAAAATGGAAGGTTGTTAATAAAAGCCTTAGTGAAATAACCTGAATTAACAGGAGTTTCTAAGTTTCCTACAAACGGGTCTGAAACAGGTTTTACAGCCCATTGATCGGCTATACCTATATCGCCAGGTCGAATAGTGCTGTCAATATATTTCTTGTCAAACTTGACAGGCTCACCTGACTTTAAGAAAGGGTCTTGGAATTCAGTCATTGGCGAAGAAAGAACTGGGTTGACTTAAAGGGAAAGCAATGTAATTTAGTCGGCTGCTGTTATGTAGCGACCAATTAGAACGATAAATACCGCAGGAGTAACTAGCCCAATAAGAGGCACGAATACTGCAGGTAGCCAGGTGGCAGCAAACTCACTAGACATTGGATATACCTATAGATCCATAGATACTGTATAGAGTGAACATCTAATAGATCCATTGGTGACATAAAAGTTCAATCCAATTGGAGTCTTTTTTCAACCCTTTTTAATTCCATGAGTCAGTTCTTTACTGCAGGAGCCGCATTAATACTTGCTTTAAGTCTTTGGGGCCTTGGTAGAAAGCCTAAAAACTTTATGCAGAAAACATTTAAGGAAAAAACTTGGATTGATCAAAAAGGATTAGTAGAAACTAAGAAAAAACCCTATTTTGAGATACATCTTGCCTCTAAATCAGAATTTAATGAATGGCTTCCACCCAAAACCTATAGAGAGCGTGCCAACCTTAAGAAACAGCTATTTCACTGGATTTCATTGGGTCCTGAGTATAGATTGAATGCTATAGAAATCGCATCCCAATGGGGGGATTCTAGGGTAATACCAATACTTAAGCGAGGCTTAAGAGATTCTGATAGTCAAATAGTAATTTGTGCTGCAAAAGCTATGGCCAAATTCCGATGCTCCAAGCACCCAATTAAGCCTCAAATCAAATCTCGACCACCACGTAATGTTTTTCTTATGCGATAAATAGGCCTGCCTTGGCTTTCGTGATATGTACGAATTAATAATTCCCCTAATAATCCAAAGCAAAAAAGTTGAACGCCAGCAATCCCAAGAATTAAGGCAAAAGTCAAAAGCGGCCTACTTCCAATATCTTCACCTAATAACTTGATTATTAATAAATATGTGCTTGCTATAAGGCTGCCTAATATGGCAATAATTCCTCCCAAGCCAAAAACATACATAGGCCTTGTTAGGAATCGATTCATAAACCAAACTGTAAGTAAGTCCATCATTACTCGAAAAGTGCGGTCAATTCCATATTTACTTTGCCCATATTTTCTGGCCCTATGATTAACTTTTATCTCTGTAATTCTTGCTCCTTCTATATTTGCTAAAACTGGTAAGAATCGATGTAATTCGCCATAAAGTCTCACATCTGAGAGTACTTCCCTCCTATAAGCTTTTAGAGAGCAACCATAATCATTTAGTCGAATCCCTGTCACTCTCCCAATTAGGCGATTGGCAACTCTTGAAGGAAGTTTACGTCTTAATTCAGCATCTTTTCTTTGATAACGCCAACCACTAACTAAGTCATAACCTTCCTCTAGTTTATTTACTAACTTGGGTATATCTGCAGGGTCATTTTGCAAATCTCCGTCCAAGCTGACTATTACATCGCCACTAGAAAGATTAAAGCCTGCAGCCATGGCAGCAGTTTGCCCATAGTTTTTTCTAAGTATAACTCCTAATACTTCGGGAATTTCTTGTGTTAGCTTGGATAGCACATCAACACTTTTATCAGTCGAGCCATCGTTAACCAAAACTATTTCAAACTTATCATAACTATTACGCATTGCGTCTAGAATTTCATTCACTAATTGAGGAAGACTGTCCTCCTCATTGTAAATTGGGATTACTATGGAAATGTCTATATTTTTTGACATTTAGTTAATTATGGAAAAGGATTAATACAGAGGAAAAGTTGATTATGGCTGTATGCTGCCATCATAACTAGATTCCACTCTACCTATGCTACGTAGTTTGGATAGATAATAAGCAGAAATAATGTTTTTCCCATTAGGTTTTAATTCATCTATTCCAATACCATTTCTACCTTTAACACGTCCAGAACTATGCCAATAAAGTCCTTTGCCTTTATATATACCAACATGGGTACACCTTGTTTTAGTACCAAAGAAAATTAAATCACCACAAATAATTTTGTCTAAAGAATTTAATTCGAAGGTAATTGATCGACAAAAATTTTCTTGTTGGTATGAATCTCGTGGCAACCAAATTTGTTGGGATGCAAAAGCAGATTGTATTAGTCCTGAGCAGTCAAAATCTGGACCTATTGTACCTCCCCATAAATATTGGTTTGTATTTCTCGAAGCTTTTTCTACCCAATTCAATACTTTGGGTAATCTACGGTTAATTTCAGTTTTACTTAAGGAGTACGCTTCCCAAGAATCTATTGAAAAAGCAAGGTTTTCAATGTCTTTAAATTGTAACCAGCATATATAACCATCTTCTAATAATCGAACTTTAATCCTTGATGAAGAAGGCTTTTCAGGTATTTCTAATAACTCAAAAGACCTTCCTTTTACTGCTTGAGTTGCTAGTTCACTCCCTTCTTTTGTTTTGTAACCATTTACGTCAACTTTTAATTCCCAGAAACTCTTGGGAATCATTGTATTGATTGTAATAGGCTTTCCTAAGGACAGCATTGATTCATCCATGGGATATGGCGTTATATAGAGCGAATGCCCATATGACCTCTCTACTTCGGAGGTTACTTCAAAAGTTTGCAGAAGACGGGAGACCAAATCTGCAAAAAAGCATTTCCATTATTTGGATTTGTTATGAAGGTCAAAACCCTTCAAGTAGCAGTGGGTTTGGTGCTTGTTGGCTGCCCAAAAAACTAATTTATCCAGCCAGCTTAGTCAAGTTAATATATGCATGTGCAGTAGAAGATTGGCTCGATAAAGACTTGCTTGTTGAATCTTCTGAGTTGCGTCGAGCCCAATCAGACATGATCAAGCATTCTAGTAATGATGCAACTAGCTATATAGTTGATATGCTTACAGGCACTACTAGCGGCCCTTCTATTAAAGGCTTCAATTGGGAGTGTTGGAAACAGCAGAGAAATATAGTAAATAATTGGTTGAAAAGCTTTCAATTTCAAGAGTTGGACCTTATTAATTGTTCTCAGAAAACTTGGAATGATGGTCCTTATGGTAGAGAAAAAGATTTTTATGGGGATAAAAACCAAAATAGAAACGCACTAACCTCTTTAGCTGTTGCAAAAGTCTTGGAAGGAATAATGACAAGTTCATTTCTATCAATTAAAGCAACTAAAAAACTCAGAGACCTTTTATCGAGGTCTTTAGACCTTGTCTCTAGAAAAGCAGATACAGAAAACCAAATTGATGGTTTTTTAGGGGAAGGTTTGCCACAAGGAAGTCAAATTTGGAGTAAGGCAGGTTTGATGAGTGAAGCAAGGCACGATGCTGCTTGGTTTATTACCCCTAAAGGAAGTCCTACTCTTTTGGTTGTTCTATGCGAAGGGAAGGTCCTAGCAAAAGATAATTATTTACTACCTTCTTTAGCTGATGAATTAAGTAAATGGCATTTGCAGAAATAACAAAAACACCTACTGGAGTATTAGTCCAGTAGGTGTTTTCTCCTTTCCACTCAAGATTAATATCTTGTGTTTACTTAGCTATCCAAACTTGCCCGAAGTAGAAGCTATCACAAAGGCACCAAAGGTAACAAAGTTTCCTACGGTGAAATGTGTAAGTCCAACTAGACGTGCTTGAACAATTGATAAGGCAACTGGCTTATCTCTCCAACCTACAAGGTTGGCAATAGGAGTACGCTGGTGAGCCCAAACTAAAGTTTCTATGAGCTCCTGCCAGTATCCTCTCCAGGAAATCAGGAACATGAAACCTGTAGCCCAAATCAGGTGACCGAAGAGGAACATCCATGCCCACGGAGATAATGCATTAACTCCAAAGGGGTTATATCCATTGATCAGCTGAGAACTATTGAGCCATAAATAATCTCTGAACCATCCCATCAAGTAAGTACCTGACTCATTAAACTGGGCTACATTGCCTTGCCAAATAGCAAGATGCTTCCAGTGCCAATAGAAAGTTATCCAAGCGATTGTATTTAGAGCCCAGAACATTGCTAAATAAGTAGCATCCCAAGCCGAACTATCACATGTACCACCTCTACCAGGGCCATCACAAGGGAATGCATAGCCAAAGTCTTTCTTGTCAGGGATTAATTTAGTGCCTCTAGCATCAAGAGCACCTTTAATCAGTATTAAGGCAGTTGTGTGTAGTCCTAAAGCAATTGCATGGTGAACCAAGAAGTCAGCTGGCCCAATTGGGAGGAAGTTAGTTAAAGCGTCCTGACGATTAATAAGATCCATCCAATAATGGTTACCAGGCATGCTGTTTGCAGCCAAGGTTGCAGAACTATTTGCATTAGCTAATAACGCATCAATGCCATACATGACTTTTCCACTAAAGGCTTGAATAGCCTGAGCAAAAACTGGTTCAATGAGAATTTGCTTTTCTGGATTGCCAAAAGCAACTACAACGTCGTTATGAACATAAAGACCAAGAGTATGGAACCCAAGAAGCATAGTTACCCAGCTGAGGTGACTAATTAATGCTTCCTTAGTCTCTAGAACTCTTGCCAGAACGTTATCTTTATTGAGTTCGGGATCATAATCCCTCACAAAAAAGATTGCTCCATGAGAGAAAGCACCAACCATCAAGAACATTGCTATGTATTGATGGTGTGTATAAAGAGCAGATTGGGTTGTGTAGTCCCTGGCTATAAATGCATAAGAAGGAAGTGCACCCATGTGCTGAGCAACCAAACTACATGCAGCACCTAATGAAGCTAGAGCCAGACCAAGTTGGAAATGAAGAGAGTTGTTAACTGTCTCATAAATTCCATTGTGATTTATTCCGAAATGACCTTTATGAGGATCATTTGGATGGCCAGTGTTATGAGCCTCTGTAATTTCTTTAAGGGTGTGACCAATTCCAAAAGTATTTCTATACATATGGCCAGCAATGATAAACATCAC
Source organism: Prochlorococcus marinus str. MIT 9211 (assembly GCF_000018585.1). NCBI lineage: Bacteria > Bacillati > Cyanobacteriota > Cyanophyceae > Synechococcales > Prochlorococcaceae > Prochlorococcus > Prochlorococcus marinus. The sequence goes on along the minus strand of NC_009976.1, from coordinate 1,480,261 downwards.
ACCTATTGCTAGATGGTGATGTGCAATATCAGTGAGCCATAGTGATTCACTTTGAGGGTGAAGTCCACCTAAGAACGTAAATATTGCGGTACCTGCACCTTGCGAAGTTCCAAAAACTGCATCCAAGGAGTCTGGGTTTTGTGCATAAGCACCCCAATTCAATGAAAAGAATGGAGCCAAACCTTCTGGGTGAGGAAGAACTGTTAACCAGTTATCCCAGCCAATATGTTGGCCTCTGGACTCAGGAATTGCCACATGAACAAGGTGACCAGTCCAGGCAATGCTGCTAAAGCCAAATAAAACTGCTAAATGATGGTTGAGTTGAGCTTCAGCATTTTTGAACCATGCCAAAGAAGGCCTGAACTTTGGCTGAAGATGCAACCAACCTGCGAATAGGAGCCAGCAAACAAGGATATTTAAGAAAATTGCACCTTGAAATAGCTGCTCATTTGTTCTCATTCCTATTGTGTACCACCAGTGGTATAGGCCGGAATAAGCAATATTTACTGGGGAAGTTGCCCCTGCTTGAGTTAAGGCGTCTGTTAGACCTTGACCAAAGTGAGGGTCCCAGATTGCGTGTGCTATTGGGCGAATATGAAGTGGGTCGGTAACCCACTGTTCATAGTTGCCCTGCCAGGCGATGTGGAACAGGTTCCCAGCAACCCATAAGCCAATAATGGCTAGGTGACCAAAGTGTGTAGCAAACAGCTTTTGATAAAGCTGTTCTTCGGTCATTCCGTCATGGCTCTCGAAGTCGTGAGCCGTGGCGATTCCGTACCAAATACGTCGGGTTGTTGGGTCCTGTGCCAGACCCTGGTTAAACGATGGAAATTTCGTTGCCATTGAGGGAAAGGATCAGAAAGGTTAGCCGAGCCCAATAAGGCGGGCGTGGAAGAAGGCCCAGGTGGTAGCTATTCCACCTAGAAGGAAGTGAGCAACACCAACTGCACGGCCTTGAGTAATAGACAATGCACGAGGTTGAATTGTTGGAGCCACTTTCAATTTGTTATGGGCCCAAACGATTGACTCAAAAAGTTCCTGCCAGTAACCACGGCCACTGAATAGGAACATAAGGCTGAATGCCCAAACAAAGTGAGCACCAAGGAACATTAGTCCATACATACTAATGGGTTGTCCATAGCTTGTTAGAACCTGAGAAGATTGTGCCCATAGGAAATCCCTAAGCCAACCATTAATTGTGATTGAGCTTTGGGCAAAATTTCCACCAGTTAAGCCCCATACATCACTTTGCATTTTCCATGAGAAATGGAAGATAACAACAGAGAGACTGTTATACATCCAAAATAGGCCAAGGAAAACATGATCCCATGAGGAAACCTGACATGTGCCTCCTCTTCCTGGCCCATCACATGGGAAACGGAAGCCAAGTTGAGCTTTGTCAGGAATGAGACGAGAACTTCTTGAGTAAAGAACTCCTTTTAAAAGAATTAGGAGAGTTACATGAATTGTGAATGCATGAACATGATGAATCATCAAGTCTGCAGTTCCTAATGGGATCGGCCCAATAGCAACTTTTCCTCCAACTTCAATGACATTTCCATTGAATACTTCACTAAGAACGTTGCCAGGTAAATTTCCTGCACCTACAAGCTGACCTGTACCAACAGCACTTTGCTGTAAGTTTTGAACCCATTGTGCCAAGAAAGGCTGTAATTGAATTCCTGTATCACTAAACATGTCTTGAGGGCGTCCAAGAGCTCTCATGACATCGTTATGAATATAAAGACCAAAACTATGGAATCCAAGCCACATGCAAACCCAGTTTAAGTGGCTGATAATTGCATCACGAGCCTTGAGCATTCTATCAAGAACGTTATCTACATGAATCGCAGGGTCGTAGTCCCTGATCATCGCTATGCCAGCATGAGCTGCTGCTCCACAGATAAATAAACCACCTATCCACATGTGGTGAGTAAATAATCCAAGTACAGTTGGATAATCAATAGCAATGTATGGATATGGAGGAAGCGCATACATGTGATGGGCAACAACAATACTTGCTGACCCAACCATTGCGAGATTGATACTTAATTGGCCATGCCAACTATTACTTAAGAAATCAAAAATCCCTTCATGCCCTTTTGGAGCAGGGAAAAGGATTGGATCACCCTTATGAACATCCATTATCTCTTTCATGCTGTGACCTACGCCATGAACCGCGTTACGCCACATATGACCACCAAAGATGGCAAAGACACCAAACGCTAGGTGGTGATGAGAGATATCAGTCATCCAAAGGCTTCCTGTTACAGGATTCAAGCCACCTTTGTTTGTAAGGATATCGGTGAACGCCCACCAGTTGAGAGTAAAGAAATTCTCAACAGTTCGGCCAGCTAGGCTAGGGAAAATCTGACTTGCTATAGCTGGATCACAAAGCTTTGGAGCAAGGTTAGTGACATCAGAAGCACTTGCAATTGATACACCATCAACTACTAATGGATTCCCTGCATCAATTGCATCTAATAGAGCTGATACCGGGGCACCAATATGAATTAGGTGACCTGCCCATGCAATTGATCCCAGACCTATCAAAGCTATCTGATGGTGCTGGATCATTGGTTCTATTTTTTGGAACCACTCAAGTTTTGGAGCTGCTTTGTGATAATGATAAATTCCACCGTGAAGCATTAAGGCAGCCATTACAACTGCACCAATGGCTAATGCCATTAGTTGTACTTCGCTGGTAATACCCCAAGCACGCCACATTTGGAAAATACCTGATGTGATTTGGAGACCGTGATAATTGCCTCCTAAATCAGCATTAAGAATTTCTTGTCCAACTACTGGCCAAACAACCTGGGCACCAGGCTTTACGTTTGTTGGGTCAGCTAACCAACCAGTGTAATTAGAGAAGCGAGCTCCATGGAAGAATGCAGCACTCATCCATATAAAAACCACAGCCAAGTGGCCAAAATGGGCTGAGAAGATCTTCCTACTTGTCTCTTCTAGGTCTCCTAGATGAGTGTCGAAATCATGTGCGTCAGCGTGGAGGTTCCAAATCCATGTAGTGGTTTTTGGACCTTTGGAAAGCTTTGAAGACCAGAACCCAGGTTTGTTGAGTTTTTCAAAGTCGACAGGAGCATTGCCTCTATCAACTGGCTGGTCATAAGGAGTTGGCACTCCTCCTTTTGCTTTCTCCCCACGTTCTGGTGGGCTAATGGTCATCGAGAATTTCCTCGAGGGTTGGGTTCCAGGTGGTTTGCCACCGAGTTTTCTTTGCAAGGTATAGGAATAAATTCCATACCAACATTGAAAACATGACCCCTAATTTGGGATCTGATTTAAGAAGCATAGATCCGAGAGCCAGTTACTACGTATGCAAGTAACAAATGTTCTACCCAGAAACTTTTTTTTCGAAAGAAAATCTTGAAAGCTTTTTCTATTTTTTTGCCAATACCCTTGTTATTAAAAGGATTTTCCAGAAGTGATGGCCAAGATTGTTTACCAGGCTCAAATCAAGAAATAAAGAAAATTAATCTTCTATGAACCTCAGGTTGATCAAAATATCCATAAATACATTGGAAATTATCTTCTTTTCTAAATCAGCTAAGCGAATTGCGTTAGGACTTTCTGGTTCTTCATGGGAATTACTCCAAAGACTTTTATATAGAAAGCATGCGGATCATCTGGCTCTGCCCCCTGGAGCTGCTTCTACTATTAAAAATCCCCCCAAAGAATTGTGGATTGACTCTCCTACAGAAATTTTTAAAGAAAATTGGGGACCAGAATCTACTTTTCTGGTTGTGGGTGCGGTTGGCGCAGTTATAAGGATTATTGCTCCTTTATTAACGACAAAAACAGACGACCCTGCTGTACTTGTTATGGATTCGAGAGCTGAAAATATTATTCCACTTATTGGCGGTCATAAAGCAGGAGCGGAAGAATTAGCTTTCCACCTATCTGAAGAATTTGGAGGAAACATAGTTCTTACAGGTTTCTCATCAATGAATGAAATGCTCCCAATAGATAGTTTTGGGACTGCATGGGGTTGGAAGCGTAATGGAGACTTAAAAAAATGGAATGAATTAATGATTCAGCAATCAAAATCTTTACCTATAAAGTTTTTCCAACAAGCAGGCTCCACTTTGTGGCAATCTTCCAAAGGCGCATTCAATTCTTTATTTGCTAAAGGGAAACTCACCAATCAAGAATGTCTTTCTTTTGAAATTAGTTCTGATTTAACTGAAAAATGTTCGTGGCACCCTCCAGTCTTATGGGTTGGGATTGGTTGTGAGAGAAATACATCTTTAAGCCTTCTAGAAAAAGCATTACAGGATTCATTAAGAAAGGCTGGCTTAGCAAAATCTTCAATAGCAGGCTTTGCAAGCATTGAAATCAAATCAGATGAACCTGCTCTGACTTCGCTTATTAGTAAAGAAGCATTACCAGTGCGCTTTTATAGTGCTCAAGAACTTTCTGAAGTGGAAGTCCCTAATCCATCAGCATTTGTTCAATCAGAAGTTGGGACTTCTTCGGTTGCCGAGGCGGCATCTATTTTATCTGCTGGGAAAGGTGCAAAATTGAAATTGGAAAAGCAAATATTTCAATCAAAGGAGAATGGTGCTGCAACTATTGCGATAGCTGAGTCCGTTGAACCTTTTGCACCAGATCGAGGAGAAATTCATTTAGTTGGCAGTGGACCAGGTGAACTTAGCTTCTTAACGCAAGATGCGCGATTTGCTTTATCTAGAAGTGCAGTGTGGGTTGGATATAAACGTTATTTGGATCTTTTAGAACCTTTCCGAAGGCATGATCAAGTTCGTATGGACGGATCTTTGACTCGTGAAAGAGACCGCTGCCAAGAGGCCTTGAAATTAGCAGTGCAAGGTGTTCGCGTGGCTTTGATATCTTCTGGAGATTCTGGAATTTATGGTATGGCTGGGCTCGCTTTAGAACTATGGCTGGAGCTTCCACAAAAAAGCAGACCTAGATTTGAGGTCCATCCTGGTATTACTGCTCTTCAGTTCGCAGCAGCTAAAGCAGGTGCACCTTTAATGCATGATTTTTGTGCAATCAGCCTGAGCGATTGTTTGACTTCTTGGGAAAAAATAGAAGAGCGCCTAATCGCTGCTGCGAAAGGGGATTTTGTTATCGCTTTATATAATCCAAGGTCTAAAGATAGATTTTGGCAGTTAGGTAAGGCATTGGAAATCTTTCTTCAATATCTTCCAGCTAATACTCCAATATTGTTGGCTCGTCAGCTTGGTAGATCTGAGGAGACAATTGCTACATATCTATTAGGAGACTTTCCAATAGAAAAAGTGGATATGCTTAGTGTCGTGCTGGTCGGTAATAGTTCCACCTACGTACAAGATGGATATTGGTTAACACCTCGGGGCTACTAAGGTCTTCACAAATTAAAAACTCGTATTTATCCCTTGATCAGATTAGAAAAATGTTCAAAGCATTTTTTTCATGATTTTTTTAATCTAATCTTTCTAAAGTTGTTTTATGAAGAGACCGAACTTGCTCAAACCGGAATGGCTACGAGTCAAAGCACCTCAACAGGAGAGGATTGGCTCAGTAGCTGAGTTGTTGTCAGATTTAAAACTCAATACTGTTTGTCAAGAAGCTAGTTGCCCCAATATTGGGGAGTGTTTTGCAGGAGGCACTGCTACTTTTCTGATAATGGGGCCAGGATGTACACGTGCATGTCCATATTGTGATATAGCTTTTGATAAAAGTGAGCGAGGTTTAGATCCAACGGAACCACATCGCCTTGGAGAGGCTGTTTCGAGATTAGGGTTAAACCATGTTGTTATTACTTCTGTAAATCGAGATGATCTCAAGGATGGTGGTGCAAGCCAGTTTGTGGCTTGTATTGAGTCAGTCCGGGCACGTTCTCCAGAAACAACAATAGAGCTATTGATTCCCGACTTATGTGGCGACTGGAATGCTCTAAATGTTGTGATGAAAGCAAAGCCAAATGTTCTGAATCACAATATAGAAACAGTTCCACGCTTATATAAAAAGGCTAGACCTCAAGGGCAATATGAACGTTCTTTGGAATTATTGCGTCGTGTTAGAGATGGTTGGCCTAAGGTATATACCAAGTCAGGATTGATGGTTGGCCTTGGAGAGACAGATGAAGAGGTTATGAATGTCTTATCCGATCTTAGGTCTAACCAAGTTGATATTGTTACGATAGGTCAATATCTTTCTCCTGGGCCTAAGCATTTGCCTGTAGCACGCTTTGTCACCCCTGACCAATTTGCAGCTTATAGAAAGGAAGGAGAAGCAAAATTAGGGTTCCTTCAAGTTGTTAGCTCCCCACTCACTAGGAGTAGTTATCACGCTGGAGAGGTACAAAGACTAATGGCTACTTACCCAAGATGAATTTAACTTAGGAGCTGTCCTGTTACAGGTATCCATTCTTGTAGTTCCCAAGTGACTAAATTATTTTTTACCATGGGGTCTTGCTCAACAAGTAATTTTGCTTCTTCAAAACAATTTGCTTCTATAACTAGTAATCCTCCTCCCCCAGGACATTTTTCTTCATTGACTAAATAGCCGGAGGCTAGCTTTTTACCAGTGGACTTTAATTTCTCCACCCAAAACTTATGCTCTGCTAGGTAAGCATGACGCTGTTCTGGCAAAAGCCTTAGAGTGTCTTGAGTGAATTGCTCGGTCTTGATAAATAACGACACTGCTTATACGAGTGCTATGTCCACTGCCTCTAGGCCAACTTTACTTTTCTCACTTGGTGGGACAATTACTTTAAAAAGCTCCTTCCAGTATGCCCAACGATTAAGAATGTCATGGGCTTTGGTGCTTTGAGTTTGTACTAAGTGCTCTTCTAAGAGAGGCTTGAGCAAATCCTCCTGTTCTTTGGTAGATAAGCCATGAATTCCAACATTTTCTTGATTTATACGAGCTGTAGCTTGATCCTCTTCATCTAATAGAAAAGCTACTCCACCAGTCATTCCTGCACCTACATTTCTGCCCGTTGAGCCAAGTACGACAACTATTCCTCCTGTCATGTATTCACAGCAATGATCGCCTGCACCTTCGATAACTGCATGAACTCCACTATTTCTTACACCAAAACGCTCCCCTGCTCTTCCAAGAGAAAAGAGCTTACCGCCTGTTCCCCCATAAAGGCATGTGTTGCCAAGGATTACATGATTGGAGACATTTTGATTATTGCTAGGAGGCACTATTGTTAAAACACCTCCATTCATTCCTTTACCTACATAGTCGTTAGCTTCCCCCACTAAGCGAATGTTCATTCCTTGCAAAAGGAAGGCGCCAAAACTTTGTCCTGCCGAACCCTTAAATGTCAGATTAAGATTACCTTTAAAGCCTTTGTTTCCATATAGTTGAGCTATCTCACCGGATATACGGGCACAAACGCTTCTATCGGTATTGAGGATTGGAATCTCTTTGATTACATTGGCATGTGAAATGATTGACTGCTTAATTTCACTATCTTTTAGAAGCTTATCTTCCAATACAATTCCATTTGAATGAGCTGTATTCTTGTGCTGAAGCCATGATCTATCATTTGCAGTTTCTAGAGGCTTAAGGAGAGAAGATAGATCAAGCTTGTTCGTTTTTGGCAGTTTTAAATTACGAGGCTCTAGAAGCTCTGTTTTTCCAATTAGATCTTCCAGTCTTGCAACTCCTAGATTGCTGAGGATGTGTCGCACTTCTTCTGCGACAAAGAGGAAAAAATTGACTACATGTTCTGGGAGACCTGGGAAGCGTTTTCGTAGTGCTTCTTGTTGTGTAGCCACACCCACTGGACATTTGTTGGTATGACAAATGCGTGCCATTATGCAGCCTTCGGCAATCATGGCAATCGACCCGAAACCAAATTCCTCTGCTCCAAGTAGGGCAGCGATAACGACATCCCAACCGGTTTTTAATCCACCATCTGTTCTCAGTAACACTCGACTTCTTAAACCATTTTCAATAAGGGAGCGATGAACTTCTGTAAGGCCTAATTCCCATGGTAAGCCTGCGTGCTTTATAGAGCTAAGCGGAGAAGCACCTGTCCCACCATCATGGCCTGAAATCTGTATCACATCAGCATTTGCTTTTGCCACTCCAGCTGCAATAGTCCCAATCCCTATCTCTGCTACTAGCTTTACGCTTACTTTTGCTGATGGATGAACTTGATGTAGGTCGTGAATTAGCTGAGCTAAATCTTCTATGGAGTAAATATCATGGTGTGGAGGAGGAGATATGAGAGCAACGCCTGCTTTGCTATTTCGGAGTTTCGCTATATATGAATCTACTTTGGGGCCAGGTAGCTGCCCACCTTCGCCAGGCTTAGCTCCTTGGGCCATTTTTATCTCCAGTTGCTTAGCACTCCTGAGATATTCAGGGGTTACTCCAAAACGGCCCGATGCGATTTGTTTTATTGCTGAGCATGCAGTGTCTCCATTCCTAAGACCCTTGATATTTGGCAAGATTTGAGATTGATTCTCTGAATCGACATCATTCAGGGTTTTAAATCTATCTGGATCTTCTCCTCCTTCACCGCTATTACTTTTACCTCCTATGCGGTTCATAGCTATTGCTAGCACTTCATGAGCTTCTCTTGATAGCGCCCCTAAACTCATGCCTCCTGTGCAAAATCTTTTGCAAATACTTTCAGCACTTTCTACTTGATCTAGAGGTAAAGTTTTCTTTGATTCGCGCAGAGTTAGCAAGTCACGCAATGCTGTTGCGGGTCTTGACTCTAATAGGGATTTATATGTCGTGAAGTGGTTATACTGTGGCCCAGCCTTTACAGCAGCATGAAGTGCTTTAGACATCTCTGGATTGTTTAAGTGGTATTCACCGCCAGTTCTATATTGAACAAACCCTAGAAACTCTAGTCTCTTACGATCTAATTGAGGGTATGCTTTGCTGTGAAAAGAAAGAGTTTCAATAGCTAACTCTTTTAAGCTCAACCCAGCGATTCTGCTCGTTGTTCCTGCGAAGGCCAGGTTGATTAAGTCAGAGCCAATACCTACTGCTTCGAAGATTTGAGCACCATGATAACTCGCCAAGAGAGATATACCAATCTTTGATAGGATCTTTCGAAGCCCATCTTCTAAAGCCTTTTTTAAATTCTCTTGTGCTTTATTAATCGTGAGGTTCGGTATTTTGCCGCTTTGAATTAACTTTTGGGTCTTTGGGTGCTCCCACCAATGGCGAGTGCTTTCCCACGTTAACCATGGGCATATAGCGCTTGCACCATATCCAATGAGACATCCCACATGATGCGTACTCCAGCATTGTGCAGTATCAACAATTATTGATGCATCTAGGCGCAGCTTATGAAGCAGTAAGTGGTGATGAACTGCACCAACTGCAAGTAAAGGAGGAATATATGTTTTAGTAGCACAGATTCCACGGTCTGAGAGTATTAGGATTCTGTTCCCATCTCGTACGGCTTTTTCGGCTTCATTACAAAGTTGCATGAGGCTTTCCTTTAGCCCAGTAACACCTTGCTCAATATCTAATAAAGTCGTTAGTGTTTTAACAGGAAGACTGGCTTTGCTTATCTGAGCTAAATCATTTTCATTTAATATTGGTGAGTTTATATGAACAACTGAGAAGGCATTTGGCTTGGGCTTGAGAGGTGAACCACGTTTGCCAAGATGCATTTCGAGGCTCATTACTAGCTTTTCTCTCAATGGGTCTATTGGAGGATTGGTGACTTGAGCAAACCTTTGTTTGAAATAGTCGTATAAGAGGTGAGGCTTGCTAGAGAGTATTGCAAGAGGAATATCGTCCCCCATGCAATAAGTAGGCTCTTTCCCTTCGCTGGCCATTGCTTCGATGACTAGATCTAAATCCTCTGCTGAGAATCCAAATGCTGTTTGAATTTGTATTAGATCTAGTTGGCTCAAATACGTTTCTTTTTTCCAGGGTTGTTTAGACAAGTTTAGTCGATTATCTGATAGCCATTCCTTGTAGGGATGTCTACTCGCAGCTTCTTTCTTGACATCCCAATTTCTTAAAAGTCTGCCTTGCTGAAGATCCACAGCGAGCATTTGTCCTGGCCCTAATCTTCCTTTTTCAAGGATTCGTTCATCTTCAATATCAACCACACCTGTTTCAGAACCCATGATGACTAAATCATCTTTTGTAACGCAGTAACGTGCTGGCCTGAGACCATTTCTATCTAGTGTTGCTCCTACAAAACAACCATCCGCAAAGACTAGAAGAGCTGGGCCATCCCAAGACTCTTGTGTACAAGCTGAATATTCATAGAATGATTTTATTGCAGATTGACCTTCGAGTTCTGGTTGGTCTCGAAATGCTTCTGGAACAAGAGTAAGAAGGCTTTCCGTAATAGGTCTTCCACTTCTGACGAGTAGTTCAAGTGTTGCGTCAAGATTTGCAGAATCACTTGAGGATGCATTCACAACAGGTTTTAAGTCATCTGTTGAGTCATTCCAAATTTCTCTTAAGTGGACTTCCGTAGCTTTCGCCCAGTTGAGATTCCCTAGCAATGTATTGATTTCTCCGTTATGCCCAAGAAGTCTCATTGGCTGTGCCAGTGGCCATCTGGGAAGTGTGTTTGTACTGAATCTTCTGTGATAGACGGCAAAGGCTATTTCAAAGCGAGGGTCTAGGAGGTCAGTATAGAAACTTGCTAAAACCTCAGACCTAACCATCCCTTTGTACACAACAGTTCGATTACTTAAAGAAGCTATATAAAGATCTTTTGCATTTTCTCCTAGTGTTTCTATGCATCGCTTTTCTATGCGCTTTCTTAATCGATATAACAATCTCTCTAGTTTCTCGCCATGTTCTTGCCCTTCAATGAGCCATTGCTCGATAAAAGGGGCTGTATCTCTGGCGAGTACTCCTAGAACAGAAGTTTTAACAGGGACTTCTCTCCATCCTTTTGAAATTAGCCCAAGGCCTCGTGCTTCTTTCTCAAAAATAGCTTTTGCAGAATTACGTTCTTTTTCATCATTAGGCATAAAAATCATGCCTAATCCAGTGTATCTATTGGCTGTTTTTGCTGCCGACCAAATGCTTTTTAAATATTTCCATGGAATTTCACAGAGGATTCCTGCTCCATCACCGGAATCACTGTCTCCACCACATCCTCCTCTGTGCTCCATGCATTCCAAGCCGCGAAGTGCTTGTTGCAGTACCCAATGGCTGGGGACGCCTTTTGTATGAGCTAAGAAGCCGACGCCACAGGCATCTTTCTCCCCAATCATTGAGTCTGGGGATTTGCTATCGCAGTAAGGCGACTTAGGACTACTGGAATCAAGAGGCATAAATTCAACCAAACTGATCGATTTACCTGAGTAGATGGAAAAGTAGTGTGAGGCGTATCAAATGATCCTAGAAGAGTGCATTCAATTCTTTAAAGCTTTAAGTGCCTTGAATCAATTTAAATTAGAAATTGTTATTTAGGGTGGATGACCGAGTAATATGGAAGTTTGTTGATAGCAGGTCAAATTCCAGGCCTAAATGTTAATTCTCGATGCCAACCATTCAACAGCTAATTAGAACTGAGCGAAAGCGGCTCACTCGTAAGACTAAATCGCCTGCATTGCGTTCCTGTCCAGAGCGTAGGGGAGTTTGTACTCGGGTTTATACCTCAACTCCAAAAAAACCAAACTCTGCATTGCGTAAGGTCGCTCGCGTAAGATTAACCTCAGGTTTTGAAGTAACAGCCTATATCCCGGGTATTGGCCACAATCTTCAAGAACACTCAGTGGTATTGCTTAGGGGAGGCAGAGTTAAAGATCTCCCCGGTGTGCGTTATCACATAATTCGAGGGACTCTTGACACAGCAGGTGTTAAGGATCGACGACAATCTCGCTCTAAATATGGAGCAAAAGTTCCGAAGTAGTAATTAAACTTTCATCATTTCTTTCTATTCAAATTTCTTCATCACATAACTTATGTCAAGACGTAATGCGGCAGAAAAAAGGCCAGTTTTGCCTGATCCTCAATTTAATAATCGTCTAGCAACAATGATGGTTGCTCGGCTTATGAAGCATGGAAAGAAATCAACAGCACAAAGGATTTTGTCAGACGCTTTTGGATTAATCAATGAAAGAACAGGCTCTGATCCAATAGAACTATTTGAAACAGCAGTTAAGAACGCTACTCCTCTTGTAGAAGTTAGGGCTAGAAGGGTTGGAGGAGCTACTTATCAGGTTCCTATGGAAGTTCGTCAGGAACGGGGAACGGCAATGGCACTTAGATGGCTTGTAAATTTCTCAAGATCAAGGAATGGTCGCAGCATGGCGCACAAACTTGCTGGCGAACTCATGGATGCGGCTAATGAGGCTGGTAATGCAGTGAGGAAAAGGGAAGAGACACATAAAATGGCTGAGGCGAACAAAGCTTTTGCTCATTATCGTTATTGAGTTTTAGCAAATAGCATTGAAAAACTTTCATTTATTGCATGCTGACCTGTAGAGTCACATCCGCTTTTTAATATCCACAACGGAGAGTTGACTGTGGCTAGGCCCTTTCCCCTAGAACGTGTAAGAAATATTGGTATTGCAGCGCATATTGACGCTGGAAAAACCACTACTACTGAAAGAATTCTCTTTTATTCAGGAGTTGTCCACAAGATCGGTGAAGTGCATGATGGCGCTGCAGTTACCGATTGGATGGCTCAGGAGAGAGAAAGAGGCATCACAATTACTGCTGCTGCTATTTCCACAAGCTGGCAGGATCACAGAATTAACATCATTGATACTCCTGGCCACGTGGATTTCACCATAGAGGTGGAAAGATCCATGAGAGTCCTGGATGGAGTAATAGCAGTTTTTTGCGCAGTAGGCGGAGTTCAGCCTCAATCAGAGACTGTTTGGCGCCAGGCTGATAGGTATTCGGTCCCTAGGATGGTCTTTGTAAACAAAATGGATCGAACTGGAGCTGATTTCCTTAAGGTTTATGGCCAGATCAAAGATCGCCTAAAAGCTAATGCGGCTCCAATTCAATTGCCTATTGGAGCAGAAGGTGACCTTTCGGGGATTATTGATTTAGTAGCTAATAAGGCTTACATCTATAAAAATGACCTTGGCACTGATATTGAGGAGTCAGATATACCAGCAGACATGGCTTCAGAAGCCGCGGAGTGGAGGGCAAAGCTTATGGAAACTGTCGCAGAGACAGACGAAGAATTAATTGAGCAGTTTCTTGAAAATGGAGAGTTAACAGAGCAGCAATTAAAAAAAGGCATACGTGAAGGTGTGCTGAAGCACGGTTTAGTTCCATTGTTGTGCGGCTCTGCATTTAAAAATAAGGGCGTTCAACTTGTTCTGGATGCAGTAGTTGATTACTTACCGGCTCCTGTAGATGTTCCTCCTATTCAAGGGGTATTGCCCAATGGTGAAGAAGCAGTTCGTCCTTCAGATGATTCTGAGCCTTTCAGTGCCCTAGCTTTTAAGGTTATGGCTGACCCATATGGCAAATTGACTTTTGTAAGGATGTATTCAGGAGTACTTGAGAAGGGAAGTTACGTTACTAATTCAACTAAGGATATAAAAGAAAGAATTTCAAGGCTAGTTGTGTTAAAAGCTGATGATCGAGAAGAGGTTGATCAACTGCGAGCAGGCGATTTAGGAGCTGTTCTTGGGTTAAAGAATACAACCACAGGTGATACTTTATGTACAACAGACGAGCCAATTGTTTTAGAGACTTTATTTATTCCTGAACCAGTTATTTCCGTGGCTGTAGAGCCTAAAACAAAAGGAGATATGGAAAAACTGTCTAAAGCCTTGGTTTCTTTGGCTGAAGAGGATCCGACGTTCAGAGTGAGTACAGATCAGGAAACAAATCAAACGGTAATTGCAGGTATGGGCGAGCTGCATTTAGAGATACTTGTTGACCGAATGTTAAGAGAGTTCAAGGTAGAGGCGAATATTGGTGCTCCTCAAGTTTCTTATCGTGAAACTATTCGATCAAGTTCCAAGGGAGAAGGTAAATTTGCCCGGCAGACAGGAGGTAAAGGTCAATATGGACATGTCGTGATTGAGATGGAGCCTGGAGAACCAGGAACAGGATTTGAGTTCGTTAATAAAATTGTTGGAGGTGTTGTTCCAAAAGAATATATTGGTCCAGCTTCAAATGGGATGAAAGAGACCTGCGAGTCTGGAGTACTTGCTGGATATCCTTTGATCGATGTCAAGGTCACTATGGTAGATGGGTCTTTTCATGATGTTGACTCATCTGAAATGGCATTTAAAATTGCTGGCTCAATGGCTTTTAAAGACGGTGTGAAAAAATGTAATCCTGTTCTTCTTGAACCAATGATGAAAGTAGAAGTAGAAACACCTGAAGATTTCTTAGGTTCTATTATTGGAGATCTGTCCTCTCGGAGAGGACAGGTTGAAGGACAGTCTATTGATGATGGACAATCAAAAGTCCAGGCAAAAGTGCCCTTAGCCGAAATGTTTGGTTATGCCACCCAGCTTCGATCAATGACTCAGGGGCGGGGTATATTCTCAATGGAGTTTAGCAATTATGAGGAAGTTCCTCGTAATGTTGCTGAAGCAATCATCTCCAAGAATCAGGGCAATTCCTGATCTCTACAATCAACTATTATTTTTCTGATTCTTTAAACCAATGGCCCGCGAGAAGTTCGAAAGAAACAAACCACACGTCAACATAGGCACAATCGGCCATGTTGATCATGGTAAAACCACCTTAACTGCTGCCATAACAAATGTTTTGGCGAAGAAAGGTCAAGCTCAGGCTCAAGACTATGGAGATATTGATGGAGCTCCAGAAGAACGTGAACGCGGTATTACCATCAATACTGCTCATGTGGAGTATGAAACAGATGGCCGTCACTATGCTCATGTTGACTGCCCAGGGCATGCCGATTATGTGAAAAATATGATTACGGGTGCTGCTCAGATGGATGGAGCCATCATTGTGGTTGCTGCTACAGATGGTGCCATGGCTCAAACAAAAGAGCACATACTTTTGGCCAAACAGGTTGGAGTACCGTCGTTGGTAGTTGCTCTAAATAAATGTGACATGGTTGATGATGCAGAAATGATCGAGCTGGTTGAGATGGAAATTCGTGAGTTGCTTAGTAGTTATGATTTCCCCGGAGATGACATACCTGTAATTCAAGTTTCTGCGCTTAAGGCTTTAGAAGGTGATTCTGAATGGGAAGGGAAGATTGACGAATTGATGAAATCTGTTGATGAGTCCATTCCAGAGCCTGAAAGAGAAGTTGACAAACCTTTCTTAATGGCTGTGGAAGATGTCTTTTCTATTACTGGTAGAGGAACAGTTGCAACTGGTCGTATTGAAAGAGGTAAGATCAAGGTAGGTGAGGAAGTAGAAATCGTTGGCATTAAAGACACTCGTGTGACAACTGTCACTGGTGTAGAAATGTTCCGCAAGCTTCTTGATGAAGGTATGGCTGGAGATAATGTTGGACTTTTACTGCGTGGGGTGCAAAAGGAGGATATTGAGCGGGGGATGGTTTTGGTGAAAAAAGGTTCTATTACACCGCATACAAAGTTTGAAGGTGAGGTTTATGTTCTGAAGAAAGAAGAAGGTGGCCGCCATACGCCTTTCTTCGCTGGCTATCGTCCTCAGTTTTATATAAGAACTACTGACGTCACAGGACAAATAACTGCATTTACAGCAGATGATGGAAGCAATGTTGAAATGGTTATGCCCGGGGATCGAATTAAAATGACTGGAGAACTTATTTGTCCTGTTGCAATTGAGCAAGGTATGAGATTTGCTATTAGAGAAGGTGGTAGGACAATTGGGGCAGGTGTAGTTTCTAAGATCATTAAATGATCTTTTGAAGATTGTTAGGTGTTTTGCCTAATGATCATTTAGATTTAGAACTTGGGCTTTGAAAACTTTTGTTTTACTAAAGCTCAGCTTGAACCATGAAAATCAATTCCTAATCCCCTTTTTAGGGGAAATCATCAGGATTACCTTATGTCAACGGCTATTGCACAGCAGAAGATAAGAATTCGCCTTAAGGCTTTTGATAGGCGCATGCTAGATCTTTCATGCGATAAAATTATTGAAACCGCTGACAATACTGCTGCCACTGCCATCGGTCCAATACCTCTTCCAACGAAACGAAAGATTTATTGTGTCCTCCGGTCTCCTCATGTTGATAAGGATTCAAGGGAGCACTTTGAGACAAGAACTCACAGAAGAATTATTGATATTTACAACCCATCTGCAAAGACAATTGATGCTTTGATGAAATTGGATTTGCCAAGCGGTGTGGATATTGAAGTTAAGCTCTAACTGTTTAAACCTCAATATCACCAAGATTTTATTAGGATTATTCAAGTAGGGAGATTTCGTGTCGGACCTTGCAGTAAGGGAGTTGCCATTATTTCCGCTTCCTGAGGTGGTTCTCTTTCCTCAGGAGGTTCTCCCTCTACATATTTTCGAGTCTCGTTACCGAATGATGCTGAAGAGTGTGTTAGAAACTGATAGCCGCTTTGGCGTTGTTCGTTTTGATCCACATACTAAAAGAATGTCTGAGGTTGGATGTTGCGCTGAAATAATCAAGCATCAAACATCTGAAGATGGCCGCAGCAACATCATTACTCTTGGTCAGCAACGTTTTCGAGTGCTTGAGTTGACAAGGAAAGCCCCTTTTTATACTGCATTAGTTAGTTGGATAGATGACTCTCAAGTAGAAAGTCAAGAAGATTTAAAACAACTTTCGGATAGGGTTTTGCTTGCTTTAAAAGATGTTGTTTCACTTACAGGAAAACTTACTGACTCAGATAGAACCTTGCCTGAAGGCCTGCCAGAAATGCCAAGAGAACTTTCTTTTTGGGTAGCAGCTCATTTGGGAGGGCCAGTAGCTGATGAACAACAGCACCTTTTAGAGATGCAAGATACAACCAACAGACTTCTCAGAGAGTATGAAATGCTTGATCATACCCGTAAACAACTTGCTGCTCGTACAGCATTAAAGGAAACACTCAAAAATACAGATCAAGCAAACACTTGATGGGTACATTAATTTCTTTATTGGTTGGTATTTTATTAATATTGATCATATGGATTTGGTTAAAGACTAATCGAGCTTATAAGAGCAAATCAAGTGTTTCACTAGCCTATGATTCTTGGACTAATGACCGCCTTCTAGAGAGATTGTGGGGAGAACATATTCATCTTGGCTATTACAAAGATAGTTCTGTAAAAACTGATTTTAGGCAAGCAAAAGTTGATTTTGTACATCAATTAGTCAAATGGAGCGGTATGGATCATTTGCCAAAAGGCTCACGAATTCTTGATATTGGTTGTGGTATAGGAGGTAGTGCAAGAATCTTGGCAAGAGATTATAACTTTGATGTTTTAGGAATTACTATTAGTCCTCTCCAGGTTCGGAGAGCCCAAGAATTGACTCCTGAGGACTCTACTTGTCGATTCGAAGTAATGGATGCTTTGGATCTTCAACTAGAAAATGGCAGCTTTGATGGTGTATGGAGTGTGGAAGCTGGGCCGCATATACCTGATAAACAACTTTATGCAGATGAGATGCTTCGTGTATTACGTCCAGGCGGTGTTTTGGCTGTTGCGGATTGGAATAGAAGAGATATCCAAAAGAAGAAATATGATTTTTTGGAAGAACTTGTGCTTCGTCAGCTTTTAAATCAATGGGCCCATCCCGAATTTTCTACTATTAATGCCTTTCAAAAGAATTTATCGAATAGTGCATATTCTGCAGGTACTGCAGATACAGATGATTGGACAAGATTTACGATACCTTCCTGGAATGATTCAATAATCGAAGGAATTAAAAGACCAAAAGTCTTTTTTGATTTGGGGCCAAAATCCTTCTATAAAGGATTTCGCGAGATTCCTACTATATTATTAATGCGGTGGGCTTTTTCTGTAGGCCTAATGGAGTTTGGTGTCTTTAGAACTAGAGGCTGATAATCTAATCAATTTCAAATTCTTCATTTTTATATGAACCAAAATAAACTATATTTTCACAAAGAGGTTCAAGTAATCTTTTAAGCTTCTTATTTGTATCTATTAACTTATCTTTTAGGTCAATATCAATAAAGAATATATATTCTCCCAACTCTCTTTTCGATGGTCGGGACTCTATTCGACTCATGTTCAAGCCTAGACTGGCGATGCAATTTAATGCTTTTAATAATGAACCCGGTTTATTTGAATGTAGCGAAAATGCAAAGCTGGCGATGTCACCTTCTTGATTACTTTCATTGTTTTGCAGTAACACAAAACGTGTGCAATTACCTTGGACGTCATTGATTGGGTAGGCTAACTTGCTAAGACCATTTATTTCTAAGGCGGCCTTGGTAGATCCTATAGCGGCACGGAACTTACTGCCTTGAACCATCCTTACTGCTTCGGATGTTGAGCTGGTTGGTAATTGCAAGCAGTTAGGTAGATTTTGATTAAGCCAGCCACTGCATTGAGCAAGTGCCTGCGGATGAGAAAGCACTTCAGATATTTCTTCTAAAGAGCCACTCCCAATAAGAGCGTGACGAATTGGTATTACTACGGCACTTTTAATAAATAAATTTGGATGCCCCCATAAAGCATCAAGAGTTTCCGTGACTCCACCTTCGACAGAATTTTCAATAGGAACTACTGCTGCTTCACAATGTTTTGTTGCAACATTTTCAATGACTGATCTAATCCCTGAACAAGGTAAAAGCGTTGCCTCGGAAAGCTTGTCAAGCTTTACTAATGCATAAGCTGCCTTTTCTGCATAGGTCCCTCTCGGTCCTAAATAGGCCACTTTAGTTGGCATTGTTTAAAAAGAGTGCGAGTGTCGATAGGATCATGTCGCGTCAGTTGCCAATTATGCCTCTGGCCTTCGATGCCCGACAAAAACTTGATTTGTCAGTCAAAAGCCATTCAGAGCGACTTTCTGATTATCTCTTACAGCAGGAAAGAGTTGTAGGAGCAATGCTTGATTCAAAAAAACTTATTGCTTTGGGCGATGGAAATTTTCGCTATACAGTTACAAGCTTTAAGGTTTTTCAGCTAGAAGTTAACCCAGTAGTATCAATTGCTGTTGTCAATATTGAAAATGCTTTGCAAATGAAGGCAACTGATAGCACTTTGGATGGATTGGGATTGGTAGATGATTTTGAATTAAAACTTGATGCGACTTTAAGAGCTACTGAACAAGGGTTGAAAGGAGATGCGCATTTAGGGGTGACCGTTAGTCAACCTCCTTTATTGAAATTTGTTCCATCTAATATCCTTGAATCTACAGGCCAATCAATTTTAAATGGAATTTTATTAGGGATAAAAGCTCGCGTAGGTCAACAGTTGATCCAGGATTTTGGTAGATGGTGCAAAGAGAATTAAGTCTTGAAACAGGAAGCCCTAAGAGTCTTCAAAGATAATTTTGGATAAAAAAGATTTTCTATGTAGTTGAGTAGGTCCTGATTTGATCAATGCTTTTCTGTGATTACTTGTTCCATATCCAACATTTGTTTCTAGTCCATATCCAGGGAATTGTTTGGCCAAGCGCTTAATTACTTGATCGCGTGATTCTTTGGCTATCACACTGGCGGCCGCGATTGCTGGGGACTTGCTCTCTCCTCTTATGAGATTTTCTTGATTGCCTTTCCATAAACGAAGAGGAAGTGAGCCATCGATTAATAGCAGACTTGGGTGGATTGTTAATTTATGAATAGCTCTTAGCATCGCTTTCTCTGTAGCTTTTCTTATGCCCTGAGAATCGATTTCTTTTGCGGAGGCTTGACCTATACCCCAGTTGTCAGCAAGTTTTAGAATTTCAGGAAATAATTGTGCTCTTTTAGCTTTAGTTAAGAGTTTGCTGTCTTTCAAGCCTGCGTCGAGTAGTTGGTTCTCAGAGGAATTATTTAACATTACTGCTGCAGCAAAGACTGGGCCAAATAAGCAACCTTTGCCAACTTCATCTAAGCCTGCAATTTTTATTCCCTCTTCCACAATTAATTTGAAGCAGAGGATCTTCGTCTGCGTCTTCTCGAGTCATCTAACTCACCTTCTGGAGATATTTTTTCGTCGTCTACACGTTCTAATTCTTCAACAGAACCAATGTTTTCGGGCATATTATTCGGTGTATCTTCTTTGGCAATATCTATGAGGACTTCGTCTTCTGAAGCTGTTATAACTTCTTGATTGTTGACTAATAAAGAGTTTTCTAGAGTTGTTTTAGTACTGCGACTTGCACCGTTTTTTGTTTTTCTTCTGCGCTTATTCGTATTCTGTGAAAGTTGTTGTTTGGCCTCTTCCAGGATATTCTTTGCGTCTTCGCCAGGTCTAACTACATGAACTGATAAATTCTCATTTGTAGGCTGCGTCTCTAGTAAAAGAATTGGATTAAGGCCTAAAGAGCTAAAAACATATTCTTCATCAGGGCTCATATTTACAGCAATTAGTTCAGGTTCTTGCCTAGGGTTTGTCGATTCAGATTCGCTTTCTTGATTGTTTGCTTCAGAATTAATTGCCAATGTTGATGATTCACTTTCCTGAGCAAGATCGGGATTTTTTGCTTTGCTAATAACTTCTTTCGATGGCAGTATTTTTTTCGAAGAATCTTCTGTTTGTATCAACCCACCTATAGTTGCCGATGTTTGTATCTCTTCTTTGCCTGGGATCTCTGCAGTATGCCCGAGCCCATTGCAAGTAGTGCAGGTTTTACTAAATAACTCATAGATATTCTGACCTTGTCTTTTCCTAGTGAGTTCAACTAAACCAAGCTCAGTTAATTGAGCTATTTGAGGTCTTGAAGAGTCATTCTTGATTGCAGAAGTAAAGTACTCGAGTAATTGCAGTTGATCCCTGCGTGACTCCATGTCAATGAAGTCAATAATAATTACACCACCAATATTGCGGAGTTTTAATTGTCTTGCTATTTCTATTGCTGCTTCACAATTTGTCCAAAGAACTGTTTCTCGAGAATTAGATGAACGTGTAAAAGACCCTGAATTTACATCGATTACCGTCAAAGCTTCTGTAGGTTCGATGATGATATAGCCACCTGACGGAAGCTCTACTCTTGGCTTTAAAGACTCAAATATAGTTTTATTTATCTTGTAATGATCAAGTAAATTCGTTGGTTGATCATGAGACTCGACAATGATATTTGAATCTACTCCTAGAAATCCCTTAGCCCTTTCAACACCTCCAGGAGTTTCAACGATTACACTTGTTAGCTCGGGGCTAACATGATCTCTAAGGATTCTATTGATAAAATCTTCTTCTCTATTTAAAAGTACTGGAGGGCTTGACTGCTCTGAGGCTTGTTGAATTGATTCCCATTGCTTTAGAAGAGCTTCAAGATCAGTTATTAAGAGCTCTTCATTAATTCCTTTTGCCTCTGAACGTATTAAGAGACCTGTTCCAGGTGGTTTGATTAATACACCGAGAGCTCTTAATCGATTACGTTCATTTTCTGAGTTGATTTTACGTGAAATATTTACCCCTTGTCCGTTTGGTTGAAGTATCAGATATCTTCCTGGTAAGGCAAGATTACCGGTTAGTCTTGGGCCTTTAGAGCCAGTTGGTTCTTTCATGACCTGAACCAAGACCTTTTGTCGAGGCTCAAGTAGCTCATTGATTCCGGCAGCGTGTTTCTTGAGTCTTAATGGACCAAGATCAGTGACATGAATAAATCCATTTTTTTCACTTGCTCCTATATTTACAAAGGCTGCATCTATTCCTGGAAGGACATTCTCTATTGTCCCTAAATAGATGTCTCCGATTTGGTAGTGACCTTGGGCGACGATTAACTCGTCCACTCGCTCATCGGTAAGCAAGGCCGCTATACGCACTTGCTCAGCGATGACAACTTTCTGCGGCATATAAAGAAAAAGTAGTGGCTCTGATTAGCTAGCCTGTTTCAAAATTTGCAGTATTGCTGCAATGAATGAGTTAGTTGAAAATTAGTGACCAAAGATCTTGGGAAGGTAGAACAAGCTCTTAAATGAGATGGTGGCTCAAAACTCGGCTTAAAACTTGCCGAATCATACAAGGAGAGATTAAGACTTTCTTCCTAAAAACTAAGGCTTAGTAAGCTCAGGAGGAGCCTTTTGCTAACCCTTCTATAACTTTAGCATCTTTTCAAGATAAGTTGATTTCTTTTAAGGTCTGTTATCTCAATAGACTTCCCTAAGTATTTAGCAAGCCAGTATTTTATAAACTCTGGCTTAATGCTTTTCCCTAATGGTGTTATGTAAGAATGAAACTGAACTTCTACATGCTTGATTAAAGTTAATTCATTACTTTCATTGACACTTGTTTTTAGTTTAAGAGACTTTAGCTCTCCTCTAAAATCTCTTTCTCGTTTTCGACCTTTTTTGTCCAGGTCACGCCACATAAGTGTTGTTGATTTAATAATGCTTTGAACAGCTTTATTTATTTCATAGAGTGAGGCAGTCTCTTCAGAGGCCAATTTCAAATTGAAACTCCAAATTGCTTCTTTGAGCTCTTGAGAAAGACTTTTTTTGCTAACAGGAACCAACTCAGAACTTGATAAGTTGATTCCTTCAGGTAAATTTTCCTGCAGCTTTGTTTTTATATTTGTAGGGTTAACTTCCTTGCAAAAATCAATATCCATCCACTCTCCTAAAGCTTCTACACCTAATGGCAGTGCAAGAGCGACTTGCATGCGGGGAAGAGGATGGAATCCACCTGAATAGCTTATTGGCAGCTGGCTTCTTCTTAGTGCTCTTTCTATTAACCTTACAAGATCTAAATGACTTATAAGATGCATTGGCTTTGTTTTAGAAAAGCATAATCTGACTCGACAGATTTTCTGAACTGGAGGTTCTTGAGGAATTTTGAGAGTGGGTATTGCGGGAGGTTTTGCGATTTCATTGTGTCCTAATTCTGAGCCACATACCCCACAACTACTGCATG
Source organism: Prochlorococcus marinus str. MIT 9211 (assembly GCF_000018585.1). NCBI lineage: Bacteria > Bacillati > Cyanobacteriota > Cyanophyceae > Synechococcales > Prochlorococcaceae > Prochlorococcus > Prochlorococcus marinus. Next base: position 1,457,416 of record NC_009976.1, on the reverse strand, counting down.
CATTAAAAGAGCAATCATCTACCACAATTGCTTGAAGCGCTAATTGCAAGTCTTTGATTAGCCAGCTTTTATCTATCCCTGTGTCTATGTGATCCCATGGAAGTGATTGGGAGCAAAATCTGATTAAATCTTCTTTGGTGCAAGCTTGTGCTTCGCCCCAGTTTCCCAATTCAAGTTTTCTTAGTTTTTGATCCAATCCTTCTTTTTTAATTGCAAGAGACCATGCTTCATATGCTCGATCTTGTGATTCAAACCATGCGTCCATTCCAGCTCCAGCTTTCCAAGCAGCCTCAATGACTGGAGCTAACTTTCTATCCCCTCTGCCCAGAAAATCTTCAATGGAAGAAATCCTTACATCAGTGAAGTTTACTTTTAGACCTCTTAATGTAATTAGTTGTTCTTTCAGTAGTTTTTGCCTTCTAATAAATTCAGATTTTGAGACACTGTGCCATTGAAAAGGGGTGTGTGGCTTTGGTGTGAAATTACTAATTGTTAGGTTTAACTTGAGATGTCCTATGTCATTGCAACTTTCCTGTAGCCATTGGCATGTTTTTGCGATACCAATTACGTCATTATCTGTTTCTCCAGGTAATCCAATCATGAAATAAAGCTTGATTTTTCTATAACCTGTCTCCATTGCTTTACGAATTCCATTAAGCAAATCGGTGTCTGTAAGTCCTTTGTTGACGATGTCCCTTAGTCTTTGGGTCCCTGCTTCTGGTGCAAAAGTTAGACCTGCTTTTCGGCTTCCTCCAATTATATGGGCAATGTTTTCATCAAATCTATCTACTCTTTGGCTAGGCAGTTGTAAAGTGATATTTTGATCAGCAAGACGGTTCCTTAGCTCAACCCCAACGGCGGGTAGGGATAGATAGTCACTACAACTAAGCGATAAAAGTGAAAAGTCACTATATCCAGTTTCCTTCATTCCTTTTTCTACAGCATTTATAACTTCTTCGGGGTCAACATCTCTTGCAGGTCTAGTAAGCATGCCTGGCTGACAAAAACGGCATCCGCGTGTACAACCTCTTCTTATTTCAATTGTGAGACGGTCGTGCACTGTTTCTATGTTTGGGACTAATCCAGTTCCATAGTGCGGGATAGGTGTGGAGACACGTCTTGTGATTGTTGAAGGCGTTAATGGATGCAATGGTTGAATTGACCCAGAATTTTCTTCAACTTGATATAGCGAAGGAACGTAAACACCAGGTACTTCCGCAAGTGTCTGAAGTGCTTGAGAGCGCTTAAGGTTTGATTGCTTGCATTCTGAAAAAACTAGTCCAATTTCTGGTAGAAGCTCTTCTCCATCACCAAGTGCAAAAAAATCAAAAAAGTCAGCATAAGGCTCTGGGTTACTTGTAGCTGTTGGCCCACCAGCAAAGATTAATGGAGGAGACCTTAGGTCATTTAATTCAAAGTCATGCCGATCCTTTGAGTAGAGAGGAATTCCTGCTAGATCCAACATCTCTAGAATATTTGTTGCACCAAGTTCGTAACTAAGGCTGAAGCCAAGGAGATCAAATGCTTTTAATGGAAGACGGGATTCGACAGCAAATAATGGCAAATTCTTTTCTCGAAGTCGCTTGGCTAAATCTTTCTCAGGTAAATAGGCTCTATCACAAAGTTGATTAGGAACACAGTTCAGTATTGAATAGAGAATAATGTGTCCAAGATTACTTGCGCCAACTTCATAAAGCTCAGGGTATGTCAGTACCCAATGAACTTGATTGGTTTCCCAAATTCGCTGCTTTACCCCTAGTTCATGCCCCATATATTGTGCGGGCTTGTGCACACCAACATCCACCAATTGATCAAACTGATTTTGATTAAGGTGATTCATATTTTTTGCAGAGCATGTTTAGAGGGATTGTTCAAAACAGGCAAAATCTTTTTATCTATACATCGTATGTAGTTCCTATCTACATAGGGACCAATTTCATAGCAGGATACAAAGGATTAATAGGATTTTTCTAGTGGTTCAGATTAACGGAAGCTATCTAAAGCTAAAAGCAGGTTACCTTTTCCCTGAAATTTCAAGAAGGGTTAATGATTTCAGTACTGCTAATCCAAAAGCAGATTTAATTCGTCTGGGCATTGGTGATGTCACTGAACCCCTTCCTAAGGCATGTTGTAATGCCATGCAATTAGCTATAGAAGAAATGTCTACAGAAGCTGGTTTTCATGGTTATGGACCTGAACAAGGTTACTCTTGGCTACGAGAGGCAATTGCGAAATTTGCATATCAAGCTAGAAATTGTGAAATAACACCTGAGGAAATCTTTGTTTCTGATGGGTCCAAGTGCGACAGCAGTAATATCCTTGATATCCTTGGCGATAACAATCGAATTGCAGTAACGGACCCTGTTTATCCTGTATATGTTGATAGTAATGTGATGGTGGGGAGAACCGGCTTGGCTGAAAAGTCTGGTCGTTATCAAGGTCTGTCATATATACCTATGAATGCCGAAAATGGATTTGAAGCTGAGATCCCTTCCGAGCATTTTGATTTGATTTACCTTTGTTTCCCAAATAATCCAACAGGGTCAGTAGCAACCAAAGAGCAATTGATGCGTTGGGTTGAGTATGCAAAAAATCACGATGCATTAATTCTTTTTGATGCTGCTTACGAGGCTTTTATTCAGGACCCTGAATTACCTCATTCCATTTATGAAATTGATGGTGCTAGAGATTGTGCGATTGAATTTAGATCATTCTCTAAAAATGCAGGTTTTACGGGAACTCGTTGTGCTTTTACCGTTATACCGAAGTGTTTGAGAGGTCGATCTCCGAGTAATGATGAGGTGGATTTGTGGTCTTTATGGAATCGACGACAAAGTACTAAGTTTAATGGAGTTAGTTACATTGTTCAGCGGGGAGCAGAAGCGGTTTATTCCCCTGAAGGTCAATCTCAGGTTTCTGATCTCATTAGTTTTTATATGGATAATGCCCAAATTATTAGAAGTCAATTATCTAGCATTGGATTACAGGTTTATGGTGGGCAAAATGCACCTTATGCTTGGATCAAAACCCCTGAAGGAATGGATTCTTGGGCATTTTTTGATTACTTACTACAGAAAGCAAATGTTGTAGGAACCCCTGGGAGTGGTTTTGGATCATCCGGGGAAGGTTATTTTCGTCTATCGGCTTTTAATAGTAGAAATAAAGTTAATGAAGCGATGCGCCGGATCACGAGTATTTGAGTGGAATTTGTCTTAGAGGTGATGAGCCTCGTAGATTGGAATTACTTACCCACTGGAATAATGGTGGAAGCGACAGGTAGTAGCCCCGGAGGGGCAACAGTAATTGAAAAACAGTCAGAACTTGTGAGGAAGAGATCCCCTCGATACAAGGTCTTACTTCACAACGATCCAGTTAATTCAATGGATTATGTGGTTACTACTTTGCGACAGGTGGTACCCCAATTAAGTGAGCAAGATGCCTTGGCTGTGATGTTAGAGGCTCACAATACGGGAGTTGGACTTGTGATTGTATGCGATTTAGAACCTGCTGAATTTTACTCGGAGTCTCTTAAAGCTAAAGGGCTTTCAAGCACAATCGAAAAAGAAACCTGATTACTTTATTTGCTGGTTTTTGGTACAGGTGGCTAACTCAACGGTTTCGTTGGGTGCCGATTATCATGCTTTTGCCCTTGTTATATTTCATTGGCTGGTTGACTGTTCAGCCTTTACGCCTCATAAATTCGAAGATCCCTCAAGAAGATCTTGCTCTATTTGGAACAATTCTTACATTTGTTTATTTTTGCTTGATCATTCCTCATTGGGTAAAGGTTAGATGGAAAGCAAGGAGACCTTGGGCAGCGTTAGGTTTTTTTAAATTAAGTAAAAATTATTTTTTGGTTATTTTTTGGAGAGGTTTGTCTTGGGCTTTGCTTTTAATATCTGCAATTGGAATATCTGTTTGGGTGGGGTCTTGGGGAGTTTGGATAGGTGACTTGAAGTTAGACATCTTTATTAATGCGATTGCTCTTGGCATTGGGGTCGGTTTAGCAGAGGAGTTGATTTTTCGCGGTTGGCTTTTAGAGGAAATGAATTTAATTTTTGGATTTCGATGGGGGATTTTTATTCAGGCTGCAATTTTTAGTCTTTCTCATACCCCTTTTAGCTTCGGGGTGATAGGAGCATTATCTGTTTCGTTTGGACTATTTCTTTTGGGAATAGTGCTCGCCATCCGTAAAAGACTGGATGGAGGGTCTTTAATTAGTTGTATTAGTCTTCATGGAGGATTAGTAGGAATATGGTTTTTATTAAATGAAGGTTTAATTAGCCTCTTGCCAAATACACCTTCTTTGTTGTTTGGTCCAGGTGGATTGACCCCAAATCCTATTGGAGGCTTAATAGCTATTGTTGCTTTACTTTGGACAATATGGTTTCACCGGACAGCATTTGCTATAGCTCGAGAGCCTTGGAGAGGTGCCCGCAATGCTTCTTCTAATGGAGCAACTCCATAATCTCTTTCTAAGAAGTCAAAAACTGTGCGCCCAAAGTTCACTGGATCATGGTCAAATGCTTCTAAGCAAATTCTCCCAAAAATTTGACCCATTGGTTCCGGATTCCAGAGAAGTTTTCTTGCAGTCCAGGGCATCATGCTCATGGGATTGTATCCAGGTTTTAAAAGCCCTTGGTCAAATCCATATTGCTCTAAATGAGTATGTGGCTGCAGTCCAATGAAAAATATTGCTGGTTCAACGTTTTCTACTCCAAAAATCCTTTCTAGTTCTTTGTGATATGCAATTGTTTGTCGAATGGTTTCAGAAGTTTCGTCAATTACATTGAACGAGTAATTGACTGAAACATGATCACGGAATCCTGCATTTACTAGCAGTTTACAGTTCTCCAGCACTGTTTTTAGGTTGTATCCCATACGCATCTTTCTTACTAATTCTTGTGAACCGGAGGTGATCCCTATTTCGAAATAGTTCATTCCAGTCGCAACCATTAAACTTGCTAGTTCAGCATCAAGATTGTCTGCTCTGATATAGGCAGCCCAATTGATCTCAGTTAAACCTTCTTCCAGAATTGCTTTTAACAGTTGTTTGGCATCTTCTATATATCGTCTTGCAGGAATAAATTGAGCATCGGTAAACCAGAATTTTCTAATACCGATGTCATATAGCTGTCGCATTTCATTGACTACCTCTTGGACTGGATTTATGCGAACTTGCTTTCCTTCAACGACTGTATAAACACAGTAACAACAATTATGAGGGCAGCCTCTTTTCGTTTGAACCCCTACATAAAAATCTCCACCTTCTAGGTACCAGTTAAGTTGTGGCCATATTGAAGAAATATATGAATAATCACAAGCAGTTTTTTGGGAACTTTTAGGTTGTTCATGTATGAGTCCAGGCCTAGGAGGGCTTCCGATAATAAAACATCTGTCTTGGGAAATATCTTTGCCTTGTAGTAACTTCTCTAGTAAGGGTTCACCTTCTCCTATTGAAATAATTGTTCCTTTTGGCAAAGATCTTGCAAGTTGTTCATAAAAAACACTGACAGCACCACCACCAATAAGAGCTCTCGCATTCATATTATGTTTTTTGGCTTCATTGAGCCCTTTCTTTATTAATTTTGTGTTTCGCCATAATTCTCCATAATGGCTTTTCATTAAACGTATTCCCCCTATGGCACCTCGTATTCTTTTTAAAGGGTTTTGAGCATAGAAAGCTTCAAAAGAGTGTTGAAGGGGATTGCCTCCTCGACCATCAACGGGCGCATAGATTTGAATATCTCTCCAGGAATAAACAAGTAATGAAGGCCTGAAGATTTTTATCTTGTTTAATAAGATTCTCTCTACATCAAGTACAGGCAGTGCTGCTAGGTCAAGTATCTCTTGGGAAAGGCTTGGGAAGCATTTGTGTATATGGTCTGCGAGGTATACAGGACCAATTGGGAATATTGGGTTGCAAGGAAGTCTAATTATTAGAACTTTTTCAATCTGAATATTATTAGTAGTAGTTTGCCTGCTCACTATTAATTCATTGGATTGTGTTTGGCTCATTTTCATAAGCTTACTAGGTCTACAAAAAAGAAGAGAGGCAAAAAAATGGTTAAGTGTTGGGAGTAGATTAAATAAAGTGCCGGTGAATGGAATTGAACCATCGACCTACTGGTTACGAATCAGTTGCTCTACCCCTGAGCTACACCGGCTTAACCCTCCCCTGCACAACTTTATTGCTTTAGCCTTCATCTTTCCTGTTATAACCTTCGCAAACTGACTTTGACATTAGATCCAAAAGTTCGCAAAAAACTCTTAAAAGAGTCTAGAAATCCATTCCTAGGGATTCGTCGGATCCTTTGGATTTCATTGCTTGGGTCTGCTGGCATTGGTTTGGTAATCATGATCATCAGATTGATTAGTGGAGATAGCGTCCTTTTTGGGGATCTTGGGATTCAAATAACTGCTTTTTTGGTGCTTGGCTTGCTTACTATTTTTGATAGACGAAGAAGTGATTGAAGCTGAAAAATCTATTTGCTTAACTGGTAAAAAGCCAAATCCAACGCAGCATCTTGATTGAAGAATCTCAGTAGGTGTTAAAAACTCAATTTTGTTTAATTCTTCTTCGGATATGGCCAATAGCCAAATACTTTGGCAAATCTGATGCCATTGCCAGAGAATTAAGGAGAGAAGAGGCATTGCCTTGAGGAGAATGACAATTCTTGAATTACTTTGGAAAGGTGAGATTTCATTTATAACTAAAGCGGATTTATCAATTTGCCAAAAAACAATTGTCAGTAATACTGCACCTCCCCAAAGGGCTATACGGGGGATTATATGCTTTTGAACAGTGCTGAGTTGAAGTTGTAGTTTTGACCGATGCTCAATGGGTATCTTCAATATTAGAAGGGACCCCCAGTCTGGCGGTCGTTGAAAGAAATAAATTGTGGGCAGGATTATGGAGATTCCAGTGAAAATTATTCTTTGAAATTCAGGGAAAGGTCCTGGCTGAGCTCCTGCAAGAATTAGCCTCAGGAATAAGCACTCAAGAGGTATAAAACCAACCGCTAAGAGTTGAATCCATAAAATCGGCTCTCTACGGCTAGACAAGGTAAATCAGAGGCAAATAGTTCTTTACGGGCCTAGTGTGCGACGTTTTGTCACCAGCTTATAGCCTTGAATAATATCCCCCTCTTTCCAATTCGCGAATCTATCGCAACCTACGCCACATTCAAATCCACTGCCGACATCTTTGACAACATCCTTGTTTCGACGCAATGAATCAAGATCTCCTTCAAAAACTATTTGAGAACCTCTTTTGACTCGAACTTTGCAATTTCTTTGCAATTTACCATTGGTGATATAGCAGCCTGCCACTGCACTCTTCCCAATAGAGAAGATGGCTCGGACTTCAGCTTCTCCAAGACTTTCTTCGACCATGTCAGGTTCTAATAGGCCTTCCATTGCTAGTTGAATATCTTCTAGCAGCTTGTATATAACCTCATAATCTCGAACATCAACACTATTAGCATCTGCTGCTTTTTTGGCACCAGAAGCCATTGAGGTGTTAAAGCCTACTATTACTGCTCCAGACGCGGCCGCGAGGTCTACATCTGTTTCTGTTACTTCTCCTGGTGCAGATAGTAATACTCTTACTTGTACCTCGTCTTTAGGGAGTTGCTCGAGTGAGCCTAATATGGCTTCTATACTTCCCTGTACGTCGGCTTTGAGTATGATGTTTAATTCTTTTAAGTCTCCCTCATTGGCTTGGCCTGACATTGAAGAAAGTGATACGCGCCTTGAGGCCATTTGTTGGGCAAGTCGTGTTGCACGAGCGTCAGATGCTCTATCGCCAACTACTGCTCTTGCTGATTTTTCATCTGGATAAACCTCAAATTCATCTCCTGCTGTAGGTACTTCGTTAAAGCCAAGTGCTTCTACTGGGCATGAGGGACCAGCTTCTTTTAGACGTATGCCATTTTCGTCTACCATTGCTCGTACTTTTCCAAGTACTGGCCCTGCAGCAAGAACATCTCCAGATTTAAGAGTTCCATTTTGAATTAATAGTGTTGCAACTGGTCCTTTGGCTTTGTCAAGGTGAGCTTCAATCACAGTTCCTTTGGCGAGTCGATCTGGATTTGCTTGTAAGTCTTCTACTTCAGTTACCAGTAAAACCATCTCTAAGAGCTTGTCGATATTTTCTCCTTTAATGGCACTGACAGGTACCATTACTACCTCTCCACCCCATTCTTCCGCAACTAATTCTTGTTCAGATAATTCTTGTTTGACACGATCAGGAGATGCACCTTCTTTGTCAATCTTATTTATGGCTACAACGATGGGTACTTTCGCAGCACGAGCATGGCTTATTGCCTCTAGGGTTTGTGGCCGTACACCGTCATCTGCAGCAACAACAAGAACAGCCACATCGGTCACTTTTGTTCCTCTTGCACGCATCGCTGTAAATGCTTCGTGGCCAGGAGTATCGAGGAAAGTCAGCTTTCGCTTTTTCTTCTCATGTTCTAGCTCAACTTGATATGCGCCTATATGTTGCGTAATTCCCCCCGCTTCGCCACTGGCAACTCTTGCTTTACGTATTGCATCCAGAAGACTTGTCTTGCCATGGTCAACGTGGCCCATAACTGTCACTACAGGTGGTCGTCTGATTAAGTGATCTTTGTCTGCTTCATCGAGCATCTCAGCTGTTTTAGTTGCAGCTTCTTCTATGTCATCCTGTAATACTGGGACACCAAATTCTTCTGCAACTGTTTCGATAGTGGATAGATCTAATGATTGCGTGACTGTTGCTGTTATTCCTTTAAAGAATAGTGATTTGATGATTTCAGAGCTTTCAACGCTGAGCTTATCTGCAAGTTCTTGAACTGTGAGATTACCTTCTGGAATAATGATCATTTCAGGTCTAACTTGCTTTGCCTCACGAGCAGCTCGAAGTTCCATTGCTCTTCTTCTTTGTCTTTGTCTGGTGGACTCTTTTTTACGCTTTCTGGTTACGACAGTTGCTTTAGAATTGGATTTCTTTGTCGATTTTGGCTTTGCAGGTCGGGCGAGGCTTGCAGAAAGAACCATAGCTTCCTGCTCAGCTGCAAAACCGCTCGTTTCAGTAGTTAAGGCATCGTCATTTTCTCCAATAATGTGAACTTTTTGACGTTGCTTTTGAGGGGCTTTATTCCTTAAAGCTTCTAATTTGGCCGCATCATCCCAATCAGACCTTCTTTTGGTTGGACCAGAACCTGGAGGCCTGTGAGAAGGCTTTTTGGGTGCGGTTGCTGGGGTTGGTCTATTGACAGGTTGCTTTGCCCCTGGCGACTTTCCTTGTCGGTCTTTAGTGCTATCTGCACGTTGGGAAGGTGGTGCAGGTGCTCCTACTCTTCGGGGGGCAGGAGGTTGAGACCTTCCCGTTGGCTTCTGAAGCTGCATTAGCTCTCCAGGAGCGACAGGCTTTCTCATGCCTGGTGGCATTCCTGGGCGTTGACGAATTGGAGCTTTGATATCTCGTTTTACGTGACCTTGTTGATTTGAAGGATCATTTCTATTTGGTGGACCTGGCCGATAGCCTCCATCTCTTGGCCCTTTGACATTGTTGTTAGGCTTATTACTTCTTCGTATCGGGGCACCAACAAGCTCTACAGGAGGGTTTCCTCTTAAAGGAGGCTTCCCAGGTTTGTTAGGGATTCGTTGACGGTTTTGGTTGTTTTGTGTTCGTGGTTGAACAGGAGAATTTCTATCTGGTCCTGTTTTTTTGCGTGGGGCTTCAATGATTGGTCGTGATTTAACACTAGACCTGTTGTCTAGAATAGGTTTGCTTGGTCGCGCTGGGGGTGTAATAGGCCGTTTGGGAATACTTGTTTTCTGTTGAGGGGGCTCATTATTTTTAGTGGGTAATGGCGGTTTTTGGACTAGCTGCGTGCGAGGGCTCCTTTCTTGAAAATTATTGTTATCTTCAATATTTTGTTTAGATGCATTATTTTCTAGATGAATGCTTTTCGGTTGCTTAGGTTGAAGAGGGGAAGGTTTTTGAGGTTGAATTAAATTATTAATTACACCCTTAGATTGATTTGAAGTATTGGCTTTTTGAACCGGTTCTTTTATAGGTTTAATTGGAGCAACAGGTGCTTTAGAAGTTTCAATTCTTGGTTTTGATGATTGACTCTCAGCAGAGGCTTTAGGAGGGAGATTTGCTTTCTTCTTAGTTATTTCATCTTTAATAGGTTTTGAGCCAGCTTTTTTTAGAGAAAGGATTTCTTTGCTTGAGTTTTGCTTGGTTTTGTTATTTATAGACTGATTTGATTGCTTATTTAGGAATGCTTTGATTTCGTTTGCTTCTGCATTGCTTATTGAGCTGCTATGACTTTTTGCTGGTATTGATAATTTTTTAGCAGCATTGAGCACGTCTTTATTTTCCAGGTTTAAATCCCTAGAAAGCTCATAGATTCTGATTTTGCCGCTGCTGGTCATTAAGTTCTCCAGTAAGTCCTGGCCATGTGTTTTTGGAACCTTCTAAAAGGTGGGGCTATTACTCATATTGCCTCAGAGCTTGCATCATTGCAGCTATTTAAACGATTTTGCAGCACCTCTAAAATACTCATCTGTACCTGACATCTGAGTGCTTTTTGGAGACGTTTGCGCCGCAAAGCTTCTTCGAGGCAGGCCTCATTAGGGCATAGATAAGCTGAGCGACCCATGCCTTCGTCGAGGACTACTCCGCCCTGATGGTCTCTTGTCACTCTCCAAAGTTGTTGGCGGTCGATTAATTTTCGACATGCAACACAGCGACGCAGGACGGTTTTTTGGTTCACCGGGGTCCATCCTCGGGGCTTTGTTCATTACTCAATCCTTCATTTTGTTTGGCTTCTTCATTTTCACTTATTGGAAGCTCTTCTAATTCAGTTGTACTTTCTTCTATATTCTCTTCATCATCTTCTGGAAGAGGATAAAGCTCTCTTAGTCGGGCATCTTCTTCTGCCCTAGCAGCCTGTTCTGCAGCCAATCTTTCTTCAGCTTCTCTTTGCAGACTTTCTTCTTCTTCTCTTTGAGAGATCAGTTCAGCAACTGCTGAATCTTCAGACTCTTGGTCATATTCTTGTGAATTCTTAATATCGATTTTCCAGCCAGTAAGTCTTGCTGCTAATCGAACATTTTGACCTTCTCTTCCAATTGCAAGACTAAGTTGATCAGGGGGCACTAAGACATGCGCATGCTGCCCTTCTGGATCAACGAGCCTTACAACTTCAACTCTTGCAGGACTGAGCGAATTAGAAATGTATTGGACTGGGTCTGCAGACCAGCGAATCACATCTATTTTTTCTCCTCTCAGTTCATTAACTACTTGCTGAATTCTGGATCCTCTTGCACCTATGCATGCGCCTACTGGGTCCACTTCTCTTTCAATGCTATCAACAGCGACTTTTGTTCTGGGTCCGACAGCTCGTGTTGGAGGATTAGCTTCTCTAGCCACAGCTACTATCCTGACGGACCCTTCTTGGATTTCTGGTACCTCGTTTTCAAATAAATAAACTACTAAACCAGCGTTAGATCTACTAACAAATAATTGAGGACCTCGCCTGGGTGTTTCACTTACTTCTTTTAGAAATACTTTGAAAGTTGCATTTGCGCGATAATTATCGTTTGGCAGTTGATCTCTGCGAGGGAGCTCCGCTTCAACTTCTGGTCTGCCTAGCCCTGAACTGACTGCCATGATTACTGATTGACGTTCGAATCTAATTACTCGAGCAGTTAGGACAGGATCTTCTAAATCTGCAAATTCTTCTTGAATCATTCTTCGCTGTTGATCTCGCAACTTTTGAGCAAGGACTTGCTTAGTTGTTGCAGCTGCCATTCTTCCAAACTCTTCTTTCTCAGGAGTTACATCTAGAACTACTGTGTCTCCTATTTGAGCATCTTCAGCAACTTGCATGACTTCAGATAAAGCGATCTGATGATCTTCACTCTCAACTTCGTCAACAATGATTTTGCTTGCTAATACTCGATAACCTTCTTCATCAAGATCCAGTCCAACATCAAAATTACTAAAGTATTCCTCTTCGAAGGGGTTTTCATTAATCCCTAGATAGAGGGTTCGTCTATATCTTTCATAACCTTTTAGGAGTGCTTCCCTAAGAGCAGTCTCAACGACCTGAGCAGGGAGCTTTTTCTCCTCACTTATGTCGTCGATCAGGTTATTGAGTCCAGGGAGAAGAACTAGTGCCATCGAGGCTGGGATAAAGAAATTTGGTTTTTTGCTGAGAAGATTGTGTTTTGATTGATTAGCCTGTAGGGCTTGTCAATTGAACTGTTATTACATCTTCCCTAGGGATTTTGCTGATTCTCCCTTTTATATTTATTAGCAAGTATTCCTTTGATCTTTCATGCAGTAGTCCACTTTTAGTAAGTTTTGTGTTTTCGTTATTTTTAAAGAGTACTTCAATGGGGAACCCTTTGAAAGTTTTAAAGTCTTTATCAGTTTGAAGCAAATCCCCTAAACCTGGACTGCTAATTTCTAGCAGATAAGGTTCATTGATTAATTTCGAGAGTTCAATAGTCTCACTTATCAGTTCACTAAATTGTGCGCAGTCATCTAGTGAGACATCTTTCTTTGGTTTTTTTTGGATTTGCACTTGAATTGTAATTGGTTTGCTGTGGGGATTAAATTTCAACTCAACAACTTCTAAACCCTTATCGGCAGCCGTATTGGATGCAAGAATCTTTAAACTCGTGACGATTGGATTTGACAAGAGGCAGGGTTTAATCGGGCATTTCGCCCGACAGCTTCCAGATAGCACCTGCCTCCAATAAAGGAGGTAACCGCCAGGCAATAAAATTCTACTGGATAAACTTTGCTTTTCTATAATCTAGATAAATCTAAGATCATTAGATTAAAGTTTGAGTTGCCTTCAAAGGAAGGTGATTGAAATTGCCAGATTCACAAGCGAGTTGTTTGGTCATGAGATTTACTAGATATTGCCTCGCATTGGTTTGCATAATTTTGCTTCTGGGACAGGAACCTGCTCTTGCAGAGATGGCTTTATCTAATCAGGTCAATCATGGTTTCGTAGCTGATGCCGTGAAGAATGTTAGTCATTCAGTGGTTCGTATAGACACAGAAAGATTGGTTGAACGTGAGCAATTTGATCCAACATTGCTAGATCCCTTGCTGAAAGATTTACTAGGTGAACCCTCTTATGGCCCTGAGCATGAAAGGGGCCAAGGATCAGGAGTATTGATTGATACCAATGGGCTGGTTCTAACAAATGCACATGTTGTTGAGAAAGTGGATGACGTGCTTGTAACAATTTCAAATGGATATGAGATAGAGGGAAAGGTTATTGGTACTGATGAGATTACAGATTTGGCTTTAGTTCGTTTAGACGGAGATTTGGATCTCAACCCTGCACCTCTAGGAAATTCTGAGGCTTTAGAGGTTGGGGATTGGGCAATCGCCTTAGGCACCCCTTATGGCTTAGAAAGCACAGTGACTCTCGGCATAATCAGCAGTTTGCATAGAAATATAAATAGTCTGGGGTTTTCAGATAAACGTTTGGATTTAATTCAAACTGATGCAGCAATAAATCCTGGCAATTCGGGAGGGCCTTTAGTTAATGCCTCTGGAGAAGTTATTGGCATCAACACTTTGGTGCGCTCTGGACCTGGCGCTGGCCTTGGCTTTGCCATACCAATTAATCTTGCAAAGAGAATTTCCGCGCAATTGCTAGACTCAGGTGAAGTTATTCATCCCTATTTAGGTGTTCAGCTGGTTCCGTTAACCGCTCGTATTGCTAAAGAACATAATCGCGACCCTAATTCAATAATTCAATTACCAGAAAGATCAGGTGCATTAGTTCAATCAGTACTTTCTGAAAGCCCGGCAGCAAAAGCTGGAATGAAAAGAGGAGATTTGGTTATTTCTGCAGAAGAAAAAGAAATTTTTGATCCAGAGGCTTTACTTCAAAAGGTTGAACAATCAGAAATAGGAGTCCCTTTTGGTTTAAGTGTTTTAAGGAATGAGCATGAGATAAGACTTTCAATAAAGCCTGAACCGTTACCTGGCTTTAATTAGAAACTTTGCTACTGTCTCGCCAAGGATTTTTTTAGTATGGAAGATTTGCAAACTCAAATGAAAGAGGCTGTTGCTAAAGCAGCTATTGAGCAAATTCACGATGGGATGGTTCTAGGACTTGGCTCAGGATCAACCGCTGCCTTAATGATTAAAGCCTTAGGGGCAAAGATCTCGTCAGGTCATCTCAAAGATATTGTTGGAGTGACAACTTCGTTTCAAGGAGAAGTCCTTGCAACTGAACTTGGCATTCCTTTACAAGGTCTATCAGCTGTCTCGCAAATTGATTTAGCAATAGATGGTGCTGATGAAGTTGATTCTAATTTTCAATTAATTAAAGGCGGTGGTGCTTGCCATGTTCAAGAAAAACTTGTTGCTTCTTTGGCTGAGCGTTTTGTAGTGGTTGTTGATTCCAGTAAAATTGTTAAGACTCTAAATCTCACTTTTAAACTGCCTGTAGAAGTTTTGCCTTCAGCTTGGCAATTGGTGAAAAATAAGATTCACGAAATTGGCGGAGTAAGTCAGCTTCGAATGGCGCAAAAGAAAGCCGGTCCAATTGTCACAGATCAGGGGAATTTGGTTTTAGATGTAACTTTTGCAGGTGGTATAAACGACCCTCAAACCCTTGAAAAGCAAATCAATAATATACCTGGTGTCCTTGAAAATGGCTTATTCGTTAATCTTGCAGATGAGGTATTAGTTGGAGAAATTGTATCTGGAACCCCAGGTGTTAAATCTCTTCAGAAGATTTAGAGAGTCTAATCTCTATTGACTTCGCATGACTATGAAGTCCTTCGCTATTCGCAAGCTCAATAATTGCCTTACTATTCTTATCGAAAGCTTGTTTATTAAATTCAATAATTGAAGTGTTCTTCATGAAAGTCTCCACCCCTAAAGCCCCACTAAATCTTGCAGTTCCTGATGTTGGTAATGTGTGGTTTGGACCAGCAAGATAGTCTCCAGTAGCTTCTGGGCTCCAAGCGCCTATGAAAATTGCACCAGCATTATTGATTTTATCCGCCACCTGATATGGCATTTTTAGTAATAATTCTAGATGCTCAGGTGCAAAGTAATCTGTTAACTTTGCACAAGTTTCTAAGTCATTGCAAATTACAATTAGGCCCCAGTCTTTAAGTGCCTTAAGACATATTTCTTTTCGTGGATGCTCTTCTAACTGCTCCATAATTTCATCATCAATCTTTTCAGCAAGAACGGAGTTAGTTGTTAGCAAGATTGTCGCTGCCAATGGATCATGCTCTGCTTGTGCAAGTAAATCAGCAGCAATATGACGAACATCGGCACTATTATCGGCAATAATTAGTACTTCACTGGGACCGGCAAGAGCATCAATTCCAACATCTCCATAAACGTATTTCTTCGCCAAAGTGACATATAAATTGCCGGGACCACTTATTACATTAACTTTTGGAATTGTGTTTGTTCCATATGCCATTGCTCCAATGGCTTGAGCCCCGCCTATCCTAAAAACTGTTTTTATTCCTGTGATATAAGCCGCAGCGAGTACAGTTTGATTCACAAGACCATTAGAACCTCCAGGAGAAACCATAATAATTTCTTTTACTCCCGCTACAGATGCAGGAATTGCGTTCATAAGAACTGTGCTGGGATAAGAAGCTCTTCCTCCAGGAATATAGATGCCTGCTTTTTGAACAGGTTGCCATCGCCTACCTAATGTCTCACCCTCAATCCCTTTAAAAAGAATATTTTTTGGAATTTGCTTTTGGTGGAAGTCTTGGATTCTATGTTTTGCAGTAATTAGAGCATCTTGAAGTGGCTTTGGAGTTTCTTCCCATGCTCTTTCTATTGCTTCTAAAGGAACCTCAAGGGGATCAGGGTCAAATCCATCAAATTTTTTAGTGTATTCAATCAGAGCTGTATCCCCATCCTTTTTTACTCGTTCAAGGATTTTTTCTACTGTAAGAACAGCCTTTTTTTGACCGTCTCCGCAAGTTCTATTGGATATCCTTTCCAGGGCAGTCATTGCGTCCTGGAGGTTGTTTGTGCAAGTTAATATTTGGTCCTTTTTAGGCAATCTTTTTGAGTTCAACTCTTTTAACAAACTAAGACCTTGCTTATTTAATTGTCCTGTATTGGGACAATATGTTTTTTAAAATTAGCTCGCTGCGGTAATGTAGCAAGTTGATAAAACTCTTTCCTCAGCCTCAGTGGCAAATAACAATTCCGCGAAGAAGCGAATACAGATTGCTGAGCGCAATCGCCTGCAAAACAGATCTTATAAGTCTGCCATGAGGACTTTGATGAAAAGATGTTTAACTGCAGCTGGTTCTTATCTTGAAAAACCTGGTGAAGAAGCAAAGGCTAATCTTCAACAAAATATCAATGAGGCATTTAGTAAAATTGATAAGGCTGTAAAGAAAGGGGTTTTGCATCGCAATAATGGAGCAAATAAAAAATCTCGTTTAAATGCTGCTGTTAAAAAGCTCATTGAGCCAGCAACTAAGCGCTAGTTTTTTTACTTAAAAGAGCGATTACTATCAATGCAGAAAAAGTAATTGATTATTTTGAAGTTCCATCACTATGACTAGACCTGTACTCATAGACAGTCATTGCCATCTTATTTTTAAAAATTTCGAAGAAGACTTGGATGAGATAGCAGAAAGGTGGAGAGCTGTTGGGGTACAAAGTCTTGTTCATGCATGTGTTGAAGCTTCGGAGATTCCAGCAATTCGTGCTTTGGCAGATAGGTTCCCTGAATTGAGATATTCAGTCGGAGTACACCCTCTAGATATAAATTCTTGGACTGATGAGACTTTAGAAGTTTTACGCAGAGCTGCCTTAGAAGATTCTCGAGTAGTTGCGATTGGTGAACTTGGTTTGGATCTTTTTAGGGATTCAAATCTTGATGAACAATTAGCTGTTTTAAAGCCTCAATTGAAATTGGCTTTTGAGCTGGATTTGCCAGTGATAATTCATTGTAGAGATGCTGCTCAGCCTATGATTGATTTGCTTTCTGAGCTAAGGGATTTGGATATTTGCCCTAAAGGGGTTATGCATTGTTGGGCGGGGGACTCTCAAGAAATGCAAGCTTTTTTGGATTTAGGCTTTTTTATCAGTTTTAGTGGCATGGTTACATTCCCTAAAGCGCAGAAAACACATCTTTGTGCTCGCAAGGTACCCGAAGATAGATTTTTAATAGAAACTGACTGCCCGTTTTTGTCTCCTGTCCCTTGGAGAGGTAAACGTAATGAGCCTGCTCATGTTGAGGCAGTGGCTAAAAAGATTGCTGAGATTAGGGGGAAATCTTTTCTGACAGTGGCCAATCAAAGCACTGACAATGCGATTAAATTGTTTAATTTGATCTAATAAAGACTTTTGCTGGCTAAAAAAATCATCAAAGTGTAATATCAAGAATTGTCCTGGACTTGGTGTGGTTTCCTACGCCTTCGTTTAGAGAAGCATGGCCTCCCCTTCAGAGTTTTGTTGACTTTTGCAAGTTTGAACCGATTTTATTGACCCATTGAGTACAAAGGAACCCTTTTCTTGCTAAGGGACTACTTTGAGCAATCTCTTTGTCTTAATAAATCGACTTTACAAAGGCCAAACTATCTCAGTCCAGTTTTGTTTCACCCTTATTAACCGCAGGTTCTCGCATGAGTAGAAGCGCGATTCAGGTCGCTAAGACCGCTACACACCTGCCTGACTTGGTTGAGGTGCAGCGTGCAAGCTTTAAGTGGTTTTTGGAAAAAGGTTTAATTGAGGAGCTTGAGAACTTCTCACCAATTACTGATTACACGGGCAAGCTAGAGCTACATTTTATTGGCAGTGAATATCGGCTTAAGCGGCCTCGCCATGATGTGGAAGAAGCTAAAAAGCGCGATGCAACTTTTGCTTCCCAAATGTATGTAACTTGCCGTCTTATTAATAAAGAAACTGGAGAAATAAAAGAACAAGAAGTTTTTATTGGTGAATTGCCATTAATGACTGAAAGAGGAACATTTATCATTAATGGAGCAGAAAGAGTAATTGTTAATCAGATAGTAAGAAGCCCTGGCGTATATTTTAAAGATGAGCAAGATAAAAATGGCCGAAGAACTTACAATGCAAGTGTTATTCCTAATCGCGGGGCATGGTTAAAGTTTGAAACAGATAAGAATGATTTACTTCATGTTCGTGTAGATAAAACTAGAAAAATTAATGCTCATGTTCTAATGAGAGCAATGGGTCTATCAGATAATGATGTAATAGATAAATTAAGACATCCTGAATACTATAAGAAATCTATTGAAGCCGCTGATGAAGAAGGTATTAGCTCCGAGGATCAGGCTTTGCTTGAGCTATATAAAAAGTTGCGACCTGGCGAACCACCCTCAGTCAGTGGTGGTCAGCAATTGCTTCAGAGCAGGTTCTTTGACCCAAAACGTTATGATTTAGGACGTGTCGGTAGATATAAAATAAACAAGAAATTACGTTTAACTATACCTGACTCTGTAAGAACTCTGACTCATGAGGATGTTCTTTCTACTATTGATTATTTAATTAATCTTGAGCTAGATGTTGGTGGGGCGACTTTAGATGATATTGACCATCTTGGTAATAGAAGAGTTAGATCTGTTGGAGAGTTATTGCAAAATCAAGTTCGTGTTGGTTTAAATCGTCTTGAAAGAATAATCAAGGAAAGAATGACAGTAGGTGAAACAGATTCATTGACTCCAGCACAACTAGTAAACCCCAAGCCTCTAGTGGCTGCTGTTAAAGAGTTCTTTGGATCAAGTCAACTTAGTCAGTTTATGGATCAGACCAATCCTTTGGCTGAATTAACTCATAAAAGGCGGATTTCGGCATTAGGACCAGGTGGTTTAACTAGAGAAAGAGCAGGTTTTGCGGTAAGAGATATTCATCCTTCTCATTATGGACGCTTGTGTCCTATTGAAACTCCAGAGGGGCCAAATGCTGGTCTAATTAATTCCTTAGCTACTCATGCCAGGGTTAATGATTATGGATTCATTGAAACGCCTTTCTGGAAAGTAGATAAAGGAAGAGTTATTAAGGAGGGAAAGCCAATTTATCTATCTGCTGATCTAGAAGATGAATGCAGAGTTGCGCCTGGTGATGTTGCTACGGATAAAGAAGGCATGATTGTTGCTGATTTGATTCCAGTTAGATATAGGCAGGATTTTGAGAAGGTTCCTCCTGAGCAAGTGGATTATGTGCAACTTTCACCAGTGCAAGTGATTTCTGTAGCGACATCTTTAATTCCATTTTTAGAACATGACGATGCAAACAGGGCTTTAATGGGTTCTAATATGCAGCGTCAAGCTGTCCCTCTTCTGCGTCCAGAACGACCTTTAGTTGGGACAGGTTTGGAAACACAGGTTGCTAGAGACTCCGGGATGGTCCCTATCTCTCAAGTCAATGGAACAGTAACTTATGTAGACGCTAATATCATTGTTGTTACTGATGAAGAAGGTTCCGAGCATCATCATTCTTTGCAGAAATATCAACGTTCTAATCAGGACACATGCTTGAATCAAAGACCCATTGTTCATAATGGCGATCCGGTAATTATTGGTCAGGTTCTTGCAGACGGATCTGCATGTGAAGGAGGAGAAATAGCCTTAGGTCAAAATGTCTTAATCGCTTATATGCCTTGGGAGGGTTATAACTATGAGGATGCAATTTTAGTCAGTGAGAGATTAGTAAAAGATGATCTATATACTTCAGTGCATATTGAAAAATATGAGATTGAAGCTCGACAAACAAAACTAGGCCCAGAGGAAATAACGAGGGAAATTCCCAACATAGCCGAAGAAAGTTTGGGTAATCTTGATGAAATGGGCATTATTAGGATTGGTGCTTTTGTTGAGAGCGGAGATATTCTTGTAGGAAAAGTTACCCCTAAGGGGGAGTCTGATCAACCTCCTGAAGAGAAGCTTTTAAGGGCTATATTTGGTGAAAAAGCAAGAGATGTAAGAGATAATTCATTGAGAGTTCCTAGTACTGAAAGAGGTCGAGTCGTTGATGTGCGTATTTATACGAGAGAACAGGGTGATGAACTTCCGCCTGGAGCAAATATGGTAGTTCGAGTTTATGTGGCACAAAGAAGAAAAATACAAGTAGGGGATAAGATGGCAGGACGCCATGGGAATAAGGGAATTATTAGTCGGATACTTCCTAGAGAAGACATGCCTTATTTGCCTGATGGAACCCCAGTAGATATTGTCCTTAACCCTCTTGGTGTGCCAAGTAGAATGAATGTTGGACAAGTTTTTGAGTTGTTGATGGGTTGGGCAGCCTCGAATTTGGATTGCAGGGTTAAAGTTGTTCCATTCGACGAAATGTATGGTGCTGAAAAGTCCTATCAGACAGTAACTGCTTACCTTAAAGAGGCCGCTAGTTTGCCAGGCAAAGAATGGGTCTACAACCCAGAAGACCCAGGAAAGCTACTTCTAAGAGATGGAAGGACTGGAGAACCTTTTGATCAGCCTGTTGCAGTTGGCTACTCACATTTCCTTAAATTAGTTCACTTAGTAGACGATAAAATTCACGCTCGCTCTACTGGTCCGTACTCTCTAGTTACTCAGCAACCTTTAGGAGGTAAAGCTCAACAAGGAGGACAACGTTTAGGAGAAATGGAGGTTTGGGCTTTAGAGGCTTATGGAGCAGCATATACTTTGCAAGAATTGTTGACTGTCAAGTCTGATGATATGCAAGGTCGAAATGAGGCGCTTAATGCAATTGTCAAAGGCAAGCCAATTCCAAGGCCAGGAACCCCAGAATCGTTCAAAGTTTTAATGCGAGAACTTCAGTCTCTTGGACTAGACATTGGAGTGTATACAGATGAAGGGAAAGAAGTTGATTTGATGCAGGATGTTAATCCACGTCGAAGTACTCCTAGTAGACCAACTTATGAATCATTGGGATCAGATTATCAAGAGGATTAATCTCTACTATCAACTATTTCATTATTTCTTTTACCAACATTTTCTAGACTTCGATGACTAACAGCAACCTTCGCACTGAGAACCATTTTGATTACGTCAAAATTACTTTAGCTTCTCCTGAAAGAGTAATGTCATGGGGGCAACGTACTCTACCTAATGGACAAGTTGTTGGAGAAGTAACAAAGCCGGAAACGATAAATTATCGAACTTTAAAACCTGAGATGGATGGACTGTTCTGTGAAAAGATCTTTGGTCCTTCAAAAGATTGGGAATGTCATTGTGGCAAATATAAGCGTGTTCGCCATCGTGGGATTGTTTGCGAACGATGTGGTGTAGAAGTCACTGAAAGTAGGGTTCGGCGTCATAGAATGGGGTTTATCAAACTAGCGGCACCTGTATCTCATGTTTGGTATTTAAAAGGCATCCCAAGTTATGTTGCTATTTTGCTTGATATGCCTCTTAGAGATGTTGAGCAGATAGTTTATTTTAATTGCTATGTAGTCTTAGACCAAGGCGACCATAAAGATCTTAAGTACAAGCAATTATTGACCGAAGATGAATGGTTGGAAATCGAGGATGAGATCTATGCTGAAGACTCTACTATTGAGAATGAACCTGTAGTGGGGATTGGGGCTGAAGCTCTGCAGCAACTTCTTGAAGATTTAGATTTAAAGGAAATAGCTGAAACTCTGAGAGAGGAAATCACTGGTAGCAAGGGACAAAAAAGAGCAAAATTAATTAAAAGACTCAGAGTAATAGATAACTTTATTGCTACAAATGCTCGTCCAGAGTGGATGGTACTAGATGCAATTCCTGTTATTCCACCGGACCTTAGACCTATGGTCCAATTAGATGGGGGTAGATTTGCTACCTCTGATTTAAATGATCTTTATAGACGGGTTATTAATAGGAATAATCGGTTAGCTCGCTTACAGGAAATACTTGCACCAGAAATTATTGTTAGGAATGAGAAGAGGATGCTTCAGGAAGCTGTTGATGCTCTGGTAGACAATGGTCGACGAGGTAGAACGGTTGTTGGCGCAAATAATCGTGCTTTAAAATCTCTGAGCGATATAATTGAAGGAAAGCAAGGTCGTTTTCGACAGAACCTGCTAGGAAAGAGAGTTGATTATTCAGGTAGATCTGTAATAGTGGTTGGTCCAAAGTTAAAGATGCATCAATGTGGATTACCTAAGGAGATGGCTATCGAGCTTTTCCAGCCTTTTGTAATTCACAGGCTTATACGTCAAAACATTGTGAATAATATTAAGGCGGCTAAGAAACTTATTCAGAGAGCAGATGATGAAGTTATGCAGGTTCTTCAAGAAGTTATAGATGGCCATCCAATTTTGTTAAATAGAGCACCTACTTTGCACAGACTCGGCATACAAGCTTTTGAGCCAAAATTAGTTGATGGTAGGGCAATACAACTTCATCCGTTGGTTTGTCCTGCATTCAATGCTGATTTTGATGGCGACCAGATGGCAGTCCATGTCCCATTGGCTATAGAATCTCAAACCGAGGCCCGAATGTTGATGCTGGCAAGCAATAACATTCTTTCTCCAGCCACTGGGGAACCAATCGTAACTCCTTCTCAAGATATGGTTTTAGGGTCATATTATCTAACTGCCATTCAACCGGAGGCATCAAAACCAGATTTTGGGGATCAATCCAAAACCTTTGCTTCTTTAGATGATGTAATTAATGCTTTTGAGGATAAAAGAATAAAGCTGCATGATTGGGTTTGGGTAAGATTTAACGGTGAAGTAGATGATGATGATCATGGAGAGCCATCTCACTCAGAGACTCTGGAAGATGGGACTCGTATAGAACAGTGGAATTTAAGACGTGATCGCTTGGACGAGCAGGGTGCCCTAATCAGTAGATTTGTTCTTACTACTGTTGGCCGTGTAGTAATGAATCACACCATTATTGATGCTGTTGCAATCGCTTAATTCTTTATCAACATTTTCTCAAATCACTCGACCTTAGGCATTCACAATGACTTCAACTTCTCCAAAATCTCGTAGATCTTCAGGCAAGGGCAGGAAGGGTAGCAAGAAGAAAGGTAAGCAGGTAAGTCAAATACCACCTCTTTCCAAAACACCTCCCTCTTTTAGAAACCGTATAGTCGATAAGAAAGCTTTAAAACAGTTAGTAGCTTGGGCCTATAAAAATCATGGAACAGCAGTTACTGCTGCCATGGCAGATAATCTTAAAGATCTTGGCTTTAAGTACGCAACTCAAGCAGCGGTCTCTATCTCTGTTGATGACTTAAAGGTTCCAGATGCAAAACAGGATTTACTTGGAGAAGCGGAGCAGCAAATCACTGCTACAGAAGAGTGTTACCGCCTTGGAGAAATTACTGAAGTTGAACGTCATACGAAAGTGATTGATACCTGGACTGAAACGAATGAGAGATTGGTTGATGCAGTCAAAAAGAATTTCAATCAAAACGACCCTCTGAATTCTGTATGGATGATGGCCAACTCTGGCGCAAGAGGAAACATGTCTCAAGTACGTCAACTGGTAGGCATGAGAGGTTTAATGGCTAACCCCCAAGGTGAAATTATTGACTTGCCTATTCGCACTAATTTTAGAGAGGGTTTAACAGTAACTGAATATGTTATTTCTTCTTATGGTGCACGTAAAGGTCTTGTTGACACTGCCTTAAGAACGGCTGACTCTGGATATTTGACAAGACGTCTAGTCGATGTGGCGCAAGATGTAATAGTGCGAGAGGAAGATTGTGGAACCAGTAGAGCGATATTAGTAAAAGCTGAGGATGGACGTTTTGGGAATAGGCTTGTGGGACGTTTAACAGCAGAGCAAATCGTTGGTGACGCTGACGAAATAATAGCTAAGAAGGATACGGCAATCGACCCTGAATTGTCTAAGAAGATTGAAAAAGCAGGTTTAGCAGGAATTATGGTGCGATCTCCTTTGACTTGTGAGGCGACTCGGTCTGTTTGTAGAAAGTGTTATGGATGGGCTTTGGCTCATAATAATTTGGTTGATCTTGGAGAAGCAGTAGGGATTATTGCAGCACAGTCAATTGGAGAGCCTGGGACTCAATTAACAATGAGAACTTTCCATACAGGAGGGGTATCCACTGCGGAAACAGGTGTAGTGAGGTCAACTATTGCAGGGAAGGTTGAGTTTGGACCTAATGCGCGTGTGCGTGGCTATAGAACTCCTCATGGAGTTGAAGCTCAGCAAGCCGAAGTTGACTTTACCTTGAAAGTTAAACCCACAGGAAGTGGTAAGACTCAAACTATTGAAATTTCAAATGGTTCATTGATCTTTGTAGATAATGCACAAGAGATAGCCGCTGATGTCACAGTTGCTCAGATAACAGCAGGAGCTGTGAAGAAGAGTGTTGAGAAAGCGACTAAAGATGTTATTTGTGACTTAGCTGGACAGGTTAGATATGAAAGTGTGATCCAGCCTAGAGAAGTAACTGATAGACAGGGCAATATCACTTTGAAGGCACAACGACTCGGACGACTTTGGGTCTTGGCGGGAGATGTATACAATTTACCTCCTAATGCACGTCCAGTTGTTAAGGCTAACTCTAAAGTCTCCAAAGGAATGGTCTTGGCAGAAGCGAGTCAAGCTAGTGAGTTTGGAGGAGAAGTTCGTTTGCGAGATTCTATTGGAGATTCTCGAGAAGTACAGATAGTCACGACATCTATGACTTTGAAGGATTTTAAACTACTAGAAGAGTCGACTCATACAGGTGAGATATGGAATTTAGAGGCTAAAGATGGTACAAGATATCGTCTCAACTCTATCCCAGGTAGCAAGATTAGTAGCGGGGAGATCGTAGCTGAACTAGCAGATGACCGATTCCGGACAAAGACAGGTGGACTAGTTAAATATGCACCGGGACTAGCTATCAAAAAGGCAAGGTCAGCGAAAAACGGTTTTGAAGTTAGCAATGGTGGAACTTTGATCTGGGTTCCTCAAGAAACACATGAAATTAACAAGGATATTTCTTTGCTAATGATTAAAGATCGCCAGTGGATAGAAGCTGGAACTGAAGTTGTTAAGGATATTTTCAGCCAAACTGCTGGAATAGTGACTGTCACTCAAAAGAATGACATTTTGAGAGAGATTATTGTTCGTAGCGGCGAGTTTCACCTTTGTAATGAGTCAAAAGTTCTAGAACGTTTTGAGGATGAAGGGCAGATGGTTAACCCTGGTGAGAATATCGCTAAAGGACTTAAGGCTGATTCAATGGTCCTTGTTCAAACAGTGGAATCTAGAGATGGAAAAGGTCTTTTACTAAGACCAGTTGAAGAGTACACAATTCCAGATCAAGCCCAATTACCTGAACTTTCACATGTTAAGCAAGAGAAAGGTCCTTCTCTAGGACTGAGGGCGACCCAGAGACTTGCCTTTAAAGATGGTGAGCTTATTAAGTCTGTGGAGGGTGTGGAGTTATTGAAAACCCAATTAATCCTGGACACTTTTGAAACGACCCCTCAAATGACTGTAGATGTTGAGGTGGCTTTAGATAAGCGAGCTAAAACAATTAACAGATTAAGACTAGTAATCCTAGAAAGTATCTTGGTTAGACGAGACACCATGTCTGATTCAAGTCATGGATCTACTCATACAGAGCTACAAATTAAAGATAATCAACTAGTGAATGCTGATGATGTAGTCGCAACAACACAGATTTTATGTAAGGAAGATGGAATTGTTCAACTACCAAATGCCGTAGACGATGAACCTATACGTCGACTGATTGTTGAGCGTGCTCAAGATACTACTGTTTTGACTGCTAAAGACAACCCTATCCTCAAGGTAGGTGAAAGGGTTGTCGACGGGGATTTATTGTCTAAAGGAGAGCCAATTAATTGTTGTGGAGAAGTTGAAGATATTAAAGGAAATAAGGTAACACTTCGTCTTGGTAGACCTTATATGGTCTCTCCAGATTCTGTACTTCACGTACGAGATGGGGATTTAGTTCAACGTGGAGATGGCTTGGCTTTATTGGTATTTGAAAGACAAAAAACTGGAGACATTGTTCAAGGATTACCAAGAATTGAGGAATTATTAGAGGCACGAAGGCCAAGAGAATCAGCAATTCTTTGTAAAAAACCTGGTATAGTTGAGATAAAACAAGAAGAGGATGATGAATCTGTAGTAGTTAAAGTTATAGAAAGCGACGACTCTTTATCCGAATATTCGATCCTTCTCGGTAGGAATGTCATGGTTAGTGATGGGCAAGAAGTACATGCAGGAGAATTCCTTACTGATGGCCCAGTTAATCCTCATGAATTGCTTGAGTGTTTCTTTGGTGATCTTCGAGATAGAAAGCCTTTGTTGGAAGCTGCCCAAGAATCAATAGCAAAATTGCAGCATCGACTAGTTACTGAGGTCCAGAATGTTTATAAGTCCCAGGGCGTCTCAATTGATGACAAGCATATTGAGGTTATAGTTCGTCAGATGACCAGTAAGGTTCGTATAGAAGATGCTGGAGATACAACTTTACTTCCTGGAGAGTTAATTGAGATTCGGCAAGTTGAAGATACCAATCAAGCAATCTCTGTGACTGGAGGTGCTCCGGCAGAGTTTACTCCGGTTCTTTTAGGTATAACGAAAGCTTCTTTGAATACGGATAGCTTTATTTCTGCCGCTTCTTTCCAAGAAACCACTAGGGTTCTGACGGAGGCAGCAATAGAAGGTAAATCGGATTGGCTAAGAGGGTTAAAAGAGAATGTGATTATTGGGCGACTTATTCCAGCTGGAACAGGCTTTAGTGGTTTTGTAGAAGAACTGAGAGCCGAGGCTGGGCCGCATCCAGATATTTTGGCTGAAGATCCAGCAGGTTATAGACGTATGCAAAATCTAAGACCTGACTATACAGTTGAAATGCCTGTATCTACTGCTGCAAAATCAACCTCTGTATTAGATGACCCGAGCGAGGAAGATTTAGAGGCCACTAGGAGTAGGCATGGAATAGATCCAACCACTAGTAATTTTGCAGCATTTGCTCGTCCTTCAGGAGATGATCCATCTCAAGAAGATCAAAAACCTGACCCAATTGCTTTAGAGGGGCTGCAAGAGGAGGGATTGCTTGCAGATGAATAAGGTAAAAACGTTAAAGCTATGCTCTATTGCTAACCTATAGTTGAAGGTAAAGAAGATGATTGAACCAAAGCTTATTCCTAAAAGAATTTTGCCTCGTTATGGCTTTCATGGTCATACCGAGAAATTAAATGGCCGCTTGGCAATGATTGGCTTTATTGCATTAGTCATCTTGGAGATTAAATTGGGTCATGGATTATTAGTTAGGTGAATATTTCGCTATTAGAGGGAAAGAAAGTCGTATTACTTGGCCAGAACGTTGCAAAGCTTGAAAAACTAGCCCAAGAGTATGGTGAACCAGCTTTTAGGGGCCGTCAAATTCATGAGTGGCTATATCAAAAGGGAGTAAGAAAGCTAGAAGAAATATCTGTATTGCCTAAATTGTGGCGTACTACTTTGAGTGACCAAGGTGTTTGTACTGGACGTTTGGAAGAGGTTAAGCGATTAGTCGCCAATGATGGAACGATTAAACTTTTACTAGAGACTTCTGATAGAGAAAGCATAGAGGCTGTTGGTATCCCAACAAATAGTCGCTTAACTACTTGTGTCTCTAGTCAAGTGGGATGTTCTATGGGATGTAGATTTTGTGCTACTGGGAAAGGAGGGTTTCAGCGTTCTTTGGAAGTGCATGAAATTGTTGATCAAGTGCTTAGTATTAGAGAGGCGTTTGATCGACGCCCGTCTCATATCGTTTTTATGGGTATGGGAGAACCTTTGTTAAATATTGAATCGGTTTTAGAATCTATTAGCTGTTTAAATAATGATTTGGGTATTGGACAACGTCGAATAACTGTGAGCACAGTTGGCGTAGTAAATACTCTCCCACAGTTAGCTGAATTGGCACTTGCTAAACTTGGACGTGTTCAATTTACTCTTGCGCTAAGCTTGCATGCACCAAATCAACACCTTCGTGAAATGTTGGTGCCTTCAGCTAAAGTCTATCCAATTCAGGATTTACTAAGTGATTGTAGACATTATTTGGATATAACTGGAAGGAGGATTAGCTTTGAGTATATTTTGTTGGCAACAGTAAATGATAAAGTGGAGCATGCAGAGGAATTAGCAGATTTAATCAGCGGATTTCAGAGTCATGTTAATTTAATTGCCTATAATCCTATTGACGAGGAAGATTATCAACGCCCCTCACTTGCTCGTATTAATAGATTTATGACTGTTTTGCAAAGTAGAGGAGTTGCTGTCAGCCTAAGAGCAAGTAGAGGGCTTGATCAGGATGCCGCCTGTGGCCAACTGCGACATCAGCATACTCGATTAGATTAAGTCTTTGATTCAAAAAAGGCAGATGACTCCATGACATTAATTGATTGGTTAGTTTTACTTGGGTATTTGACAGCTACTTTATTTTTGGGAATAGCTTTGTCGCGGAGAAATCGTTCTGATAGTGATTACTTTGTTGCAGGGCGTCGGCTGACCGGCTGGCTTGCTGGGGCTTCAATGGCAGCTACAACATTTTCAATTGATACACCTCTCTATGTCGCAGGAGTTGTAGGAACTCGTGGCCTTCCTGGAAATTGGGAATGGTGGAGTTTTGGATTGGCGCATGTAGCAATGACAGTTGTCTTTGCTCCAATGTGGCGTCGAAGCGGGGTGATTACTGATGCGGCTTTTACTGAGTTACGTTATGGAGGTTTGCCTGCAGCTTGGTTGCGAGCAATTAAGGCATTTTTGTTGGCTATTCCTATTAACTGTATAGGCATCGGCTATGCATTCTTGGCCATGCGTAAGGTAGCAGAGGCATTGGGAATAGTGGATGGGCACACCATTTTTGGACCTTTTAGTGATACTTTATTGCTCCTTATAGTGGTTGCTTTCCTTTTACTTGTTTATACAGTTGTTGGCGGATTATGGGCGGTTGTAGTTAATGATTTAATTCAATTAATACTGGCTCTCCTAGGCGCCTTTGCCGTGGCTTTTGCTGTTATCCATGCTTCAGGCGGGATGAATCAAATGTTATTGAGGTTGCAAGATTTAGATCGACCTGAGCTGCTTTCTATTTTCCCTTGGACATGGACAGACAATGGGTTGGAATGGATTGAGAGTGCAGGAATAAGTGTTGCAACTTTTACGGCCTTTCTTTCACTGCAATGGTGGAGTTTTCGACGTAGTGATGGTGGTGGCGAGTTTATACAGAGATTACTGGCGACTCAAAATGAGAAGCAAGCAAAGAGGGCTGGTTGGGTTTTTCTGATTGTGAATTATCTTGTTAGAAGTTGGCTTTGGATTGTCGTCGGATTGGGAGCACTTGTTTTGTTGCCTGCTCAGCAGGATTGGGAAATGAGTTATCCCACTCTCGCGGTACGATATCTGCCACCTGTGGTTCTAGGGTTAGTAGTTGTCTCTTTAGTAGCAGCCTTTATGAGTACTGTTAGCACCTCTATTAATTGGGGTGCAAGCTATTTGACTCATGACCTTTATCAAAGATTTTTTAGGCCTACGGCTAGTCAAAAAGAATTGTTGTTGATAGGCCAAATAACAAGCTCTATTTTGCTTCTGTTGGGAATTTGCACAGCTTTGATCAGCGATAGTATTGGTGCAATCTTTCGTTTGGTTATTGCTATTGGTACTGGTCCAGGAGTAGTTCTTGTTTTGCGATGGTTTTGGTGGCGCATAAATGCAATAGCAGAGTTGGCAGCAATGCTTTCTGGCTTTTTTGTAGGACTTGTGACATCTATAGTCCCTGTTCTGAGGATCGATGACTATGGAATTAAGTTGATGGTCACAACTGGCCTTACTGCAATTACTTGGTTAATTGCTATGTTCACAACTCCACCTGAATCAGAAGAGGTTTTAGAAAAATTTGTAGTTTTAGTAAAGCCTCCTGGTCCTGGATGGGAGGTTTTAAGAAATAAGTTTCGAGTGCAGGCTGTTGATCCTTTGCAAGATTTGTTGATTCGTTTTTCCTTAAGCATTGGAGTACTTTTTGGCGGCCTTTTCTCAACAGGATCATTCTTATTGCATCAGGAGAGAGGCGGGTGGATAGGATTGGTTATTTGTTCTTTCTGCCTGGTAGGAATCAATGGGAAGTTTGTACGAAGAAGTTTTTCTGAGGGTTGAGTTTTGAAATTTTTAACTATTGGAGCAAAATGAATAAAAGAGATCTTCCACTGTGAGTTTTTTACGTACAACAGTTTTGCCAATTTTAATAGTCACCCTTTTTGGGATTGCTTTTTTTGCAGTGAGTGCTCGAATTTGGCTCCCGGGTGACATGCTTGCTCCTGCGCCACTGGGTTGTGTTGGCAATTGAAATTTTTAGAATGCATTTATGAAAGAAGATAACTCCACTTTTCATGAGGATGGTCTAACCAAATTGACCATCGACCCTGAGGTACTAGCTCAAGAGTTAGCAGCTGAACTTCAAGGAGATCCTTTGGATGAAATTGATTTGGATGGACTTGATCCAGATCAAGCCAAGGTTGCAAGTGAATGTGAAGCTGGACTGCATTGGTTACAACAAGGGCATGAAGAACGTTTGCAAGGTCTTCGAGTTTTCTGTGAGCATAGAGATCCAAGGGCTTTACCTTTACTAATTCCTTTGTTGTTGCAGCCTTGCCCTGTAGAAAGGATGAGTGCTGTCTATGCACTTGGAAGAAACCCTTCTCCAAAAGCTGTAAAAATTCTTCTTCAATTGCTGGAGACTGATAGCAATGCTTATGTAAGGAAAGCTGCTGCATGGAGTTTGGGGAATTATTCCAATGCTCCTGTTATGAAGCCGCTAATTAATGCTTTGCAGAATGATATTGCTGCTGTTCGATTGTGGGCAGCGAGTTCTCTTGCCGAGGTTGGCTTAAGCTCAACTGCAAATGCAGACATAGTTGCAGTCCAATTGCTTGTGAGTTTAAGAATCGATCATGAGCCTGTGGTTAGAAGTAACTGCATTTGGTCTCTTGGACGTTTGTATGAAAAACTGTCAAACGATCTAAAAAGTCAATTGCTTCATGCATTTGTTTCAGTTCTATCAACTGATTTGGAGGCGTCCGTTAGGGATGAGGTGAGGGTTGCTTTGGAACAAATAGAAGATCCTTTAGCTAAAAGCCAGATAAAAACCCTGCTTGAGGAAGCTAATTTGCTTTGATTTGTGATTCTTAATATTTAGATGTTACAAATGAACCCACTCTTGCGGCCCATTTTATATAACATTTAGTACCTTCATTTTTTGATGCATGCCTCAACGCACGGTGAGATTTCGAATTCGCCAAGATGGTGTTGTGGAAGAATCTGTTGAAGGAGTCATTGGTCAGTCTTGTAATCAGCTGACTGAAAGACTTGAGGCTGCCTTGGGCAGTGTTGAGCATAGAGAGTTAAAACCAGAGGCCTATCTTCAAGAAGAAGTTCAATCTCAGTCAATTCCCCTAGAGATCATTTAATGTCCCATTTCAGCACAGTCAAAACCCAACTTCGAAAGAAGGAGCCTTTGGTTCAGGCTTTATATAACTTGGGCTATCTACCCCAAGAGGGAGAACAACTTGTTAGGGGATACAGGGGACAAACTGTGAAGGCAGAAATGTCAGTACAAATGCCTGAAGGAGGCGACATAGGATTTCGATGGAACGAAGATACAAATTCTTATGAGTTCGTGGCCGATTTAGATCTTTGGAAACACCAGGTTCCTGTAGATAGGTTTTTAGCGAAATTAACTCAGCAATATGCTTTAAGTACTGTTCTTTCGGCAACAGCTGAGGAAGGTTTCCAGGTGGCTCAACGAAAAAATAATATTGATGGCTCTATTGAATTAGTTGTGACCCGTTGGGACTCTTAATTTGACCATTGAGTAATAATCCTTCGATAGCTTTTCAGACAAAGGTTTTCGAAGATAGTGCTGTTAATGGTAAAGAGCCTATCCTAGGTGGAAAACTTCGTGTGAAGGCTGTATGGGTTGATGAATCAACCTGCATAGGCTGTACTTATTGTAATTCAGTAGCTACAAATACATTTTCCATGGAAAGTGATATGGGTAGAGCTAGAGCTTTCCGGCAGGATGGAGACAGTACTGAAGTTATCCAGGAAGCTATAGATACATGCCCTGTTAACTGCATTCATTGGGTTAAATTTGAGGAATTAGATGATTTACGCGCACAGCTTGAAGAGAATGGTGTACACCCACTAGGTATGCTCCCAAAAGTTAAAAGACGAATAAAGCCTGGTAAAAATTAATGAAAACTTGATGACTAAAGGATCTATACCTTCTAGGCGGTTTGGACGTACTGAGATTCAGATTCCTGTTTTATCTCTTGGGGGTATGCGTTTTCAGCAAAGCTGGACTGATTTGGGGATCAAAGATATACCTATTTCGAATCAAGTTAATTTGGAAAAGATTCTTCATGAGGCTGTAAACAATGGACTTCATCATTTGGAAACGGCAAGGCATTACGGGACCTCAGAACTTCAAATTGGTTTATCAATAAGCAATGTTAATGATCCTAAAAGGATCCTTCAGACAAAAGTTCCACCAAGGGATGATCCTAAGGATTTTGAGCAGGAGCTTGAGTTGAGTTTTAAAAGATTGCAATGCAAAAGAGTAGATCTCCTTGCAATTCATGGCATAAATCTCCCTGAACATTTAGAGCAAACTATTAGGCCTGGAGGATGTATTGATATTGTGCGGCGATGGCAAAAGAAGGGTCTGATTGGACATGTTGGCTTCTCAACCCATGGCTCTAATGATTTAATTGTCCAAGCAATTGAGACAAATGAATTTGATTATGTAAACCTTCACTGGTATTTCATTTATCAAGATAATTCACCTGCATTAGATGCAGCAGCAAAATTAGACCTTGGAGTTTTTATTATTAGCCCTACTGATAAAGGGGGGCATTTACATACACCATCATCCAAGCTCGTAGAGTTATGTGCACCTTTGCATCCAATTGCTTTCAATGATCTCTTTTGCTTAACAGATAAAAGAGTTCATACGATTAGTGTTGGTGCGGCCAATCCAGGTAACTTTGAACGCCATATTGAGGCGCTTAGATTGCTAAATAACTCTGGTGAATTATTGTCGACTATTCAAGAACGTCTATTAGATGCATCTCGATCATCCTTAGGTGATGAGTGGCTGTCAACTTGGCGAGTTGGTTTGCCTAGGTGGGATCAAACACCTGGCGGGATAAATATTCCTGTTTTGTTATGGTTACATACTTTGATCGAATCTTGGGAGATGGAAGACTTCGCAAAATCTCGCTATAGGTTGTTAGGTAAAGCTAGTCATTGGTTCCCAGGGTCTAATGCTGATTGTTTTGATGATGACGTGAGCGAAGACGATCTTAGGGAAGTTCTTCTGGAGAGTCCTTGGTGTGATGAGATTCCTTTTTTACTTCGCCAATTGAAAACTAGATTAGCGGGCGAGCCTTCTCAGAGATTATCTAGCATTTGACTTTCTAAAGGCCTTTTGGCTGGGATGCCAATTGGTCTCGGAAACTTTTCTGGACATTGTTCATTGCTTACAAGTCTGACTATGTTTCTCATACCTTTGCCTTCAGGTAATTCGAAACTTTCAATGCTTTTTATTTTGCCTTTTAGTGGTTTGAGTGCGTTATTTAAATCTATTTGTTCATCTGTGCTCCATCTACCTTTATATAACCAAGCTTCACCTTGGGCATTTAAAAGAGGGATTAGATATTCAGCGACTACAGGGGATGTGGCCACAGCCCTCGCAACTGCTAAATCATAATTTCCTCTAAAAGAAATGCTTTGCCCTATTACTTCGGCTCTTTCTGTTCGAACAGAAACTCTTTCCCCTAGCCCGAGTGTTTGTGAGATTGCTTTGACAGCAGTTGTTTTTCTACTAATGGAATCAATCAAAGTGATTTCTGAACGTGGTAGTGCTATCGCTATTGCTAAACCTGGGAACCCACAACCAGTTCCTACATCAATAATTTTCCGAGAGCTTTCGAAATGATTTAATTCATATCGCAGTGGCCATAGGCTATCTAAGACGTGTGATATCCAAAAGTCACTTCCTTTTAGAAGGCGAGTAAGATTTACTTTCTCATTCCATTCGATTAAAAGAGCCTGCAACTGAAGGAATTGTTGAACTTGATGGCAAGTTGGTTCCCAATTCATTGTTTCCCAAACCAGAGAATCTTCACTTTTATGATTCAGGTGAATAGTCATGAGTAGAGCTCATATTTATGTAATGCTTCTTATGCTAAATATGCCATATTTATCCCTTTGACTTCATCTGGGAGCTATTACGAACTTCTGGGAATTTCTAGATCAGCAGATGCATATGCTTTGAGAAAGGCATTTCATCGATTGAGTAAAGACTTACACCCTGACACCACTGCGCTTCCTGTGGATGAGGCTGCACAGAGATTCCGTGAATTATGCGAGGCTTATGAATTATTGTCAGATCCATTAAGAAGAGAAGCTTATGACAAAACTCTTGATAATGAGATTTCTGATGAATTGGAGCTTCCTAAATCGCAGAAATTAAACAGTAAAGTTCCTAGTAAGATAAAATTTGATGCTGCTCCACGACGGCCTTTTTCTGGGGGAGAATTGTTTGCATTATTGCTTTTATGTATAACTCTTTTACTTAGCTTGATGTTAGGAGTAGGGTTTGCGCTATTAGATGGTAGAGAATTACAAGTAAGTCCAAGTTGGCTTAAGACAGAGCAAGCTTTGACTGTCCTTAACCCTTTAGGAATAAGAGATGCCAACACTTCCTCCAGCTATAACTCCTTTAAATCAGCATTCTTTGACATCGATAGAACTTTGGCTCTCAGAACTGGGGGCAGTTAAAAGCGCTGATGACCCGTGTCTTTGGCAATGGCATTTGCCTAAGTGGTTAGCTGAGATAGAACTTAAGCAGGATGAGTTACGTGTTACTTGGACTCAAGATACAAAAAAAAGTCAGTTTGACTTCCCTTATGGTCTTCCAAGACAAGATGTTGAAGCTGCTTTAGTGCAGGGTCCATGATTAGCAAAATTCCAATCCATCTTCAATTATTGAATAACATTTTTCTAATTGATCATCGGTAATACAGAGTGGGGGTAGGAGATATACGACGTTACCAAGAGGTCTGATTAAAACACCATGCTCTAATGCAAATTGCTTGAGTGATTTTCCCACAACATTAAGATATCCACTTTTTCCACTTACTTCTATATTAAAAGCTGCGATTGTTCCCGTAAGCCTAGGCTTAGTTACTTTTCGATGCTGAGCTAGCTTTTTTAGGTGAGGTAAGTGGCGAGATTCGAACCTTGTATATGCAGAGGGTGCATTTTCTAATAAATCTAAGCTTGCATTCGCAGCGGCACAACCTAAAGGATTGGCAGTAAAACTATGACCATGCCAAAAGGTTAGACGTGGATCATTCCCAACAAAGGTTTCAAAGATGTCTTCTCGTGCCATCGTTACTCCCATAGGAAGGAACCCACTTGTTAATCCTTTTGATAAAGTCATAAGATCTGGTGAGACCTGGGCACGTTTAGTTGCGAATAAGTCTCCACATCTGCCAAACCCTGTCATAACTTCGTCTGCAATAAGCAACGCCTTAGAGTCTTTGACTACTGTTTCAACTTTTTTCAGAAACTCTTCTCTTACCATGGACATACCACCAGCACCCTGAACAAGTGGTTCAAGAATGACAGCCGCAGTTGGTGTTTCCAGAAGTCTTGCAAGCTGAGTGATTGTCTCATTTTCGCGGTTTTCA
Source organism: Prochlorococcus marinus str. MIT 9211 (assembly GCF_000018585.1). Classification (NCBI taxonomy): domain Bacteria; kingdom Bacillati; phylum Cyanobacteriota; class Cyanophyceae; order Synechococcales; family Prochlorococcaceae; genus Prochlorococcus; species Prochlorococcus marinus. Next base: position 1,421,696 of record NC_009976.1, on the reverse strand, counting down.
ATATCTTCGTCGTTCCACCAAGTAGCAGGCCAAGGCAATCTGCTAACAGGAAAAAGCATTTTTTCGAAAGGAGCATTGAATAAATTACGCTCTCCTACTGCCATTGCCCCAAATGTATCGCCGTGGTAAGCACCTTCAAATGCAATTAGTTGATGCCTGGGTTCCTTTCTGTTTTGCCAAAATTGACAGGCAATTTTAATAGCTACTTCTACAGCAGTTGAGCCGTTGTCCGAAAAGAATAATCGTTGGAGCCCTGTAATATGACTTAGCCTCTCAGCAAGTCGCTCTGCTTGTGGATGACTAAAGTCAGCAAATATTACTTGCTCTAGCTTTTTGGCTTGATCAGCAATTGCATTGGCAACATATTCATTTGCATGACCATGAAGTGTTACCCACCAGCTGCTAATTGCATCAATGATTGGTGGTCCTTGTTCTCTAAATAAGAGAGCATCCCTGCTACCAACTACCCTTTGCTGAGGCAAAGAAGATGCAATTTGTGTAAACGGAGGCCATATGTGCTGATTCCAGCCTTTGGCGAGGTATTTATCTGGTTTATCTAAATGATCCAAGGTTTTTTGGGTGATGTTTGGTCGAATTCATAGCCATATAAGCAACTATAAGGAAATATTGTTAGTCGTTCTATTTCTTCTATGCATTTTAGTAAGAAGTATTGTTTATTAATTGTTCCAGACGAACACCAATATTTTGCTTTTCCCACTCTTCAGAAAGTAGATGTGCTGAAAGTTTATTGAAGTGAGGTAATTCAGCAATAATTGGAACGCCTCCAAATCCTTTGAGCGTTTTAGGGTTGTCTTGATGGAGAGATCCATTTAATACAAGTCCTATGATTGGAATTCTGCGTTTATTTAATGCTTCGATACTTAATAGTGTGTGATTTAGCGTCCCAAGACCACTTTTAGCAACGAGTACTATGGGAAGTCCCCAACTTTTGAGTTGATCAATCTGTAATAATTGCCTATTTAAGGGAACCATTAAACCACCTGCAGTTTCAATAATAAGTGGGCTAGTGATTGAAGGTAGTGTTAATTGTCTAGGGTCTATAGTTTGATTCTCTTTCTCAGCTGCCCAGTGAGGGGAGACAGCAGCATTAAACTTATAAGCTTCTTTCAGGCAACGCTCTTTTGGAAGATTGAGAAGCTTGCAAATACTGCTGGTGTCTCCACCATCTTCTATTCCACTTTGTATTGGCTTCCAATACATAGCATTTAATCCTTGTACAAAGAGACTGCTTACGACTGTCTTCCCTACGTCAGTACCAGTCCCACAAATAATTAATTGAGGATATGTTGGATTCATTTTTGGATTAAAAGAATCTGTACTAACCAGGTTAGTTGTGGATTTTGAGAGTTTAGAGATAAGGGCCATTCTTTATGCAATCGACGCCAATGACTCAACTTAAGAGACTTTTCAGGAGTTGATGTTGCTCCTACTTTGACTAATGGTTTTAATAATGAGGATACTCCAGTTGCTGTTTGAGTGAATTTTTCTAATTGATTTACGTGGATACTGTTAATTGGAATACCATCTGTAAGAGAAGTATGTGATGGGAAGGATAATGCAGTACACCTTACCTTCGCGAGAGCCGCTGCCTTATGCCATTCGGGAAAACTTCCTTTTACGGGAAGTGCTATCGCGAGCCAACCTCCAGGTGCTATAGCAGAGAACCATTCTTGAACTTTTAATTCAGGCTTGCTTAACCAATGGAGTGCAAAATTAGATGCGAGCAAGCTAGGCGATTCTGACCAATTAGTAGGTAAACCTAAGTTTAAATCCCAAAGTTGAGTTTTTTTGGGGAGTGAGTGTTGCTTAAGCATTTCTCTAGATCCATCTACTCTCAAAACTGATTGCTGTGGGTTTAACTTTTCTAAAGCATCTGCAAGTAGGCCGGTACCTGCACCTAGATCAGCCCATATACCTGGGGGAATTAGCTTTTGAGAACAATATTTTGCTAATTTCTTGGCGTAGGTATTTTGAATGAAAGCTTCTTCGTTGTAATGCGTTGAGGCAGAATCAAAGTTTTTTAGAATGTTATCTTGCCATTTATTGGTCATTAAACTACCTCAAGCCATTTTCTTACGTCTTCCCTTAATCCTGCTTGAAGTATGAAATGACCTTCTCCTTTAATTGTCCAAATGGTTGGAGGAGTATTGAGATGACTGTTAAGGCTTATTAGGAGTTCTTGTTTTGTAGAAGAATGGATGATTTTATCTTTATCACCATTGATAATAAGAACTCTTGCTCTTTTGGATATTCCAATTGGCAACTGTTTGGTGCTAATTAGCAATTCTAAATCAGATTTAAGCTGTTTAAGACCTTCTGAGGACATTCCTGTTTGCATAGGACCTGCAGGTATGTCGCTGAATTTGTAAGGACTACTTGCCTTTTTGAGGAATGACATAAGCATAGTTTCTCTAGAGGGTTCTTCCATATGCTTTAGCATGCTAACTAGAGCTACTCTCAAGGCCCTACCTTCTTTGTTGGCAGGTATGAACCGGCTAAAGCTGTTTAGTAAAACAATGTCTGTTGCGACATTAAGCACTTTGCTTGATATCAGATGAGGCCCAAGTGAATGACATATTAAGACGTTCTTTGAATGTCTATCCTTTTGACCCTCACCTTCCCATTCAGGATCGTGGGGCTGAATCTTCCCATAACCTCTTTCACCATTTTGCCAATTCCATCTTTTTTTTTCGAAGTGATCTTTCCAAAGCTTCCAACTGTTGCTATCGCTGTACCAACCATGCATAGCGATTATTTGTTTCATTTCGAACTTAGGGAAGATAAGACTTCCTTGAGAGTAGTAGTAGGAAGATTTTTTCGAATGACAAGTCTTAGTCTCGAAGTCCCCTCAGGAACTGTAGGCGGCCGAATTGCCATGCATAATAAGCCTGCATTCTCTAGTTGTTTTTGATGGAAAAGAGTTTGTTGATCTGAGCCAATTAGTAATGACAGAATTGGACCATCTCCAGGTGGATAATGCCATTCTTTGTCCTTCAGTTTATCTCGCCACCTCTTAGCTTCTGTTTTAAGCTCTTCCCCCCAATGAGGATTTGCTTTAATCAACTTTAGGGCTTCGAAAGCCGCAGCTGCCAAAGGAGGCGCTAGTGCAGTTGTGTATCGAAAAGCCCCACTTGTCTGGATTAAATGATCTCTAATTGCTTTGTTGCTCGCTAAGAATGCTCCTCCACTTCCAAAGGCTTTCCCAAAGGTGCCACTGACAATCTCTATAGAATCTGAGATTCCAAAGCTTAGACCTCGCCCTTCTGGTCCCATTATTCCAAGTGCATGTGCTTCATCGACCAAAAGCTTGGCTGTATATTTTTTACATAGTTCAGCGATTTCTTTTAATGGCGGACTTGTGCCTTCCATACTGAACAGACTTTCAGTGATTACTAAGGGATTTTGACTTGCATAAATCTTTAGAAGCCTTTCTAGATCATTAATATCATTATGAGAGTAACGTTTTAGTTTTCCTCCACTTGCTTTGATCCCTACTAATAACGAATGATGAATTAGTCTATCTGCTATTACAGGTGAATTGCGATCTGTTAATGCAATGACTGCTGCCAGATTTGCCTGAAAGCCGCTTGGGAAAAGTAAGACAGATTCACGATTTAACCATTCACCTAGGCTTTGTTCAAGCTCTTGATGTATTGGGCGACTTCCAGTTAAAAGACGTGAGCCTCCAGAACCTACTCCTTCGCAATACATAGTTTTAGTAGCTGCTTCTATTAGCTTTGGATGCCTACTAAGTCCTAGGTAGTCATTACTTGCAAGATCAATAAGAGTTATTTGCTTGTTCTTAGCATTTATTGCGCTGAACTCGGCATCTTTCTTGCCTGGTATCAGAGTTCTGATTGTTCTTAGTCTTGTGGGAGGAATCTTTTGCATTTTCCTAATTTGTTGTTTAAAGCATGTTTGGGGCTGATGGATTGATTACGTCATGTTTAGAATCTGCATACCTTAACCTTCCTGGAAAAATTCAATTAGATTAATCATTCTTAGCTCATTAAGAGTTGGTTGATGAGTACAGAAAGGAGCGATACGACTTCAGATGATGTCGCAAGTATGGATCTTGATCCAAAGGGAATATTCCCCTTTCAATTGGATGATTTCCAATTAGAGGCTATTGATGCCTTAAATCAAGGCCATTCAGTTGTTGTTAGCGCACCAACTGGTTCTGGTAAAACATTAATTGGTGAATATGCAATTTATCGTGCAATTGCTCATGGGCAAAAAGTTTTTTATACAACGCCCTTAAAGGCTTTATCTAATCAGAAGCTTAGAGACTTTCGGAATCAATTTGGTTCTAAGAACGTTGGTCTTATGACAGGTGACTTGAGCGTTAATAGAGAAGCTTCAATTGTTGTTATGACTACAGAGATCTTTCGCAATATGCTTTATGCGGAAGTTGATGAAAATGACGATCCCCTCATTGATGTAGAGACAGTAGTGTTAGATGAGTGCCATTACATGAATGACTCTCAACGGGGTACGGTTTGGGAGGAGTCGATTATTCATTGCCCATCATCTATACAGCTAGTAGCTCTCTCAGCGACTGTTGCAAATGCGGGGCAACTCACAGATTGGATTCAGGAAGTTCATGGCCCAACAGAATTGGTTTTTAGCGATTTTCGACCTGTACCTCTTGAGTTTAGCTTTTGTAGTGCAAAAGGCTTGCACCCACTTCTGAATGATGCAGGGACAGGTCTTCATCCAAACTGTAAGGTTTGGCGTCCCCCAAAAGGTCATAGAAGGAAGGGACGTTCTGTAAAGCCACTTCAGCCCGAAGCCCCTTCAATTAAGTTTGTTGTTAGTAATATTGCTGAGAGAAGCATGCTTCCAGCAATTTATTTCATATTTAGTCGCCGTGGTTGTGATAAAGCAGTGAATGATTTGGGATCCGTATGTTTAGTTAACCCAGAAGAGAAACAGCGAATTCAAGCACGACTAAGATCATATATACAACTAAATTCAGAGGCGGTTAGAGATGGGATTCATGTTGATTCCCTTACCCGCGGGATTGCCTCTCACCATGCGGGCGTTTTGCCAGCTTGGAAGGAGTTAATAGAAGAACTTTTTCAGCAAGGCTTGATTAAGGTTGTTTTTGCAACTGAGACTCTCTCTGCTGGCATAAATATGCCTGCGCGGAGCACAGTGATTTCTGTTTTATCTAAACGAACAGAAAATGGCCATCGACAACTAATGGGGAGTGAGTTTCTACAGATGGCAGGAAGGGCAGGGAGACGAGGTCTTGACTCGAAGGGTTATGTGGTAACTGTTCAGAGTCGTTTTGAAGGGGTTCGCGAGGCAGGACAGTTGGCTACTAGTGCAGCCGATCCTTTGATCAGTCAATTTACACCAAGCTATGGAATGGTACTTAATCTTCTACAAAGATATGATATGGAGAAGTCACGCGAATTGATTGAACGAAGTTTTGGACGTTATTTGGCAAGTCTAGATTTAGTAGACGATGAAGAACTTGTTGACCAATTAAGAGATCAACTAGGGAAATTACAAGGGATTGCAGGAGATATTCCTTGGAATGATTTTGAAGATTATGAGAAACGTAAAGGACGCCTTAAGGAGGAGAGGCGTCTTCTTCGCATTCTTCAACAGCAAGCTGCAGAGACTCTCGCGCATGAACTTACTTTGGCTTTGCAATTTGCCAGTATTGGGACTCTTGTCAGTTTAAAAGCATCTCCACTACATGGTCGCATAACTCCTGCAGTGATTGTCGCGAAACAGGATGGGCCAGGACAATACCCGATGCTTTTATGCTTAACTGATGAAAATATTTGGATTTTAGTTTCTTGTAAGGCCGTCGTTAGCCTTCATGCTGAATTAAGTTGTTTAGATATTGAGTCCTATAAAGTACCTTCGCTGACACGTTCTAATGAACTTGCTCATGGGAGTGAGGAGACTAAGGAGCTTTCTCTAGCTATTTGTGCCATGTCAAATGCTAATAATATGACGACTCCTCAGTATGATCTTGCTGGTGAAGTTCTTGGCCAGGCTAAATTAGTCAAAGAATTGGAAGATGTGCTAGAGACTTTGCCAGCTCACAAATGGGGAGACCGTAAAAAGTTAAAGAAGCATCGTAGACGAATGGATGAATTAGAGCTTGAGATATTACACCGTCAACAATTAATACATCATCGTGCGAATAAACATTGGGAGACTTTTGTTTCTTTGCTAGAGATTCTCCAATATTTTGGATGTCTTGACGAGGTTGATGCTACAGAGATAGGTCGGACTATCGCCTCCATAAGAGGAGACAATGAGCTTTGGATAGGCCTCGCTCTTATGAGTGGCCATCTCGATGAATTACAGCCAGCGGCACTTGCTGGTGTCCTTGAAGGAATTAGTACTGAGGTTAATCGCCCTGATTTATGGAGTGGCTTTATTTCTTCTCCTCAATCCACTGAGGCATTTAATGATTTGTCTGGTATTCGCCGTGAATTGAACTCCCATCAAGAACGATGCCAGATTGATATACCAATTTGTTGGTCACCAGAGTTAATGGGATTGGTAGAAGCATGGGGACATGGAGTTTCTTGGAGCGAGTTAATAGCAAACACTTCCCTTGATGAGGGAGATGTTGTTAGAATTATTCGCCGAACGATTGACTTGCTTTCACAGATCCCTCATTGTGAGGCAATTAGTAAACAACTTAGAGATAATGCTCGTTTAGCTTTAAAAGCAATTAATCGCTTCCCGGTTTGTGAGGCTGAGGATTTAGTCAAGGAAGCGCAAGCGTCAAAAAAATCAAACCCTGCTACTGAAAGGATTTCTTAAGTACAATTCAAATCTATTTAGATTTTGGATTGGCCATCAGTATGGGATTAACTAATTGATCAAATTCATCTTCATCTACATAATTAAAATTAACAGCTGCTTCTCGTAAACTTACGCCTGTCTCATAAGCATATTTGGCAATCTTAGTGGCATTGTCGTACCCAATCTTAGGAGACAGCGCTGTGACAAGCATTAGTGATTGCTGAAGATCTTTTGCAATTTTCTCTTCGTTTGGTCTAATGCCCTCTACCATATTTTTTCGGCAACTTCTGCACGCATCATGTAAGAGTTCAATGCTTTTTAGAAGATTGAACCCTATTAATGGTTTGTAGGCATTCATTTGTAGGTGCCCCCCACCTCCACCCATAGTTACTGCGGTATCAAGACCTATTACTTGCATGCATACCATTGACATGGCTTCACATTGAGTTGGGTTGACTTTCCCAGGCATTATTGAACTTCCAGGCTCATTCTCTGGGAGTTGTAGTTCGGAAAACCCAGCTCTTGGACCACATGACAAGAGTCGGATATCATTGACTATTTTTAATAGTGATACTGCTAACATCTTTAATTGGGACATAGCATTTACCAATCCATCATGACTACCCATAATTGCAAATTTATTATTAGCCTTACTGAAAGGTAAGTTAGTTAAAAGAGAAATCTCTGTAGCAATTTCACTATCAAAATTCTTTGGTGAGTTGAGACCAGTCCCTATGGCTGTACCTCCTAATGGAAGTGGATATAGCTCTCTGAGACTGACTTCTATCCTTTCTCTTGCTGTGGAAAGCTGGGTGCTCCAGGCTGAAACTTCTTGCCCAAGGGTAAGTGGGACCGCGTCTTGTAAATGTGTTCGACCGATTTTTACAATTTCACTCCATGCATTGCTCTTTTTAGTTAATGACTCAATTAGTAGATCTAGTTCAGGGATTAAAGTTGTCTGAATTTCTTGTACAGTAGCGATTTGAATAGCAGCTGGGAAGACATCATTTGTTGATTGAGATTGATTAACATCATCATTAGGGTGTAATGGCAGATGACTACCTAATGGTTTGCCGGTAGCTTTTGAGGCGAGGTTGCTAATAACTTCGTTTAAGTTCATATTTGTTTGTGTGCCACTCCCTGTTTGCCAGACACTTAATGGGAAATGAGCATCATGCTTGCCCATAGCTATCTCACAGGCAGCGTTAACGATTAAATCTCTTTTATTGTCATCCAGTGTGCCAAGTCGATTATTAACAATTGATGCCGCTTGCTTAATTCTTGCCAGGGAGTATATGAGCTTCATAGGAATTTGATCTTGTCCAATTGCAAAGTTCAATAGAGACCTTTGGGTTTGTGCCCCCCATAATGCCTCCCGAGGTACTTCAATTGATCCAAGACTGTCATTCTCTGTTCTAAATGAGTTAGTCATATGCTGTACATGATAGTCGATCAAGATTATTTTAGAGATGTAACCTTATTAATAGGTTCAAATCCCTAGACGTTCCCATATAAGACTAAGTTTTGATTGATGTAGCTCGGTGCTGAAGCATTGGTTCAGTAGCTCTGTAGAGAGCATCCTTTTGACTGTTGGATCAGCTTCTAGGTTGGCTCGGAAATTCCCTGATTCTGTATTCCATGCAGCATGTGCATGCTTTTGAACCACGCTATAGGCTTCTTCCCTATTCATCCCATTTTCTACTAGAGCTAAAAGGACTCTTTGACTAAAAACAACACCTCCATAAATATTCATGTTTCTCCGCATATTCTTAGGGTAAACACCTAGTTCTTTGATTACTGAGGTCATTTCTCTTAGCATAAAATGAAGAGTAATGGAAACATCTGGCAGCATCATTCTTTCAGTTGAACTATGGCTAATATCTCTTTCATGCCATAGAACAACATTTTCTAGGGCTGCGACTACATAACTTCTAAGAACCCTTGCTAGCCCACTTATTCGTTCACTACGAATTGGATTCCTTTTGTGAGGCATCGCAGAGCTTCCTTTTTGCCCCTTAGCAAAACTTTCTTCAACTTCGAGTACATCGGTTCTTTGCAGATTTCTTATTTCTGTAGCGAAACGATCCAATGTCGCTCCAATTAATGCAAGAGTTTGGACGTAATCAGCATGTCTATCTCTGGAAATGACTTGTGTACTAGCTGTATCCGGGATTAACCCCAGATAATCGCAGGTGAGTTTTTCAATTTCTGGGTCAGTATTTGCATAAGTTCCCATTGCTCCACTGATTTGTCCAATGGCTATATCTTTTTCAAGTCGTTCAAGTCTTTCTAAATTGCGATTTGTTTCGGCCAACCATCCTGCCAACTTGAATCCGAAAGTAATAGGTTCTCCATGTATTGCATGCGAACGTCCAATCATTTCTGTTTTCTTATGCAGCTTTGCTTGCTGCAGAATTGAACTTTGAAGCTTTTTTATTTCATTGATTAATAGTTCTATTGAGGCTTTCAGTTGAAGTGCCAAACCAGTGTCTAAAACATCACTGCTAGTAAGACCTACATGTATAAATCGCCCTGCATCCCCAACATATTCATTTACGTTTGTAAGAAAAGCAATAACGTCATGACGAACTTCTGATTCAATTTCAAGAATTCGTTTTGAGTTAAAGGATGCTTTTTCTCTAATTTCCTTTATCGCATCGTCTGGGATTTTCCCAAGCTTCCAATTGGCTTCACAAGCTGCAAGCTCAACCTCTAGCCATTTTTGATATTTGGACTCCTCAGTCCAAATATTGCCCATTTCGGGAAGTGTGTAACGGTCAATCAAAGGATGACAACTATTTAATAAGACTTGAACTTAGAGCTTTTTGATCAAGCTGACTTGAGTCTGTGATGATCAACTTCCCAATGGACATATTTCCCCCATGATTGCTGTCTAACTAAGCACCTTCCTCCTTTGCAATTAATGACTTGGAAAGGAGGGAGATCATTAGGCTGGTTCTTTAATTTTGCGAAGCTACCTGGAGGAAGTAGATCAAGAATTTCTGCATTTTTATTTTTTGACACCAAACTAAGATGTCTGTATTTATGGGATCCCTTGTCATTGGATGATTTAGAGCGATTGTCAGACAAGGCTTACTTAGAGCTGAATCTTTAAGATCTTCTATCCAAAATTGGAGATTAGGCCAGTTCTACAGTTTTTATTCGGTTTCATGTTTGCTTTTATGAAGATATGGCTCAGAAAATCAGACTTGATCTCCACTTGCTCAATAAAGGGCTTGTTCAATCACGTCAACAGGCTCAAAGATTGATCCGGGCTGGGAAAGTCAGAGATATGACAGGCAAGATCCTTGACAAGCCTGGACAAGAGGTCTTTGGGGAGAGCAAGCTCTTAGTAGAAAATCCAAAAAGGTTTGTTTCTCGAGGTGGGGAGAAATTACTGGCTGGATTACAAGCATTTCCTATAAAAATTGATGGACGCATCTGTTTGGATGGTGGCATATCTACAGGAGGTTTTACTGATTGCCTTTTACAGCATGGAGCTTCTCGTGTTTATGGTATTGATGTTGGATATGGGCAAATAGCTTGGAGTCTTAGAAACGACTCGAGGGTGGTTCTTCGAGAAAGGACCAATTTAAGGAATTTGAAGCCAGAAGATTTATATGGGCCTAAAGACCGATTGCCAAATCTTGCTGTTGCGGATTTGTCTTTTATTTCATTGAGGCTTGTCTTACCAGCGATTAAAAATCTACTTTCTGAAAAAGATAATGATGCTTTGCTATTAGTTAAACCTCAGTTTGAAATAGGCCGAAATAGAGTTGGGAAAGGAGGAGTGGTTAAAGATATAAATGCTCATATAGAAGTTCTGAGTAATATTGTTGATTTTTCAGTTGCAGAAGGTTGGATCCCAAAAGGAATTGTGGCTTCACCAATTACTGGTCCAGCAGGAAACCATGAGTATTTACTCTGGTTGAGTAGTTTTGGTAATAAGGGCCTGTTGAATATAAAGGAATTAGTAAGAGAAACTCTAGCTAGCTTAGAGAGCTGATCCATCTAGTTCTCCAGTCCTAATACGAACTACAGACTCAACAGGGGATATGAAAATTTTGCCGTCGCCAATCTCTCCAGTTTTTGCAGCCTCTGCAATTGCAGTTAAAACTGTTGGAACACTTTCATCGGCAACAACGATCTCTATTTTTAGTTTTTGGAGAAATTCAACAGTAAATTCAGAGCCTCTATAGCGCTCGACTTGGCCTTTTTGCCTTCCAAAGCCTCTGACTTCACTCACAGTCATTCCTACTATCCCTGAATTGACCAAAGCTACTTTTACGTCTTCTAGCTTGAAAGGACGAATGATCGCCTCTATTTTTTTCATGAGATCACTTTTGGGACCTTAAAGATAATACTTATTTTTTGTTATAACTTCGTTGGATTTATGAAGTGCTGGTACAAAATTGATGATTAATCCAGCTTCTTGAGGGTCTTGATTAAGCATCGTTACGTCTGATACTGGAAGTTTTACTTGATTTAAAGCAAGGGCCTCCCATTGATTATCTTCGAAATGAGTCTGTAGCCAAAGCATTCCATGAATACTGCTAGGACGAATTTGAACACATTCTTCAGTATGAATCAGACAAATGTCCATGCCATCAAGTTAGTTTCTATCTATTAGGGGGTGCGAGTGTAGTTCTGGTTGTGATTGTTGATACAGATTTCTTTTTTAATATGAAATTGTCTTTGTTTTACAAATGTTTTGGAACCAGTTTCTAGAGAACATAACTCCCCATCCAATGGCTTTCTCTATGGAGAAAGGACAATAGAGAATGCTGAATTGATCTGTTTCCCTAATCCCAAGCCAAGCCGTAATTATGAGGTTTCTATAGAGCTGCCTGAATTTACTTGTAAATGCCCTTTTTCTGGCTATCCAGACTTTGCAGTCTTAAGACTTCATTATCAGCCAGATAAGAAAGTATTAGAACTTAAGTCTATCAAGCTTTTTATAAATAGTTTTCGTGATATAAAAATATCTCATGAAGATGTTGCTAATCGGATATTAGACAAGCTTATTGAAGCTTGTGAGCCTTCTTGGATCCATTTGGAAGCAGATTTCAACCCTAGAGGTAATGTACATACAATAATCAGGTTAAGTCATGGAACTAAAAAGGATGTTTAAACTAAGAACTTTTGATTACTTTTAAAAGGGTTGGGAAATCATTTGCAAAACCAGAGAGGTTTCTATTGCTTAGCCCTCCAATAAATAGTAAGCCATTCTCTTCTTCCCATAGAGCCCAAAGCATTTTTGTGGAAATTATACTTATCAAACTCCCAATCAATGTTATGGCAAAACCTATATAAACCAATGGGACTCCTGGATCATACTTAATAAGTATTCCGCTACTTTGCAATACTTCTATGACTTGAGTTTCTAAACCATTAATTATTTCCTTGTTGCCCCCAGGTGTTATCTCTGTTATAGATTTCCCCTCTTGGCTGTAAAATCTTGCTGGCCCTGTTTCGCTAGAGATGGTAAGTAGAATAGATTTACCCGCATTATCTAAATCAGGCAATGATATACCCCAAACTTGCTCGCCAAGTTCAGGTATAGCTTTTAAAGGCAGCTGTAGTTTTGGACTATTGCCAAATTGCATATTTATCCCTGAAAGTGCCCAATCTGCTTGATAAATAGTTAGCCCTTGAAACCTTAATGGGTGATTAACGCTAATTTCCCTACTTATAGGTTGTTGATTGCTTCCATCACTTAGTTCCACTTTCGAAAGGAATTGCTCTGGCTGCCCATTGGGTAATCTCAAGATCTGAAAATCTTTTAATTTAATTTTTAATTTATTTATGCCGTCTGGGCTTATTAGGTCAATCGATTTTCCAGGTTCTAAAAATTTTTCTACTCTTTGTCCTTCTAATGCTCCGAGTGTTGCTCCGATCATTAAAAAGATGAGTCCAAAATGAACTAAGGGTGGGCCAAATCTTCCTATTACCCCTTTGCGAGCAGCAATTCTATTGCTATCTGCTTTAACATCCCATCCTGAGCTGATTAGTTGATTATGGAGTTTTTTAATTGCTAATCCACTGTCTTGAACAATAACCTCTTCTGAAATAGCTAATTTCTTAATTTGAGTTGATTGATCATAGTCAATCCATTTCATTGCTGCTTTTAAAGTAGGCCATTGCCGCCTCCAGCTGCAGATCATCAGAGCAATTCCAAGCCAAGAAAGTAAAAACAGGAACCAATAACTGGAATAAACATGATCTAATTGCATCCGAAGGATTAGATGTCCATTAATTAATCCCAGCCAAGGGTGTTTCGCATAATTATTTATATAGTTGTCTGATTGATCACCTTGAGGAATAAAGGTGCCAATTGCACTCGCCAATGCAATGAAAAATAAAAGCAGAATGGCAACTTTTAAGCTAGATAACCAATTAAGAACTCGCCACAAAACTTTCATTCTTTTCAAACCCACCTGCTAATGAGACTTAAAGAACCTGTGGATAGAAAAATAATGCCGCTAGCAATAGGAATCCAACGACTAAAAGGTTTCAATGCCAGTAAATTTGGGATGCTGCCTGCAGCTATACCTGCCAAAACCAGAGGTATTACTTGACCTGCGCCAAAGAATGCTAGAAGAATTATTCCTGTGACTGGATTCCCATTCTGAGCAATCCAAGCTAATAGAACAGCCAATACTGGTGTGGTACAAGGTGAGGAGGCCATGCCAAAGACAACTCCTGCTGCTATAGGGGCTAGGGGCTCAGGAAGTTTCTCTGTTAAAAGGTTTGGATTTGGATTAATTGGAAGCTTTATATCGATTATCCCTAGAAGGCTTAAACCCATTACTATTGCAATTATTGAAACCAAGCCATTTAATTTGGAAGAAAGTTGCCCATAGATTTGTCCGAATAACCCGCTTAGGGAACCAAGAATTACTAAAGATAAGACAATACCGCTTGAAAAGATCAAACTTCTTTGCAAGGGATTTTGCTTACCTTTGAACCCTGCTAGGTAGGCAACGGTTATTGGCAAAAGTGATAATGAACATGGACCTAAGCTGGTGAGAAGTCCGCTGCAGAATGCTATAGCAAGCAATAAAGGCCCAGGTTCTTTTAAACCATTGCTTATTAACAGCTCACTATTTTGAGCCAGATCAGAAATAAAAAGACTTAAGGAAATTGTTCTAAAGCTTCTATTAGTAGATTACTAACAATATTTAGTTGAGTCGTTTTTTTATTTCTAGTCCGCCAATTAACCCTGTGGATTCCAACGCGCACCTAATCAACAGTCCTCCAATAAGAAGACTAGAAAGCAATGAATTCCCGCCATAACTAATCATTGGGAGAGGGAGCCCTGTAGTTGGCATGGACCCAGAGGCCACTGCTAAGTGCATAATTGCCTGGCCAACTAATAATGTGCTGCATCCTATGGCAATTAGTTTTGAGTAATTATTCCTGCAACGAAGAGCTATTCTTAATCCTACAAATGCAATTAAGGTCAAAAATAAAACCAACATTAAAGACCCGACAAATCCAAACTCTTCGGCAAAAACAGCAAAAATAAAGTCTGTGCTGAGGAATGGAAGATAGAGGAGTTTTTGAGTAGATAGACCATATCCTTCCCCAAACCAACCTCCTGACCCTATAGCTAAAAGACTTTGTATAAGTTGATAACCAGAACCTTGAGGGTCTTGCCAGGGGTTAATGAATGAGATAACTCTTAGTTTTTGATATTCATTAATAAGGATGCTTGATGCACCTATCAAACCACCTAAGAATGCTGTGGATAAAAGAGAACTGAATTTGATACCTGCAGACAGAGCCATTAACCAAAGAAGTATGCCTATAAGCGCAGCAGTGCTTAAGTTTGGTTGTTTAAGTATTAAAGCGATTAGTCCTCCAAAAAGGCCTAGCCAAAAAATCTTGTGGTCAATTTGAAGTCTTTTCCACTGAGCAAAAACATTAGCGGCTTGAAGAATTACAAACGGTTTTACTAATTCAGAAGGCTGAATTCGAATGGGGCCCACTATTAACCATCTTGAGGAACCATTAATAGTGCTTCCAAATAGCAAGGTTCCAATAACTAATAGTAAACAAATCAATAAACAAGACCTTGACAGTTTGAGCCATTTTCTAAGACTTATTGAAATTGTGAACCATGCAATACTCCAGCTTGAGATCAACCAAATCACTTGTCGCTTTACAAAATAAGTCCCATCCCCCATCTCCTTGCTTGCAACCCACCAGCTTGCTGAGCCCAGGATGAAAAGACCAGCGAAACTCCAAAATGCAATTAAGGCCAGCAATAACCTTGCTTCAGCAGGCCAGATATCCCAAGGAAGCGGAAGGAGTCTTTGCCAGAATGTCTGGTTATGTAGTTTTCTAGGTAAATAGGGTTTAGATCTCTTAGTCAAGACTTTTTGCGAATTCGATTTTTGTAAATCTTGAACGCTCAAAGTTTGAGATAAACAGTTTTACCTATTGAGCCGCTTAAAAAGCAGTTTGCCAAGTCTTGTTATGTATAAAAGATTTATTTTTGGAATACGAACTGGAAAACCCTTTCATTGTCTAATTGAAAGTATTTAGGCCAGATCACTCTACTTTTTATGCTTTAACTGCTTTAGTTTTAATTGACATTGCACTCAAAGAATAAACTTTAAAAATAACTACATTTCGATTAATTATTTTATTTGCAATAGCTTTATGGCAATTTTGAACAAGAATCCATATATTGGGAATCTGATAAGAATTTGCGCCGAAGACTTGAAAATTTAAGTTTTCTGGTACTTATGAACCTGGTTTTAGTCCTGCTGCATGGTAGATTCCGCGGGCCTTTCGAGCTTCAGACTTTTTGCTGGTGTCCTCGCTGTATAAGACCTTAAGCAACTTTCCTCTGGGAAAGGGGTTTGATGTTAATAAACAGTCGCAGGAACCCAGCTCCAAAGCAGGGGCAGTAACTCATATGGCATCTTCAGAGGCTCCCTCTAAAGATCCATCGAATGAGAATGAATATGTGCAGCTGCAAAGCGCCATATTCAAATTAGCTTTCGTCTTATCGACCCTAGCGGTTGGTTTTACGGCTATTGCTATTGATTTTCATTCCTCTATCAGTGTTCTGGTAGGTGCTTTATCTGGACTAATTTATCTGCGGCTGTTGGCACGCAGTATTGGACGTTTAGGCGTTCAGTCCCAGTCAGTTGGTAAGGCGCAGTTACTTGTTCCGGTGGTACTAGTTGTTGTAGTCACAAAGTTGCCTCAACTTGATTTATTGCCGTCTTTGGTTGGTTTTTTGCTTTATAAGCCATCTTTGATAATTCAGTTTCTACTTAAGCCTTGAGCAAAGAGAGAAATCTGATTTATTGAATTAATTGGTATTAGGCCTTGATCAATAAAAATGCAGTGTCGCATTAGCGACTATTAATTTCATTCACAATGGGTTCTTTTCCATTTTTACTACCGTTTGCTGAACTAGAGGTTGGTCAACATCTCTATTGGCAATTGGGAAATATAAGAATTCATGGACAAGTTTTCATGACTTCTTGGCTTCTTATTGGTGCCCTCTTAACTCTTGTTGTTGTCGGTACCAAAAAAATGGAACGAGATCCTAAAGGGGTTCAAAACCTTCTTGAGTTTCTTTGGGATTACATACGTGATTTGGCTAGGACCCAAATAGGAGAAAAGGTTTATCGCGATTGGATGCCTTTCATAGGAACTCTTTTCTTGTTTATTTTTGTGAGCAATTGGGGAGGAGCTTTGGTCCCTTGGAGGTTGATTCGCCTTCCAAGTGGTGAACTAGGTGCACCAACTGCGGATATCAATACAACTGTTGCATTGGCATTGTTGGTTTCACTTTCTTATTTCTATGCCGGATTGAGTAATAAGGGATTGCGTTACTTCGAGTATTACGTTCATCCCACTCCAATCATGCTTCCCTTCAAGATTGTCGAAGATTTCACAAAGCCTCTTTCTCTTTCTTTCCGTTTATTCGGGAACATTTTGGCGGATGAATTAGTCGTTGCAGTACTCGTGTTTTTAGTGCCTCTTGTCCTGCCAGTTCCTGTGATGTTTCTTGGCTTGTTTACAAGTGCTATTCAGGCCTTGATCTTTGCAACTTTGGCTGCTTACTACATAGGTGAAGCAGTTGAAGAACACCATTAACTTTTATTGCCAGAACTTTTTCTTGTTCTGTCAAAGTCACTGCAAGCAGGTCTGAAATCTTTCTGACCTGTCCTAATGAACTTTGAGATTTACCCTCGCAGGTATAAACTCCCGGTTCTGTTCTTTATGCGCTTGATAGCGCTTCTCTTCCTTACCTCAATTATGGATTCCATTACCACCGCCGCTTCTGTTGTTGCCGCTGGTTTAGCTGTAGGCCTTGGAGCTATCGGCCCTGGTATCGGTCAGGGTAGTGCTGCTCAGGGAGCAGTTGAGGGCATAGCCCGCCAACCTGAAGCTGAAGGCAAAATCAGAGGTACTTTGCTCCTTTCCTTCGCTTTCATGGAGTCACTAACCATTTATGGTCTTGTGGTTGCATTGGTTCTTCTGTTTGCTAATCCATTTGCAGGCTAAAGAAGTTCAAATCGGAAAGTCTTGTTGAAAACACCAATCTTTTATCGATTGATTTAGTTATTTAATTAGCTTAATCCGATTCTTTTTCCCCTTTCAAAGATTTATTGCCGTTTATCGGCTCGCTTCAATCGCCCGCAACCCTGCCCCATGACAAGCTTGCTACTTTTTGGTGCTAGTGAGGGAGGTCTTTTTGACTTCGATGCAACACTTCCGCTTATGGCGGTCCAGGTTGTTCTCCTGACATTCATCCTAAATGCTCTTTTCTTTAAGCCTGTTGGTCGGGTAGTTGAAGAAAGAGAAGACTATGTAACTTCTAGTTTGGCAGATGCTAAAAAGAAGCTTGCTGAGGTTGAAAAACTTGAGTCTGATCTAAAGAATCAACTTAAGGAAGCTCGCCTGGCAGCTCAGTCAGTTATTAATGAGGCTGAGACAGATTCTGAGAATCTTTATAGGGAAGCATTGGCTTTAGCAACAGCTGAGGCTAATGCTTCAAGGGAAGAAGCAAGACGAGAGATTGATTCTCAAAGGGAATCTGCATTAAATCAACTTAGATCTGATGCTGAAAAGCTTGGAGATTTGATAGTTGAACGATTATTGGCTTCAAAATGATTTCTTCACTATTTTTTGCGACTAAAGGCTTCGGGCTTAACCTCAATTTATTTGAGACAAATGTCATTAATTTGGCAGTTGTGATTTTCGGCCTTTATAAATTTCTTCCTAACTTTTTAGGGGGAATTCTTGAGAGACGTCGATCAGCTATTTTGGCAGACTTAAAAGATGCTGAAGATCGTTTAACTGAAGCTAATACTGCTCTAGCTAAGGCAAAGAATGAACTGGCTTCAGCTGAGCAAAAAGCTGAAAAGATTCGTAGTGATTGTAAAGTTCGAGCTGAAGCTATTCGTTTAGAAAGTGAAAAAAAGACTGTAGAGGAAATGGCTCGAGTCAAGCAGGGAGCTGCTGCTGACCTCAATGCTGAAGCTTCAAGAGTTAGTACTCAGTTACGTAGAGAGGCTGCAAAACTAGCTATTGAAAAGGCTTTGGTCTCCTTACCTAATAAACTCGATGAAAAGGCTCAATTAAATTTTATTAGTCAATCAATTAAAAATATGGGTAAGGATTGATGCCACTTTTAAACACCATCACAACTCCATATGCTGAAGCTTTCCTTCAGGTTGCGGAAAGTAAAAAAGAAGTTGAAAAAATTATTGCTCAAGCAAAGTCTATTTTGCAACTTTGGGATGAATCTTCGGAATTGCGTGAAGCGATGGGTTCACCCGTTCTCGAAGTTGAGTCTAAAAAAGCAGCCTTAGAGAAAATTTTTTCGGGAAAAGTTACGCCTTCATTTTTAAACTTCATGAAGCTTTTGGCTGAGCGACAAAGGATAGGATTCTTGAATTCCGTACTTGAACGATTGCTAGAGCTTTATCGTGCTCAGAGAAATATTGCGCTTGCAACGGTTACTTCTGCGACTCCGTTGAATGAAGACCAGCAAGCGGCACTGCTCAAGAATGTTCAATCTGTTGCAGGCACTAATAATTTGGAACTCAATCTAAAAGTTGATCCAGATTTAATTGGTGGCTTTGTAGTCAGAGTTGGATCCAAAGTTATTGATGCCAGTCTTTCTGGCCAGGTTCGTCGAATGGGTCTTGAGCTAGCAAAGGTAACCTAATGATCCATTAGGCTCCTCTAGTCATTCTTTCCAACACCCCCCCCTTAATTTCTTCAACACCTCCTTTTTCCCATGGTTTCTATACGCCCCGACGAGATCAGTTCCATTCTTAAGCAGCAGATTGCTAATTATGATAAATCTGTTTCTGTAAGCAATGTAGGCACTGTTCTTCAAATTGGAGATGGTATCGCTAGGATCTACGGCCTTGAAAAGGTCATGGCTGGAGAACTAGTTGAATTTGAGGATGGTACGGAAGGGATCGCTCTAAACCTAGAAGACGACAATGTGGGCGCCGTTTTAATGGGTGAGGCGTTAGGGGTTCAAGAGGGAAGTACTGTTAAATCCACAGGAAAGATTGCATCTGTTCCTGTAGGCCAAGCAATGTTGGGCCGTGTAGTTAACCCACTCGGGCAACCAGTAGATGGTAATGGTGATATAGCAACTAGTGACTCTCGCCTTATCGAGTCCTTAGCTCCAGGAATTATTAAAAGGAAGTCAGTTCATGAGCCAATGCAGACTGGTATTACTTCTATTGATGCAATGATTCCAATTGGCAGAGGTCAGCGTGAATTGATAATTGGCGACCGTCAAACTGGAAAGACTGCGATTGCAATTGATACGATTATCAATCAGAAAGGTCAAGATGTTGTTTGTGTCTATGTTGCTGTTGGTCAAAAGTCTGCATCTGTAGCTCAAGTTGTTGAAGTATTGCGTGAGAAAGGAGCTCTTGAATACACAATTGTTGTTAATGCAAGTGCTTCTGAAGCTGCAGCATTGCAATATCTAGCCCCTTATACAGGAGCTGCTATAGCTGAGCATTTTATGTATCAAGGTAAAGCAACATTAGTGATTTATGACGATTTAACTAAACAGGCACAGGCATATCGTCAGATGTCTTTGCTTTTACGTCGTCCACCTGGCCGTGAGGCATACCCTGGTGATGTGTTCTATTGCCATAGTCGTTTGCTAGAAAGAGCAGCAAAGCTTTCTGAATCAATGGGAAGTGGATCAATGACTGCATTGCCGATTATTGAAACGCAAGCAGGTGATGTATCTGCTTATATTCCTACTAATGTGATATCAATTACAGATGGTCAAATTTTTCTCAGTGCTGATTTGTTCAACTCTGGCTTGAGACCAGCTATTAATGTTGGTATTTCAGTTAGTAGGGTAGGTGGTGCTGCTCAGACGAAAGCAATTAAGAAGATAGCTGGAACCCTGAAACTTGAACTTGCTCAGTTTGATGAATTGGCAGCATTCTCTCAATTCGCTTCTGATCTTGATGAAGCCACTCAGAAGCAGCTTGGGAGAGGAAAACGATTAAGAGAACTTCTTAAACAGGCTCAGTTTGCTCCACTTAATCTTGCAGAGCAGGTAGCCGTTGTTTATGCGGGGGTAAAAGGTCTTATAGATGAGGTGCCTGTTGAACAAGTAACTCAATTTGCTGGCGAACTCCGTGAATATTTAAAAACGAGCAAGCCAGATTATATAAAGCAGGTTCTTACTGAGAAGAAACTAAATGAAGAGATAGAGTCTGTTTTGAAAGAGTCTATTAACGAGGTTAAGTCCTCAATGCTAGCGGCTTAAGAGTTTAGGTTATTAAGGAGATTATTATTTATGGCAAACCTTAAGGAGATCAGAGACAGGATTGTTTCAGTAAAGAACACTAGGAAAATTACTGAAGCAATGCGTCTAGTTGCAGCTGCAAAAGTTCGCAGGGCACAAGAACAGGTTCTGCGGAGTCGTCCTTTTGCAGATCGCTTGGCAAGAGTTCTGCAAAACATTCAATCACGTATGCAGTTTGAAACAGCCGATGCTCCATTGCTTAAAAGTCGCGATGTAAGAACGATTACATTGCTTGCAGTTACTGGGGATCGGGGTTTGTGCGGAGGTTATAATACCAATATCATCAAGAGAACTGAACAACGTTATAACGAACTAAAAAGACAAGGGTTTACACCCGATTTGGTATTGATAGGAAGAAAAGCTATTGGTTACTTTCAAAATAGAAGTAGTCAATACAAGATCCGGGCATTTTTTCAAGACTTGGAACAGGTGCCGACTTCTAAGGATGCAGAATCAGTTACTAGTGAAATTTTGGCAGAATTTCTGTCTAAAAGTACAGATCGGATTGAGGTTATCTATACAAAATTCATTAGCTTAGTTAGCTGCAACCCTGTAGTTCAAACCCTCTTACCTCTTGACCCACAGGGCATAGCAGAAGAGGATGATGAGATGTTTAGATTGACTACAAAAAATAGTCGATTGGTTGTTGAAAAAGATGCTGCCCCTTCTAATGAGCAGCCTAAGTTACCATCTGACGTGGTCTTTGAGCAAAGTCCTGATCAACTTTTAAATGCTTTGCTTCCTCTTTATCTGCAGAACCAGCTTTTACGAGCTCTGCAAGAGTCAGCTGCTTCTGAGTTGGCTAGTAGAATGACTGCAATGAATAATGCAAGTGACAATGCTAAAGAACTTGCTAAAACGTTGAATCTTACATATAACAAAGCTAGACAGGCAGCGATTACTCAGGAGATTCTTGAGGTCGTTGGTGGTTCTAGTTCCTAAGAATTCTTTTTAGGTAAATATTGAAAAAGTGAGATTGAACTCATTGGAACTAGAGTTGGAATGGCCTATAGACGTACCACTAATAAGCTTAAGACTATTGATTTTAGATAAACTCAAGGTTTATGGAGAACCACTGCGTTGGGCTATTACAGGCGTTAAAACTTCTGGTAATACAAATTCCTTCCGCAAAATTAAAGTTGAAGGAGTAATTCTAGGCAAATAATATTTTGACAAGCTCATTACCCATGCCTTCTCTTTTATTAATTCCTTCGGGTATTGGATGCTCCATTGGAGGGTATGCAGGGGATGCTATACCTACAGCTCGATTGCTAGCTGCTGCTTGTGGCAGCCTAATTACACATCCGAATGTCATTAATGGGGCAGCCTTGTATTGGAATGATGAGCGAATTCAATATGTTGAGGGTTTTGGGATTGATCGATTTGCCTGTGGCGAGTTTCTGCTACGTCCTGTACGACGACAAAAAGTTGGTTTGCTGCTAGATGCAGGATTAGAGTCAGAATTAAGACAAAGGCATTTACAGGCCGTAGATGGATGTAGGGCGACCTTGGGACTGAGCATTGGTCCAGTGGTAACTACAGATGTTCCTTTAGGAATATCTTTGCAGAGAGGGGCTAGTGGAGCGAGTTGGGGGACATTGGATAATCCGGACTCTTTATTGAGAGCAGGAGACATCTTGAAGGAGCGGGGAGCGACTGCAATAGCTGTTGTGACAAGATTTCCTGATGATGTAAACACTGCGGAATTAGATAGATATAGAAAAGGTCAGGGGGTTGACTTAATGGCAGGTGCTGAAGCAGTCGTTAGTCATTTGTTGACGAGACATTTGCTGCTTCCTTGTGCACATGCACCAGCGTTATCTGCATTGTCTTTGTCTTCGGACTTAAACCCTCTTGTCGCAGCAGAAGAGATGGCGCATACATTCTTACCTTGTGTATTAGTTGGATTAAGTCGTGCTCCTGATTTGATTCCTTTAAATGCTTTAGATAAAATATCTCATAGACTACTTTTGGATTGCATATCTTCTGATCAACTAGGAGCAGTTATAGCAACTGAAGGAGCATTGGGAGGAGAGGCTGTTTTGGGATGCCTAGAGAGAGGTACACCATTAATCATTGTGTCGAACCCAGGTGTCCTAAATGTTGATTCTGAATCTTTAGGGTTAAAAGACCGACTCAGCAGCAATCAAAATCTTGTCTTAAAGGCTAGTAATTATTTTGAGGCAGCTGCTTTCCTATTGGCTTTGCGAGAGGGGATAGAGATTACTTCTTTAAAGAGACCAATTGAGCGAACTGGTTAAAACTATTTATTTTGGGGTTAAACATTAGATTCGTTCTTAAGTAACCTTGAATATGAAGCTGCAATAGGTACCCTCCAACCACTCCCAAAAGCTTGATTGCTTACTTTGAATACAGGTGGGGCTTGACGCCTTTTAAACTCTGATTGTTTTAGTAGTAGTTGAATTCGCTGCACTACTTCAGAATCAAAACCACTTTTAATAAGTTCTATTGGATTAATTCTATCTTCTATTAAAGCTTTAAGAATAGGGTCGAGAACCTTATATTCAGGCAGAGAATCACTATCGAGCTGTCCAGGTCTTAGCTCGGCACTTGGAGGTTTTGTACGAATTGATACTCCAATTAGCTCTTTTTGTTTGGGAAGACCAAGAGATTCTTTACAGTTGTCAGCAGCTTTGCTGTCTAGCCAATCACATAAATTAAATACACTTGTCTTATACAGATCACCGATAACTGATACTCCTCCATTCATATCCCCATAAAGTGTGCAATAGCCTACTGCTAACTCAGACTTGTTCCCAGTCGATAGCAGAAGATGTTGCTGTTGATTAGCAATAGCCATAAGTAATGTCCCTCGAATTCGAGCTTGCAAATTTTCAGCTGTTACATCTTTAGGTGACTCGCCAAAAACTTCCTTTAATTCAGTGTCATAGGCATTCATAAGAGATGATATAGGGATGGTATTAGTTTGGATTCCTAGCCTTTTTGCAAGATTTAAGGCGTCTGTAAGCGAGTTGTTAGAACTCCATGGAGAAGGCATTAGGACACCATGAACATTCGCTGCTCCTAAGGCTGCTGTGGCGATAACAGCCACCAGAGCGGAGTCAATACCTCCACTAAGCCCTAACAAGACACTTTTGAAATCACATTTCTCTGCATAATCTTTTACTCCAAGAACAAGCGTATTCATAAGCATTTCTTCTTCTCTTTCTTTTGTTAGAGATGGAGGTATTTTGTATGTTCTACCAGGCTCCCATATGTCTATATGTTCTTTATATCTTGGTAATTCGAGAGAAAGCTCTCCTTTTTGATCTATAGCAAAGCTTGCTCCATCAAATACAAGTTCATCATTGCCTCCAACTTGGTTGACATAGATAACAGGACATTTCAGCCTTTGAGACGCCTTGACGGCTAACTCTTTTCGCAATGATTTCTTCTTCAAGCTAAAAGGTGAGGCAGACATATTTATAAGCAGGTCAATACCTTTTTCTCTCAAGTCTGACAATGGATCTGCTCCTTCGACCCTTTGCCCTTGTAGTTTTTCTTCAACCCACAAATCCTCGCATATCGTAAGTCCTATACGCCATGGTTTCGAATTGATTTCAATATCTAATATCCCGCTATTCTCTGCAGGTCGAAAGTATCTTTTCTCGTCAAAAACATCATAAGTAGGTAGTAGTTGCTTTCTTGCTATTATTCTCCATCCTTTTCTTTGGACAAGAGCAATGGCATTAAACAACTTTGGAATTTGACAGTCTGGTGTCGGCTCAGCAACTCCAACTAATACTGATAAATTAGGACAATCCTTTTCGATTGAACCAACCATCTTATTAAGAATTGTCCATTGGTAATAGACAAGGGCAGGGTCTAATAGAAGATCTCGAGGTGGATATCCCCAGAGTGAAAGCTCGGGAGTAATTAAAAGGTCCACTTCTTTTTGTGCGACTTCTTTGCAGACTGTAAGGATTTTGTGACTATTCCCTTTTAAATCACCTACCAAAGAGTTGATTTGTCCTAAGGCAAGTCTCATTCTATTGACCGTTTATTGAAAGACCATATAAGTTTGCCTCTTTAAGTAGTGGCAAGATAGATTTAGGGATTTGAGAGGGCTCAGGCTTAGTTCTTACTCTCGAACTAGAAGTTGCTGGAAGTGTTAAAGGTAATACATCAACTTTTGCGCCAATACTCTTTAAGACTTTTAGACCTCTTTTGGTAACCGGCCATCCTTCACGAGGAGCAATACCTAGGCGGGCTTTTGATAGCAAATCTTTCGATTGCACCCAGTTGGGAACTTGCTCTGTAAGGTCACTACCGATAATTAATACTAACTCAGACCCAGGCCAGCATTGGATAGCTATGTCTATGGATTTGATTGTTTGGCTGTGACTTAACTCTTGTTTGATTTCTAGATGAGGTATAGCGAGATCTTTGACTAGAGTTTTGAGGAGTTCATGTCGTTGGGTAAGAGATGCACAATGGTTTTTCATTGGGTTATCACTTGCCCATGTAACTACTTTAGGAAAAAGATTGCTTAATCCTTTTAAAAGAGCTTGATGACCATAAGTTGGGGGATCAGCACTTGTGCCTAGTAATGCTATTGGACTTACTATCACGTTCACGGGAGCAGACTTTTCATCGCAAATAGTTCATTTTTAGTCATTAGTGGCCAGTTACTTAGCCAATTTTTAACTTCGGGATCTTTTCTTATAACCCATCTTAAAATGGAACTTGGCTGGACCTGTTGTGATTGACTTCCTCGAAGAAACTCTTTGGCCGCCAATCGGCCTGTGAGTTTCGTTGTGTGAACTGCTAGAGCAGCTTGGGCCAAGGCAACTGGAGCAGTAGAAGCAAGACTTAAGCCTCCTGTAAATGGTGCTCCCAGTATGAGGATATGACGTATTGCTCCAAGAAAAATGTGAATACCTATCTGAACACCACCTAGAAAGCTGTTATGTAATGATAAATGTTGTATTAGCTTTCTAGCTGAAGGACCTTTTAATTGCAGTCCATATAATTTGCTCAGCTGAATAATTAACGCTGTGTCTAAGGCAAAACCAGTCGCGAGATCAAATATTAATAAAGGGTTTACGGCAACTCCTGAGGCCTTAATAGTCGCAAATTTACCAATTAAGGTTTGTGCTGCTGTTTTCCTTCTTTCTAGCCTTCCAGTCTTTAAAGAATGGTAGAAATTGTCAGCTTGTCTAAGTGCATTCAAGGCTAGTAGCAGATTACCTTGCTCTTTTAATAGTTTTATCAATGTATTTTGGAGAGAACCGATTATTGGAACACACTCCTTGCTACGAATGCGACCATTAGCTTGAATTTGAGCTTTACGTGGCGCTGCGGAGACTGCTTCAATTATGAGATCTTTGGCTGTAGGAGGTAGTCGATGCCGAATACTTTTAAGAACATTTTTAATTTCATGCGATCTCCATTGGTCACATCGGTTAAGCACTAATAAAAGCGGTTTCCCACTGTGAAGAAGATTTTCTATGGCTTCTAATTCAATAACATTGACATCACTATCTAGGACGAAGAGCACCAAGTCACAATTTAAAGCGATACGAGAAGCTAGACGAGCTCTGCCTTTTGCAGCAATTTCATCAATACCTGGGGTGTCTACTAGCTCTACTTGAGTTAGGTTGCCAATTTCATGAGACCACACAACACTTTTCGTTTTTCGGGTACAGCCGTGAGCAACATCTGTAGGGAATAGTTTTTTACCGAGTAATGCATTTAGAAGACTTGATTTGCCAACGCCTACTCTGCCAAATACTGTGATCCGTAAATACTTCTGTGATAGGCGTTCAAGTTGTTTGTCTAAGGCTTTTAGTTCACCTGCCATTTGCGCTTTTTCAAGCTTGGTTAGTTCTAATTGATTGCGCCATTGGCTAAGTAGTGATCTACATAATTGAGGAGTTGATTGCATGTAACTCATATCTTGGATTTCCTCCACCAACCTGCCAAAACAGCTAAGACTGCTTCTGCTCCAATTAAACCAACAAAACCTCCGAACTCATCTACGACAACTCTGACGCCATTCTTATCTTCAGTAAAATTATTCAGCAATCTATCTACTCGAATCATTTCTGGGACAAACTCTACTTTTTCTGCGAGATCTTTTGGAGTAAGTTGATTTTGTCCTTGTAGTAATGCAGTAAGAAGCTGTTCTCGATTAACTACTCCTATTACTTTATCTACTTCTTTGCCTAGAACTACCCACCATTGAGAGTGATTAGTGATTAAGTTTGGCCTCACCTCTTCTAAGCTTATGGAGCCATCAAGGGTTGGTGCTGCCACTCTTGGAGTCATAAGGTCTCTTGCTGTTAAATCATTTAATTGAAAGACTTTAGAAATCATTGCGGCTTCATCGGCTTCTATATACCCTTTTTGCGAACCAAGTCTGGCCATTTGCGTAATTTCCTCTTCATCCGTGCTTATTTCATTTTCTGTAGTAATTACAGGCAGCAATCGCTCTAGTGGAATGATTACAGGTCTCATTATGAGGCTCAGTAAAGTAAGAATAGGCGCACTTGCAAGTGAAACTTTCAAGGAAAACCTCGTCCCAATTGATTTTGGGACTATTTCTCCTAATAGCAATACCAAGATGGTTAAACCTATTGAGAACAAAGGTAGTACCATCCCACTTTTAAAAACAAACGTTGCATAACTGCCGAGCATTAAACTCCCAAAGATGTTGAAGCCATTATTTGTAATTGTTAGTACTGTTAGCGTCCTTCCTAGGCGATGTCTGAGTTTTTCTAACCTTCTCGCTCCATTCACTGGTCTTTTCTTAGCGGCAAGTTCATGTACTCGTAATGGATTAACTGCTAGGAATGCAGCTTCTACTCCAGAGCACAACGCAGAGCCAATTATTACAACTACAACAAGAATTGCTAGGAATAGGAGGTCAGGACTCATACCTTGGGGATCTTCAGTGATGATGAAGAGTCTTATGAACTTTATTTTTCCACTAAGTTCGATGTCCTGCCATCCTAGATAACTAATAATGAAGACTTTCTTGTGAGTAACCAGATTATTTTCCAAGAGCGGAGAACTCGCTTTCTTGACCAATTAGGGGGTCATGCAGCAATTATTCCAGCTGCTTCTAGTGTTATTCATCATGCTGATTGTGAATATCCATTTAGGCAGGACAGTGATTTTTGGTATTTAACTGGTTTTGATGAGCCTGATGCAGTGGCTTTGTTCTTGCCTCATCGACCGCATGGAGAAAGGTATGTGTTGTTTGTTTTACCTAAAGACTCATCAATTGAAATTTGGAATGGTTTTCGTTGGGGAGTAGAAGGGGCTGTAAATCATTTTCATGCCGATATAGCCCACCCTTTACAGCAATTACCTAATCTTCTTGAGGAATATATTGTTGGTGCAGAAGGGCTAGCTTTTCGCATTGGTAAATACGAAAAAATAGAACCAATAGTTCTTAAAGTTTGGTCTGAACAAATAAATAAATCTTCTCGAAGTGGATATGCTCCATTGTCATTAAAACCTCCTTGTTCGTTACTGCACAAACTAAGACTTCGTAAAGACTCTTGGGAAGTAGATCGATTACGTGAGGCTGCTTATATTTCTGCAGGAGCGCATGAATTAGCGAGAAATGTTACACAGCCTGGAATGAATGAAAGAGCAATCCAAGCTGAAATTGAAAAATTCTTTTTAGAAAAAGGAGCTAGAGGACCTGCTTATGGATCAATAGTGGCTAGTGGAGATAATGCCTGCATACTTCATTACACTGCTAATTGTGCTCCTCTTAGTGATGGAAAGTTGTTACTTATAGATGCTGGATGTTCTTTGGTTGATTATTACAATGGTGATATTACTAGAACTTTTCCAATTGGTGGAAAGTTTACAAGTGAACAAAGAGCTCTATATGAGATTGTTTTAATTGCTCAGAAAGCTGCTATTGAATCGGTAGTCTCTGGGAATAATACTGAGGAAGTACATCTTACTGCTGTAAGGGTTTTGATTGAAGGCTTGATTACCCTTGGACTACTTAAAGGAAAGGTTGATTCTCTAATTGAGCAAGGTGCTTACAGGCACCTTTATATGCATAGGACAGGCCATTGGCTTGGTTTGGATGTGCATGATGTAGGTTCATATCGACTTGGTGATTATCAGGTCGCGTTAGAACCTGGGATGGTCTTAACAGTGGAGCCAGGCCTCTATATAAGTGATCGACTGCCTATCCCTGAAGGGCAACCTTCTATTCATGAAAGATGGAAGGGAATAGGTATACGAATTGAAGATGATGTATTGGTAACTGAATTTGAACCAGAAGTTTTGAGCTCTAATGCTTTGAAGTCTATAGAAGCAATGGAAAGATAATAAAGCTTTTAATTGGTTTAATTTATTCGTCTATGAATAAGTAGTTAAGGATGTCTTTAGTTGATTGAAGAAGAATATCTGCTCCAGCTTCTTTTAATTGCCTTTCATAAATCATTTTGAAAGAAGAATTCTCTGGCTTATGCAAATGAGGAGGTACAACAGCAAAACTTAAAAACTTTTGAGTTGGAATTTCTTCTCGTGCTCTTTGAATAGTTAAGACGTCTGCGACAGTATCTCCGATATATCCAATTGGAACTGTGTTTGGGCCAAGATCTTTTGATAAAAGTTTTCTAGAAAGCTTAATTAAGCCAGTTGGATCAGGCTTATCAGGTACATCACCCATTGCAAGTAAGGGTGGATTCTTTAGTGCTAGGCGACACTCTAAAATAAATTTTGCTGAAGGAGGCTCTGCTCCGCTTACAAAGCCCCAGCCTATTTTTTGGTCGGTTAATTTTTGAAAGAGAGTTTGATCTACTAATAGAGGCTCATTTTTGATCAGGCCTCCCCATTGAAGAGGGTCGCCATTAGGGTCCCCTCCAAAATAAAAATCACTGAAACTTTTTATAAGATTTTCTTTTTGTGGCAATGCTATGGAGAGTTTGTTGGATTCAATATGTCGTTTTATAAGTTCAAGACTTGCATCCCAATCATTATTCCAACAACCTTCTGCCTTTAAAGAATCAATATCTCGATTAGAAGGTTGCCAGTCACAGTATTGATTTACCGTTTTCTGCAATGCAAGATGGTAGCTTTCTGATACATCACGGATCACTCCATCAATATCAAATAAAACGAGTCCTCTTAATTCCAAGTAACTCTTTAGGATCTAAGACTGTTAGGTTAGTTGATTGTTAGACGAATAAAACTTAAGTAATGACGGTTTCCGATGGAATGACTGCTGATCAAGAAGATCAGACCACTTCTGCAGCAAGTGATGAAGCTAAAGCATCTCGTTCAGGGATGCTTGGAGCTGCAGAGGCTTTGGCATCTGCAACTTTTGATGCTGATGGAGTTCCTTCTGGGAGGACCCCTAAAGCAGATGAAGGAAGGTTTTTGCTAAAGATTCTCTGGTTGCCAGATAATGTTGCATTAGCAGTAGATCAAATTGTTGGAGGTGGCCCCAGCCCTCTTACGGCTTACTTCTTTTGGCCTAGGGAAGATGCATGGGAAACTCTTAAGACAGATTTAGAAGATAAAGGCTGGATTACTGACCATGAAAGAGTAGAAATCTTAAATAAAGCAACTGAAGTGATTAATTATTGGCAGGAAGAAGGAAAAGGTAAAAGCCTTGAAGAGGCAAAGTTGAAATTCCCTGAGGTGACTTTTTGTGGGACTGCTTAAGTCTTAATTGAATTTAAGTTTATATTTTTTTAGGCAGACTTTGTTGCTTGAACCCTTGCTCTGGCTCTGTTAAGCATTTCTTTTGCTTTGATTTTTTGAGTCGAATTTTCTTGACCTTCTAATTGACCAAATTCAGTTTTGGCCTGTTCGAATTCGCTTTCGGCATCAGAGGCATTGATCTCACTAGCGAGCTCGGCAGCATTAACTAGAACAGTAACTTCATCAGACTCAACTTCTGCGAAACCACCCATTAGAGCAATTGAGTCCCAATTCCCATTTGTTCGTACCCTTAGAACTCCGGTATCAATAGCAGTGACCATTGAGATATGCCCTGGCAAAATTCCCAAAAGTCCTGTTGTGCTTGGAAGAATAACTTCTTCAGCTATGCCATCAAAAACGTTTTTATCTGGAGCAAGCACTCGAAGTGTTAGAGACATTTGTTGAGGCGGTTTGGTTGGGTTTGCAAGTTTCGATGAATTTGTTTGGGGTTATATTTTGCATTTAAGCTTTGCTTGCCTGGATTATCCTTTATTTTCTGAGTTGATTTTTTGAGCTTTTGCTTTTACTTCCTCGATATTTCCTACTAGATAAAAAGCTTGCTCAGGAAGATTATCAAGTTCTCCAGATAGAATCATGTTAAAACCTGCAATTGTTTCTTCTAGCTTCACGTATTTACCTGACATGCCTGTAAAGATCTCTGCAACAAAGAATGGCTGAGATAAAAACTTTTCTATTTTTCTAGCTCTATCAAAAGTTTTTCTATCTTCTTCAGAGAGCTCATCTAATCCAAGAATTGCAATGATGTCCTGAAGTTCTTTATATCTTTGTAGGGTTGATTGTACGGCTCTTGCAGTACGGTAATGCTCGTCGCCAACAACTGCTGGCTGGAGCATGGTACTTGTTGAATCGAGTGGATCAACAGCAGGATATATACCTTTTGCCGCTAAAGCTCTTGCAAGAACCGTTGTTGCATCAAGGTGTGCAAAAGTTGTTGCTGGAGCTGGGTCTGTTAAGTCATCTGCAGGAACATAAACTGCCTGAATAGAAGTTATTGATCCTTCAAGTGTTGAAGTTATTCGCTCTTGAAGTTCACCAACGTCTGTTCCCAATGTTGGTTGATAACCCACAGCAGACGGCATTCTGCCTAAGAGAGCAGATACTTCTGAACCAGCCTGCACAAAGCGGAAAATATTATCAATGAATAACAGAACATCTTGCTTATTAACATCTCTAAAGTGTTCAGCCATCGTTAAAGCTGAAAGGCCAACTCTCATTCTTGCGCCTGGTGGCTCATTCATTTGGCCGAAACAAAGGGCTACCTTTGACTCAGTTAGATTGTCGGCATTTATAACTCCAGATTCTTTAAATTCTTCATATAAATCATTTCCCTCGCGTGTACGCTCTCCAACACCCCCAAAAACTGAAACACCCCCATGCTCTTTGGCGATATTGTTAATTAATTCTTGAATTAAAACAGTTTTACCAACACCAGCTCCACCAAAAAGACCTACTTTGCCGCCTTGCCTATATGGAGCGAGTAGATCAATAACTTTGATCCCTGTTTCAAATACTTTTGGCTTTGTTTCGAGATCAGTTAATTTTGGAGCTGATCTATGGATTGGTGAAGTCGTTGAACTTTTAATAGGTCCTTGCTCATCAACAGGTTCGCCTAAAACATTAAAAATTCTTCCTAGAGTCGCTTCTCCAACAGGAACAGATATTGGGGCTCCAGTATCAACAGCCTCCATGCCTCTTACGAGACCATCTGTCCCGCTCATAGCAACAGCACGAACACGGTGATCTCCTAACAATTGTTGGACCTCTGCTGTTAGTCCAATGTCTTGACCTGCTGGATTTTTGCCTTCTATTCGAAGTGCATTCAAGATTTTGGGCAGCTTCCCAGCGGGAAATTCAACATCTAAAACTGGTCCAATAACTTGACGGACAATTCCCTTTGTACCGGTTGAGGCAGTTGCTGCAGGGGCCATAACAATTAAAGAAAATCTGAGAAAAGATTTGTCTTAGGCAAATCTTCCTAAGCGGCGCAAGACTACCACCTCGCAGGGAGACTATGTAGTGCGGTTCGGTCAACCGCACAGAACAGTAGTAGTCTTCGGGACACTTCGGTGAATATGTTGTTGACCATACGGTTTCGAGAAATACTCGTTCCGATATCAAGCGCTATGCGCTCTGTTCTTAGATCCTGAATTATTTCATGGCCGCTGTATCTCTCAGCGTCTCCACTGTTAAGCCACTTGGAGATCGTGTTTTTGTAAAAGTCTCTGAATCAGAAGAGAAGACTGCTGGCGGGATTTTGCTTCCTGATACCGCAAAAGAAAAACCACAAGTTGGGGAAGTAGCCCAAGTTGGTCCAGGCAAGCGTAATGAAGATGGTTCTCGTCAAGCTCCAGAAGTTGGAGTTGGGGACAAAGTTCTTTACAGCAAGTATGCAGGTACCGATATCAAACTCGGTAGTGACGAGTATGTGCTGCTGTCTGAGAAGGACATCCTTGCCGTAGTCAACTAAAATTTTGGCTTTTTTTAGCTAAACCACTCAATTTTCACCTCATTCTTTTTTAAGACAAACGCAGCCCATGGCTAAGCGAATTATTTACAACGAGCAAGCCCGCCGAGCACTCGAGCGTGGTATTGACATCTTGGCCGAATCAGTGGCCGTTACTCTTGGTCCTAAGGGACGCAATGTAGTCCTAGAAAAGAAATTTGGGGCTCCTCAGATCATTAATGATGGTGTAACCATTGCTAAAGAGATCGAATTAGAGGATCACATAGAAAATACTGGTGTAGCCCTTATACGCCAGGCAGCTTCAAAAACTAATGATGCTGCTGGTGATGGCACTACAACAGCGACTGTTCTTGCTCATGCAATGGTAAAAGCCGGATTGCGCAATGTTGCTGCTGGTGCCAATGCGATCACTTTGAAGAAAGGTATTGATAAAGCCACTGATTTTCTTGTTAAAAAGATTCAAGAACAGGCTAAGCCGATTAGTGACAGTAATGCCATTGCTCAATGCGGGACAATTGCTGCAGGGAATGATGAGGAAGTTGGTCAGATGATTGCCAGTGCTATGGATAAGGTTGGCAAGGAAGGAGTGATTTCTCTTGAAGAAGGAAAGTCTATGACGACAGAACTTGAAGTCACTGAAGGAATGCGTTTTGACAAGGGATATATATCTCCTTATTTCGCTACTGACACTGAGAGAATGGAGGCGGTTTTGGACGAGCCTTATATCCTTCTCACAGATAAAAAGATTGGTTTAGTTCAGGATCTTGTTCCAGTTCTTGAGCAAATTGCCAAAACTGGCAAACCATTATTAATTGTCGCTGAGGATATTGAGAAGGAGGCTCTTGCAACATTGGTTGTTAATCGTTTACGTGGTGTCCTCAATGTTGCAGCTGTAAAGGCTCCTGGTTTTGGTGATCGTAGAAAGGCAATGCTTGAAGATATGGCTGTATTGACTAATGGACAGCTGATTACTGAAGATGCTGGCCTGAAGCTAGAGAATGCCACATTGGAAATGCTTGGCACTTCTAGAAGAGTAACCATCAACAAAGATACGACAACCATTGTTGCTGAAGGTAATGAGGTTGCAGTCAAAGCAAGATGCGAGCAAATAAAGAAGCAAATGGATGAGACCGATTCAACTTATGACAAGGAAAAATTACAGGAACGTCTTGCAAAACTTGCTGGTGGAGTTGCTGTAGTCAAAGTCGGTGCAGCTACTGAGACTGAAATGAAAGATAAGAAACTTCGTTTAGAAGATGCAATTAATGCAACTAAAGCAGCAGTTGAAGAGGGCATAGTCCCTGGAGGTGGAACAACACTCGCTCATCTTTCTCCTGAACTTCAATCTTGGGCTAGTAATAATCTTTCTGGAGAAGAGCTTATAGGAGCAAATATTGTTGAAGCTGCCTTAACAGCACCATTAATGCGCATTGCTGAAAATGCTGGTGCAAATGGAGCGGTAATCGCAGAGCATGTAAAAAATAAGCCTGTTAATGATGGTTACAACGCTGCTTCTGGAGAATATGTGGACATGCTTAATGCAGGAATTGTTGATCCAGCAAAAGTTACTCGTTCAGGTTTACAGAATGCTGCCTCAATTGCAGGTATGGTTCTTACCACTGAATGTATAGTTGCTGATTTGCCTGAGAAGAAAGATGCTGCTTCCGCTGGTGCCGGAATGGGAGGAGACTTCGATTATTAATTAATAGTCAATAAGTTTCTAAACTTGCATAAAAAAAAGAGGGCATAGGCCCTCTTTTTTTTATGCAAGTTTAGTTTAATTTGAAGATTAACAATTTAGATTTTTTGGCAACAAGCATAGATGGGCTTGCTAGGTAATGGAGCTTTTTTGTCATCATGCTCAACTCCTATTTGGTAACATTCCAGTCCATATTTATTTTTTGTATCTGGAGTTAGTCTTTCCTTAAAATGCTTCTCCTCTAGGGCTTTTTCGCCTATCCTTTCTCCATATATAACGTCACACTTCTTTAAAGTGCTATGTCCATGATTTGAGCTTAATGAAAGTAAAAATATTAAAGGAGCGGCCTTTTTAATTACTTTCATATATCTTTAGATTTTACTTGAAAAGACTACTGTTAGAACATTAATCCTACTTTAACCATCCTGCGCTAAGGATAATTGCAAGTCCTAGGAAAATGGCTAGGCACGTCCAGGTGGCTTTATTTAAAGTTGACTCTGCACTACTTGCACTAGAGAACATTGAGCTACCACTCGCAGCAAGACCTCCCATACCATCTCCTTTGGGACTATGTAGAAGTACTAGAAATATAAGAAGTAGGCCACTACTTACCCATATCCAAGTTATTGCAGAAATAAGCATAAATAAATTTCCTTAAGCAGTTTGAGTAACCCTAGAAGGAATTGTAGGAGTTTCTATATTCTCAATTAATGACGACCCAGTCATTACTTTTGGTTTCGGTAACGAAAGTAATTGAAGCACTGTAGGAGCTATGTCTGCCAAACCTCCCCCTTGACGTAATTGAATTGAATTCCCTTCTCCAGATAGCTTTCGCTTCTCGCCTTCAATAATAATTACAGGGACTGGATTTGTCGTATGAGCTGTCCAAGGTTGGCCGTCAGCCCCTTTCATGACTTCAGCATTTCCATGATCGGCTGTTATTAGCAAAGTTCCACTCATTTTTCCTGTTGAATCAAGAATTCGCCCAATGCAAGTGTCAACTTTATTGATCGCTTCTTTAGCTGCTTCCATTACACCTGTATGACCAACCATGTCTGGATTAGCATAATTAATTACTATTAGTGAATAGAGCCCACTTTCTATAGCTTTTAAACAACTTTCAGTGAGTATGTCAGCTGACATGGCTGGAGTCATGTCATATGTCGCGACACGTGGCGATGGAACTAGATGACGATGTTCACCTGGTAATGGTTTTTCAATCCCACCATTTAGGAAGTAAGTGACATGAGGATATTTTTCGGTTTCAGCAGTTCTATATTGTAGAAGTCCATGTTTGGAAATTACTTCTCCAAGAAGATCTTCAAGAGATTCAGGAGGAAAGGCTACTGAGACTGGCAGGTTGGCTTCATATTGAGTAAAGGTTAATACATTTGGTTTGGGAGTATATTCCCTAGCGAATTGATCGAAGTCAGGCAAGCTAATTGCCTTAATCAATTGCCTTGCTCGATCAGGTCGAAAATTGAACATTATTACTCCATCCCCATTTTCGATGTACGAGCGTTTGAATCGAACTGGCTCAAGGAATTCATCTGTAACCCCTTCTTGATAGCTGTTGGCGATTAGTTCCTCAGGAGAGGAATCGCAAATTGGAAAATTTGGGTTGGTTAATAATTCATATGCCTTTGAGGTTCTTTCCCAGCGATTATCTCTATCCATTGCCCAGTAGCGACCACATAAACTTGTTAGTTCTCCAATGTCTGATGAATTCAGCTTCTCAGTGATAATTTCTAAGTATTTCTTGGCACTTTGCGCTGGTGTGTCTCTTCCATCAGTAAAAGCATGAACAGCTACTTTTTGTATTCCTTGATTTGAAGACCAATCCAATAGACCGCAAAGGTGATTGATGTGACTATGAACTCCTCCATCAGAACACAGCCCAATAATATGCAAGGTTTTCTTGTTGGCTTTTAGCAACTCAGCAAGATCTTTTAGAGCATCGATTTCAAAAAGTTTGTTAGAGCGAACTGTATTAGTAATTCTTACCAGCTCTTGTTGGATGATTCGACCTGCACCAATTGTTAGATGTCCCACTTCCGAATTGCCCATTTGTCTATCTGGCAACCCCACATCAGCACCACTAGCTTCAATCAGCGTATGAGGGTATGCCTGCCAAAGCGCATCCATAATTGGGGTATCGGCATTCTTAATAGCATTGTCCTCAAACTTCTCACTATGTCCCCATCCATCAAGTATTGCGAGTACAACAGGCGCAACTCCACCTGGCTTTTTTATATTGGATGATGAAGGGATCTGCGGCATTTGGCGGATTGAATGCCTATTTATATGAACTTAATAATTAAATTACTAGTTTGTTGGTAAGAGGCTTCATTTGTATTAACTTCCGTCAGCTTTTGCGAATTCAATTAAAATCAATTTTTAGGTATTTGACCATAAAACTTTGCTACCAAGTTAATCTCAATGAAAGATCAATCTAGTCAAGAGAAGGTGGAAATACTTTCGAAAGAAGAACTAGGTCGCACCCTGGCCAGATTGGCTTCGCAAATTATTGAAAATGTTTCAGACACACAAGAAATTTTGCTTTTAGGAATTCCTACTAGGGGAGAGCAATTAGCAAAAGTTCTTGGGAAAAAATTGGAAGAAAAAACTGGTCACGCAGTTGATCAAGGAGTAATAGACCCTACTTTTCATCGAGATGATTTGGTTCGTGTAGGAACAAGGATGGTTCATTCCACTGAAATCCCTTCAAGTTTGGAAGGTCGCCAAGTGGTGTTGGTTGACGATGTCATTTTTACTGGAAGAACAGTTAGGGCTGCTCTTGAGGCTCTGCAGGCCTGGGGAAGAAGTAAAAAGGTTATGTTATTGGTGATGGTTGACAGAGGACATAGAGAGCTTCCTATTCAGCCTGATTTTTGTGGGAGGGAAGTACCAACTCGTAGGTCAGAAACTATTGATGTAAAGCTTATGGAGGTTGATGGTGTAGAAGGAGTCTTCCTTACTAAGACCACTTAATAAGACACTTAAGAGTTATCTCAAAGTACCGAGATTCTTATGAATGATTTCTTTTTCATTTCGAATATCATTTCCTTCAACTATTAGGTCGCAATGATCATCAATTGAAAAGCGTAGTGTTAAGCAATCTTCACCCTCTTCTCCAGGAGGGTTTAATGGAATTAATAAAGGAGTTCCTTCCCATGGGGTTAATTTGGGCAGAGAAGGTTCATCTCTAATCATGGGTATTCCATTGATATATACAACTTCATGAGTTCCATCGATTTCATAGTCTGCAATTTTCAAATCCATTTCTTTTTGATTGCCTTTACTTGCTGCAAGAATAATCTCTAGGGGTTTATCGGTTGGCCATGGTTGACCTGGTAAGAAAAGAGGATGCCAAATATGCTGATTGGTTTTTTGATCCCAGCATCTTAATGAGACACCTTTATGAAGCACATCTTTGATTCTCACACCAGGCGTAAGACTTAAAGCACCAATTGCAACCGCTTCAATAGGAGGAGGAGTAATTAATTTGGCAGGCTCGATGGCTTGTTGAAGCCATTTTTTAATTATTGGGATTCTTGAGCCACCTCCTACAAGAACTACCCCTGAAAGATCTTCAAGCTCACAACCATTCGCACTCCCTTGAGCAAGTGTTTTATCTAAAAGCTTTGACAAACTTTTTATCAGACCATTCTTCTGGAGTAGTTCCTCTAGTTCTAGTCTATTGAGACTTAATTTTTTTGCTTCGCCTTGTGGATTCAGTAAAGCAAGCTCAGTAAGTTTTTTTGTTTCCGACAAATTGATGTTGCTTAGTTTGCACTTTAATTTCTCTGCGGCATCAAGAATTAATTCAGAGTTGTCGGAATCTGGGAATAAATAATGAGATATCCATTTATCTAAATCTCTTCCTCCTAATCTAAGACCAGCTTTCCCAAGAACTTTTGCACAACGAAGAACTTGTTTGCTTTTGCCTTCTAGGTCTTCCCCATTAAAACGAATTAATTGTGCGATTGGATCTGCCTGACCTTCGCCACCCTCTAGAAGAACCATTGAGATATCTGTTGTGCTTCCTCCAATATCTATAACTAATAATTTTGACCCTCCTTTTTGCCCAGCTCCTATTGCTGCTGCTGTGGGCTCATCTACTAGCGCAATCTCTTTGACATCTAATTCAAAACAAATTTTATGGAGCCATTTTCTATATGCTTTATAAGTTTCTACTGGTGCAGTGACTACAAGTCTTTTAATCTCAATGTGAGCAGGTAGTTGTTTCCAGATCTCTTTGATAAGAAGCTCTCCAGCCTCTTCTGGCAATAAATTGTAATTCCATGAAATTGAATCATTAAGAGGCGCTCCAATCCAGCGTTTGAAATCACTAATAAAACCTGGGTTATTTCTATCTAATAGAGTTAATCTTTCAACTTGATATCCAAATAAGGCTTCTTCTTGGGGATTCTCAGGCTTCCATATAAGACTTGGAACTTCTCCAGGAATGCGACTTATAGGTTTAAGGTCTAGCAGCTGGACTGATTTATCTCTCTCTCCTTGGAATGCAACCACGGTTGTTGTACTCCCAAGATCTATCGCAAGTGTTCCCATTAGTTAAGAGACCTCATCGACTTTTCAGACAAATGA
This sequence comes from Prochlorococcus marinus str. MIT 9211, assembly GCF_000018585.1. Classification (NCBI taxonomy): domain Bacteria; kingdom Bacillati; phylum Cyanobacteriota; class Cyanophyceae; order Synechococcales; family Prochlorococcaceae; genus Prochlorococcus; species Prochlorococcus marinus. Next base: position 1,382,570 of record NC_009976.1, on the reverse strand, counting down.
ATTAATTTCAATGCCATTGAATACTCATTTTCTAATAAGAAGACACTTTCTCCTTTAAACTGAATTTAGTATTAAAAGGATTTGTGATTAGATCCGCACTTGATTCCAAAGATCTTGCTAAGCGTGGTGAGAGTTTGATTCGCCAGTCAAGCAATAGGTATTTAACGACTGTTCGCATAGCATTTAGAGCAAAGCAACGCCGTTTCGATGATTTCGATGGACTTTTAGAAGAGTCTTCTGTAAAGCCAGTCCAAAGGGCAATTATCGAATTAAGTGATGAGCAAGATCAACCAGATCTTCTTCCAGGATGATTGAGCATGAAGGCCCTGGCTGGAGATTGGCTTGGGATCCTTCAAAAAAAAATTATCCTTTTTTAATTGGTGGGGAAAATTGGGCTTTTGAGGTTTCTGAAAGGGAATGGAAAATTCTTGTTCAAATTATTAATGAGCTAATAGACCAGCATCAAAGCTTAAAAAATCAATTGATGCCAGAGGAATCTATTTCTCTTGAATTAGAACGAACTCCATGTTGGGCTTGCATTGAAGGAAATAAAAATAGCTGGAGTCTTAAATTAATTCTGGAAGGTGATGATTCAGATGGCTATCAAAGCCGTTCTGTGGAAATGTATTGGCCTATACCAATTGCTCAAATGATTACTGCTGGTTTGAGAAAAATGTGGGATTCCGGTTAAGACTTTGCGTGGATGGGCCTTAATTTTTACTGATCTAGAGAGCTTTAATGAAATAGTTATTTCACAAGTTTTCCACAGACTCTTCTGCAAGCTTTGCTGACAAGCCTAAATACTGTGGAAAAGAGAATTATATAACTCCTTTGTTGACTTTTGAGAGAAACCAGCTATAAAACAATGCTTTGGCCTGGGGGCAGGAGGCTCGTTGCCGCAATGAGTCTTGCCTTGAGAGAGGTTGAGACCTTGGCATGAAGCTTGCCTTGACGTTTCCAGGTAAATGTGGGGAACTAGTTGCATTAGAACCCAAAATCAAATGCAATTAAGTGGAATGAGTGATTTGTCCAGATTACCTATTGAAAACACGTCTACTCAAGCTGAAGAGAGCATAGTTAGCTTTCAAGCTGAAATACCTTTGAATTTGGAGATGGCTATGAAAAGATATATCGAAATGCATCCAAATTGGGATCAGTATCGATTAGTACAAGCAGCATTAGCAGGCTTTCTTGTTCAGAATGGTGTTAACTCAAGGCCAATAACTCGCCTTTTTATTGAAAATATGTTTTCTAATACTTCTGTCAATAGTTAGTTCCAAATAACAGGCTGAGTTACTTAACAGAACCGAGTAGATTATAAAGTCTTTTAGCGATATTTTCCTTTACCGGAATTATAGAAAGTCTATTTCCTTTTCTAAGAAGAAGTAATTCTTCAGCTGTAAAATTATCTGACATTTCTTTTAAGCTTAACTTTTCACCAAACTCACCTAGATACTTTAGTTTTGCACAGTCCCATCTTGGATTTTCTAATGATGACTTTTGATCAAAGTATTTTGATTGATTATCAAATTGTGTGGGGTCAGTTAATTTGGTTTCTATTACTTGCATGAGTCCAACTATCCCAGGGGGTTTGCAATTTGAGTGATAAAAGAAGGCAATATCTCCTACATTCATTGATCTCATGAAGTTCCTTGCTTGATAGTTTCTAATTCCATCCCAAAGTGTTTCTTTTTCCTCTTTCAGGTCATCAATGCTATAGGCGTCTGGTTCACTTTTCATGATCCAGTAGTTTGGTTCAGTCATAGTCTGTAATCTTAGCGATACTCGATGGTTGGAATGGAGTTGGAATGAAACCTCATTCTTCCATCTCTTTTCTTTACTCTATCTAATTAGGATTTGAAAGGAATAAGAATTACTGGAAGCTACAGATCACATCAAAATAAAAAATCAACCATTCTCAATTGAGTAGTGCTAAATAAGAAAGCCAGTATTACCAGTCGATTTAAAGAATTGAGGCTGCAACTCATTCCAACTTTTTTGTGAATCGATTCCAACTTTGAATAACTATCTAGTCATAGAAAGGTGGTTCGCTTTTCTTACACGAGTATTCAATGCTTTTCCCTGCACCTGAAGACTTGATTGAAAGCTTGCTGAAAAGAAGTCTTGCAAATTAATCATTAACCTCGATGTCTACTTTCTAGAGGGGAATATGGGGGATGTATGCGTCCTGTATTTATCGTTAAATCAGTTCAGACATTTTTGTAATTTTTTCTGTAAGAAACATCCCATTTATTCCAAGGCTTAGATAATGATTAGATAACGAGGTTTGTAATTTAATCAAATCAGGACGTTTGCCATGGGCTTTTGCTCAAAGAAATCAAAAGATACAGGTGGTTCTTCTCTTGTGCGAAATCCTTTTTAGCGAAACAAGGTTGCTATTCAGGCGGATTCCTTCCAATTAGGTTTGTAAACCAAGGCTATTTTCATTTTTTTCTGTTGGGTTGCATTCTATCTGAGGAAAAAATGGTGAGAGATCATCTGGAAATCCTTTATATATCCATTGTCTAAATTCTGGTTGTGACGAGACTGGTTGATTAGGAATCAAGATCTTTTCTCTTTCAAGACGCAGTTTGATCTGATTTCTTTTGCCTGAGTCATTTATTCTTTGAAAGACGATTCTGATATTGCTCCCTTCTTTTCCCTTTATTAATTCGATGGCTTCCTTGAGACCCATCCCTTTTGTTGGCCTGCCATCGATAGAGAGAATCACATCACCTGGTTTGATGCCAGATTTGTCTGCGGGTGATCCTTTTATAGAAGAATGAACAGTTAGGTTTGCAGTCTCTTGGTCTAAAAAGATTCGTATACCAATTCCAACAAATTCTTTTTTCTTCAGCTCTGGATTTATTCGCATGGCTTTGACACAACCAAGATAATCCCTTGCCTCAAGGCAGCGTTGATGAATTCTTTGTGGCACTTCAGCTAATGATGTTGTAGGGAAACCCAGCCCAAAACCGAAAGCTATAGCTATAGCCCTAATCTTTTTCATTTGATCAACTTGGAATTTGAGTGCTCTTAGCTTATTTTTTTAGCACAGAAGTTCTTTTTAGTCGGAGATCCGTCCATATCAGAGCCATCTTCTGTTGGAGTATTGATAGTAGTTTTACACATGTAGTTTGGGAATTCTTAATATGAGAGTCTGGATCTTCAAAAGAGGAATTAACCCTGAGTTAAATAGCAATTATGCTTATTTTGAGGATTTTCGTTTAGAAAGAACAAACCATTTTTCAAATAAAATATGTTTTCCAAGTCAGGAAAGTTGGCCAAGCTGGCCTGATCGAATAAGAAATTGGCTAACCAGAGCTGGGATTTTTAGTCTGATTATTGTTGCCCTTTCAGTTATTTTCATGGGTTTTTTTACAGCACTTTATTTGTTACCAATTTGGGGTTCATTTCTCTTTGTTTATTGGTTAGTGCAGAATAAAAAATAATAATTCATTTTCTTGTCATAGCTTTAAGCTCATTTTTCATTAGCTAGCAAAGATCAAAAGAAGGTGTTTATACTCTTTGGGTTTTGTTCTTAGTTGGCTAGAAATGAAATAGGAGTCCGAGCTCGTTGGTATTAAAATAAGAGCTGGACTCAAAGGGGGACATCGAAATACGTCCCCCTTCTTCATGTCTAAAAATATCTTTACGTAGTTCGCTTTTTGTTTTTCTCAAAGGCTATTCATTCGAAATTGAACATATAAAGGGGCCCGACAAGGCCCCTTTATACCTATTTAGTGATCCCCATCACTCGTGGCTAATTAAAAGACTTAAGCCTTAACAGCGCACTTTTCAGTTTTCTCAGCAGCAAGCTTAGTTTTTTTTTCTCCTGGTGCTAGCGCTTTGAGTTCTTCTTGAAGTTCATGCTCACGTTCATCAATGATTTTGATACGTGACTGATAACTTTCCTCTAGTCTTTTGCGGGAAGCTTCAAGATTGTCGAGCTCCTCTTGTCGTTGTTTACGCTTTATCTCCTCTAGTTGACTATCAGAGACAACATAAACAGTCCTCATAGGAGAAAAGAATGAGTCGAAGAGAACTGTGTCAAATAAGGATGTGTACATGATGTTCCGTGCGGGAATAGTATTATTTTGTCTCTAATTTTAGAAATCACTAATGATATAAACCGAAGAAATATGTACGGTAAATATCACTTAAGACGGTTAATAACACTTTGATTAGTAAGGACCGTACAGTCTAAATACTTTCGTGAAAGCCCTATATGTAATTTACAAGAATGTGTTAGAAATGAATTAACCGAATAGGAGGATTATGAAACTTAGAACTCCTTTTACAGTCTTTACAAATCCACTGAGAGATCTTGATTATATTCATGATTTCTCTTATGAATTACCACAACAAAAGCAAGATTTATTTTGGGAAGAGGAATGTAAACTTCATCCTGCTAAATCTACTTGTAAGCTCTACGAAGTGTAGACAGAATTCTTTGTCGTTATTTAGGGAATTTGCATACAGAAGCTCAGCATGTTCATTCTGGGCAAACACTTAGAACTGATGCACCTGTTGATCATGCAGGAAAAGGAGAAAACTTTGCTCCTACTGATTTATTGGCGACAGCAGTAGGGACTTGTTTCCTTACAGTGATGGGAATTAAAGCAAAAGAAAAAGGTTGGGAATTAGGTGAGATAACAGTTGAAATTAAAAAGAAGATGACAACTAATGGTCCACGCAAGATTGAATCTTTATTACTACAAATTGAGATGCCAAGTGATTTAGAGCCTGATCAATTAAAGGTTCTCAAAAATGCCACGAAGGACTGTCCTGTTTTGAGAAGTCTAGATGACTCAATACGAATTAACGTTCAGTGGAATCAATCGAAAAGTAAAAAAGAGATTTCTCTAAACTTTGTTCCAATGAATGTGTTTAGGGAAACACCTCAAGTCACTTTCTTTGATGCAGGAGTCAAGGGCTCTAATGGATCTGATGTAGTCATTCATCATGGGTGTGCAATTTCCCCTCCAAATGAGGATGAAATTGAGCAGTATTATGTGCATCATCACCAGGTTGACCACAATTTGGTCTTAGCGGGGAAGCGTACCTTTACCTTGCTTAACCCCGAATGGGAAGAGCCTCATCATGTAATTTACCTCAATCAAAAAATGGGTGCTCTCCAGATACCTATTGGTACTTATCACAGATCTGTTTCAGGGCCGGAAGGCAGTATTGTATTGAATCAGGCAGTTAGAGATAGCGATTTCGATCCAACTAAGGAATTTAAGCCTGTTAGCTTGAGAGATAGAACTGACTTGCAGAAAGCAAAAGCAGCCGACCCTGTTTTTTGGATTTGGGACGATGGAAAAATCAGAAGATTGAAAGTTGGTGATATTCCAAGTGGCAAGAAAAAATCACGGATTAATTGCAATTAGTTTTTTCAATTCTGCTGATTCAATTTTGTATACATGCAATCCTTTTTAACCATTCAAGGTTCGCACTTCATTAGCCAGTAGTTAGGTTCCTGTGATGCCATGGGATCTCAGCGATATAGTGATGTGTGGATGGTGTGTGGATGGTTTAACATTCTCACCCTCATTTCTTTATTCTATTTCAATCAGGTTTCTATTACTAATAAAATACTTATTAGATGAGCTTTTATAAATGAATAATTCAAAGCCCTCACGACCTGAGAATGCAAAGTATGGAACAATATATCTAATAAGTGATCTAAAAGGAAGGTCTTATAAAATTGGAATAACTTTAAATTGGGATCGCCGTTCAAGGCAACTCGAGATTGGAACTAAAACAAGATTAATTAGTCAAAAAATTGTTAAGGATCCTGGGAGATTAGAGAAGATCTTGCATAGAAAATATGACTCATATAGATTGCCCCAATCTGAATGGTTTATCTTATCAGAAGAACAAGTTCAGGAAGTTAAAGTATTAATAGGTAACTCATCTAAATCATATAAACAGGTATTCAAAAGTAGAGAGAAGAAAATGATTGATTTAGAGATGGCTGCTCAGGATGATCCAGAAATGCTGGAATTTTTCAAAAAATATGAACATAAAAAAACTGAGAAAGAAAGACAGAAGAAAATAGAACATCAACGTAGGCTTGAAGAACTTAATGAAAGAATGAATAAGCCAATGGGGTTGCCTGAAAAAATACTTCTCTTATTTATCTTAGCCATCTTAGCTATCCCATTTGCGGCAATCATTGTCTCTACTCTTTTTTTTACATGGCCTTTTATACTTGTTGTTCTCTTTGCTGCCTATATAAGTAAAATGCCTCCTTTTACGAATAGATAGTTATTTAAGAATATGGGGTGTTGATTTAATTGAACTTTTGAGTTAACTGCTTGCTAGTATTTAGAAGCATCTTGGAATTTAACGTTCGCAAACCAATTTATTAATTGATATTTAATGAAAAGAAAGTTCTTTGCTTCCATCTCTTTTCTTTACTCTATCTAATTAGAATTTGAAGGTAATAGGAATTAGAAGTTGGATTCATCTTTACCTTTTTAGCTTCTTAAGGATTTTCCTCTGCCTGCAAGCTGACTGCTGTCCCTTCTCTTCTTGGGTCAGCCGCACCATGCCAATTTCCCTTATGCCATTGGATTAAAGCTAATCCACTACTAAAAGAACTGTATTTAACTTGGTGACCAAGACTCTTTAGACGCCCAGAGATATTGGCATTATCCTCTGACCAGTTGCCATTTTTTTCAAGCACAGTGTATTTAGGTTGTACTGAAAGTAACTTTTGGCTAACTACTTCTTTTGGCGAAAGTTTTAAATCTAGTTTTGATTACTAATCAGAATAAACCTCGTTTGAAAAAATTGAGCTTTCTTTAAAAGGAGTAAACGACTTTAAGGCTGCAAGGAGTATTTCACGATCACTCTTTAATTGTTCAGAGGCATAACGAAATGCTCTGCAATCTGATTTCGTAGCAGCAAGAACAATTTCTCGTTCATTTTTTAAATATTCGCCGATAACAGAATCCAAAGTCTCCTCAACTCCGGAAGTCACAGTAGCAAGAACAACTTCCCGATCAGCTTTTAACTCTCTCGAGGCGAATCTAAATGCCTCACCATTTTCTTTAACAGCTCTGAGAACTATTTCCCGATCAGCTTTTAATTCATCTGAGGCATATTCAAGCGCATAACCACTTTGCTTAACAGCAGCAAGAACTATTTCCCGATCAGCTTTTAATTCGTCAGAGGCATAGCCGAGTGCCCAACCAAATGACTTAACAGCAGCAAGAACTATTTCCCGATCAGCTTTTAATTCGTCAGATGCATAGTCGAGTGCACAACCAAAAGACTTAACAGCAGCAAGAACGACTTCCCGATCAGCTTTTAATTCGTCAGAGGCATCTCGGAGTGCATAATCAGTTTGTTTAACAGCAGCAAGAATGATTTCTCGGTCACTTTTGAATTTTTCGTCGATATAATCAAAAGCCCCATCTCCGGAACTAACAGCTGTAAGGGCGATTTCACGGTCGCTAAAAAACTTTTCATCGGCAAACTCAAGCGCATTACCATCTGATTTCACAGCAGCAAGAACTATTTCACGGTCGGCTTGAAATTTCTTATTGGCATAACTTAAGGCAAACCAATCATGCTTAACTGCTGCCATTACGATTTCTCGATCGCTTTGAAATTTTTCGGCATATAAAAGGACACCTTCGACTGATTTGACAGCCTCTAAGACTATTTCACGATTGCTCCAATACTTCTTATCTACTTCGTCATGCCCACCATAAATAGAATCAAGAGAAATGTATTTAATAGCTGCAACTACAATTTCGGTGTCGGTTTGAAACTTTTCATCAGCCCAATTCTTAAGCGCATAACCACTTTGATTAACAGCAGCAAGAACTATTTCACGGTCGCAGTTAAATTTTCTATCGGCAAAGCCAAGTGCTGTTCCTAGACTATTGTCATTGCAATAGCAATTTTTTGAGCTAACAGCAGCAAGAACGATTTCTCGGTCACTTTGAAATGTTTCTTGATTAGTCTTAAGCGCAAGTGCATAACCATCTGATTTCACAGCAGCAAGGACGATTCCTCTATCAGCTTTTAATTCTTCAGCTGCATACATAAGCGCTTTCCCATCTGACTTAACAGCAGCAAGAACAATTTCTCGATTAGCCTTAAGGCTTTCATCAGCAAATTTGAGAGCTAAACCAAATGACTTAACAGCAGCTAGAACTATTTCCCGATCACTTCTGAACTTCTCATCGACACGCATTAGCATGTCATTTCTTAAGTTCAAAGCAGCAAGAACGATTTCTCGGTCACTTTTGAATTTGTTTTGGACATAATTAACTAGAAGATCCCTTGTATCTTTCATTATCAGCTATCTACTCAATATCTGTTTAATATAAAAAAGAAAAGGTCCACTTCAAGTTTCTATTACTAATATCCAACAGATCTCAACTGAAAGAAAACATCTTTGTTACCAATAAGAACCCTCTGTTGAGAAACCTAGTGACGGCAACAGATCTGAGTTTTTGCAATTTTTTCTATCCACACAATATTCAAAATCTATCCACACAATGCTCAGACATGGAGTGATAGGAAGGTGGTGCGTGTTTCGTTAGGGAGTATTCAAGGTTTCTTCTCTCTACGACACCAAGGACCAGTCTCAAGAGCCTCTAAAAGAGATCCTTTCCTAAGCATTCTTTATACATATAGCTACCTTGCAGAGGCGTATACGGGGGTGTATAGACCCTGTGCAAGTCGTTAATGCGGCTCAGGCATTTATGCCAGAATTTCTAGGAACAACTCTTGAAAGACGCTCTAAAATGAACAAAACTGGCTTCAAACTCTAATCAATATGAGAGCAGTTAAAACCTGGCTGAAATATGCAGCTGCTATTGCTGGAGGATCTTTTTTAATCATTGGTTCCAATAGCTATTGGCAGAACTCGCAGTTATTGATGCCATCTGAATACAAGACCTTGAAAGCAACCGTGAATAGGTTGGCCTCTAAGAATGACCTAGGAGATCAGACCATCACTTTTTCAATCACTTCTGGCAGTAAAACACGTTGGAATGCCGAGGAATTGAATTTATGCAAAAAGGATGAGTGTAATTTCTATACTGAACTCAATCCTTTTAAACCTTATCTTGGTAACTCAGCAGAAGACGTTAATGAAGCTATTCGTCAGGCATATTTATTTAATGGCATTGAGGCTTATGCCTGGTCACATGGGGTAATCACTGTAAGTAGGTCGACATTTAAATCTTATGAAGGTAAGGAAGACTTCTTCTCATGCTTGATCGGCCATGAGTTAAGTCATTTCTTAAATAACGATGTCTTTAAAGACTCCTTACGTGAAGGTCAAGAAGGTAAGAATTTAAAGGAAAAGAAACGTGAACTTTTAATGAATAAAATTTCTAGAGAGTCAGAAAGCAATGCTGATATCAATGCAACAAAAATGATTGTGAATTTAGGATTGCCTAAAGATACATGTTTAACAGCATATGACTTTTACGCCAAGCATGAAGGTCGTGGAGAAGAAACAAAAGAAGATAGCTCGCACCCAGGATATGAAGATCGATATGCAGCAATAGAGACCTTCCTGAAAACCTATAAACCTAATCCTGATCAGAAGATAGAAGAAACTAAAGGCAAGTGGAAATACAATCGAGATTTAAATACTTTGGTATTTACTCCTGAATAACTAATTTATAAAGTCAGCTCAAAATTTTTATCAATTCAGGATCCGCTTTTAATTCGTCAGAGGCATATTGAAGTGCCTTACCATGTGACTTAACAGCTTCCAGAACGACTTCCCGGTCAGCTTTGAAATTGTCAGAGGCATATTCAAGAGCATTGCCACATGCTTTAACAGCTGCAAGAACGACTTCCCGATCCGCTTTTAAATCGTCAGAGGCATATCGAAGCGCACCGCCCCATGCACCAATACCAACTGTTCTAACAGCTGTAAGAACGACTTCCCGGTCGGCTTTCAATTCGTCTGAGGCATATTGAAGAGCATTGCCACATGCTTTAACAGCTGCAAGAACGACTTCCCGATCCGCTTTTAAATCGTCAGAGGCATATTCAAGAGCATAGCTATATGTTTTAACAGCTTCCAGAACCACTTCCCGGTCAGCTTTGAAATCGTCAGAGGCATATTGAAGAGCATCGCCATCGGTTTTAACAGCTTCCAGAACGACTTCCCGATCGGCTTTGAAATTGTCAGAGGCATATTGAAATGCCCAACCATGTGACTTAACAGCTTCCAGAACGAATTCCCGGTCGGCTTTCAATTCGTCTGAGGCATATTGAAATGCCCAACCATATGACTTAACAGCTGCAAGAACGACTTCCCGATCCGCTTTTAAATCGTCAGAGGCATATCGAAGCGCACCGCCCCATGCACCAATACCAACTGTTCTAACAGCTGTAAGAACGACTTCCCGGTCAGCTCTTAAATCGTCAGAGGCATATTCAAGAGCATCATCAAATCTTTCAACAGCTGCAAGAACGACTTCCCGATCCGCTTTTAAATCGTCAGAGGCATATTGGAGTGGATAACCAGATTGTTTAACAGCAGCAAGAACAACTTCTCGATCCGCTTTTAATTCGTCAGAGGCATATTGAAGTGCCTTACCATGTGACTTAACAGCTTCCAGAACGAATTCCCGGTCGGCTTTCAATTCGTCTGAGGCATATTGAAATGCCCAAACATGTGACTTAACAGCGGCAAGAACAACTTCTCGATCGGCTTTGAAATTGTCAGAGGCATATTGGAGTGCATAACCATTTCCTTTGACAGCTGTAAGAACGAATTCCCGGTCGGCTTTCAATTCGTCTGAGGCATATTGAAGAGCATTGCCACATGCTTTAACAGCTGCAAGAACGACTTCCCGATCACTTCTGAACTTCTCATCGACACGCATTAGCATGTCATTTCTTAAGTTCAAAGCAGCAAGAACATCTTCACGGCTTGAGTTTTCATTGATTTCCATTGTTCTAAGCCGCCAAATTCCTAAACCTTGTGAACTGTGGTTCAAATAGGAGTTTCACGGTACCGAGGGGACCATTGCGATGCTTGCAAGTGATGAGTTCTGTAATGCCTCGATCACAAGTTTCAGGGTGGTAGTACTCCTCTCGATAAATCATTACGACCATATCTGCATCGCTTTCTAGTGATTGTGTTTCTCTTAAATCACAAAGCATGGGACGTTTATTTTCTCTATGTTCAATGTCACGACTAAGTTGAGACATTAGAAGGAGTGGAACATTTAATTGTGTGGCCATATTTTTAAGATCACTCACTATTCTTCCTAGCTCTGCATCTCGACATTCCATGTATCTCTGACCATCCATAAGTTGTACATAATCAATAACGACTAACCCAAGTTCACCATTTCCTTGTTCTTTTTTGATTCTTTCGCACGTGGCACGTATTTCTTCAACAGTGATTGCAGCTTTGTCATTAATAAAAATGGGTAACTTGCCAATAGTTTCAATACCTTTTCCAAGGATTGACCATTCGTCTTGTTGAAGCCTTCCTGTTCTAAGCCTTCCTGTTTCAATTCCAACTTCCATTGAAAGCAGACGATACGTATAACACTCTTTGCTCATTTCAAGGCCAAATAGGCAGACAGGTAAGTCGTGAATCTGGGCAACATTTTTTGCGATGTTCAGGCATAGCGATGTTTTGCCCATGGCAGGTCTGCCAGCAATAACATTCAAAGATCCTCGTTGTAGACCTTGAGTCATTGCATCAAAGTCATAGAAATTGACGGGGATACCAGCCACAGAAGTCCCATTAGAACGACTTTCTATTTCGTCAAAAACTGAGGTTAGTATTTCTGCTGTTGATGAGGTTTGTTCTGAGCTCTTGAGTTGTTCAGTTTCTTCCTTCTCTCTTTTCTCCTGCTTTTGATCCATTGAATATTTTTGGCTGGACCGTCATCTAAACCATAAAATTTTGACCTGGCTAGAGGAAGAAATACTTAAGCCTAGATTCCACGTTAACTCTTTGGATTATCTTTATCTTCTTCTAGTAGAACCTTGGAAAGCCTTGCTGGCACTGAACTTTTGCTTTGTAGCCTGTATTACTCTTTGGGCTCATCAAAGCGTCTGACGATACGCTCGCGAAGCCTGATTGTGACGGCTTGATTTGGCTGTTTTCAGGCTTTTGAGACATGTCTTGGACTCAGTCAACTAGGACTAATTACAGGGTTGCACGAAGCAGAAAAATCGGCCATCTTTTAAATCCGTCCAGCTTTCAAAAGAGAGAGACGCTCCCCATAAAGGTGAAGATCTATTCCAGTCCAAGGGGTAAGTAAACAGTCCGACAATTTAGAAATGACAATTTCAAAAACAAAAAGTGAGCTTCTAGAGCATTTAGTAAACGCGGGAATACAGAAAAGAAAAGCAGGCAACCTAAAGGGGGCCATTAATGATTTAACTCAAGCAATTAATCAAGACTCAACTCACCATATTGCATTATTCAATCTAGCTTTCTGCAAACAAATGAATAAGGAATTTAAGGAAGCTATTAATCTCTACTCTGAAGCAATTAAACTTGATTATCGTGATCCCTTTTCTTTTAATAATAGAGGCTCTTGTTATGAAGAAATAAAAGATTATTCAAAAGCTATCAATGACTACTCAAAAGCAATAAAGAGAAATAGCAAGGAAATACAATTTTATTTAAATCGTGCCGAAGCTCATGATAAGAATCAAAATTACAAAGACGCTATTAGAGATTATACCAAATATCTTAAAAAGAAAAACAATGAGGATGTTTTATCCAGAAGGGCATATTTGCGCTATTTAATTGGCAATTATAAATTAGCAATTAAAGATTATGAAAAACTATCAACCGTTTTTGATCAGGCTACTTCAGAGATACTTTTGAAAGCAAAAAGACTTCAGAAAGAAATCGATGCTAACAAAGCATTCAAAGAAATAGAACGTACAAGAAAGCAGCAAGAAGAAAAGGATAAATATAGAGATAATTTAAGTTATTTAGCAGAGTTTAATACTGATTTAGATGTTAACTATGTTGAAGAGAATAGATCTATGAGAGAATTAATCCTTGCTGCTGGTCTAGATGAAACTAATAGAGAAGGCCCATCTAGTGAGATAGTGAATGAAATATTCCCAGCAGGCATATATATTATTGACGATTTATTCAGGAGATCACCTGATCAAACTAATCGAGAGGAGGAACATAGTTATGAGGGCATTGGCTTCGAAGTAAATGGCATCTCTACAGGAGATAGAGGATCAAAATTCTCTAACATAGAAACATTATTTGGAGAAGGAGATTATAAAGATAATTATGGAAATTCTTATGAAGTAGAAGGAAGTTCTATTGGCTGTATTTCTCATCGAGAAGTTAATATTTCTGATAACGAATTAGTCGCGATTTTCCCTAAGCCTTTTAATATTAACTATGATAGGACTACCGGAATCATAAGGTTTGGAAGTGTCTTCATTGACACTGATTATAGATATATGGGCCAAAGAAAGAGTTATTTTTATGATTCCAAAAACTTATATGAACCAGATCATCCAGATAATACTGATAATAAGACTATAGAAGTATTATTTAAGGAATATTATGAAGTTAAAGAATTAGATCCTAAGCCCCTTGAAAAAATAAACTGGAAGGTAGCTAAGTTGATAGAGAGACAATTAGATCTAAATGCTATAGGTGTTACCAATAAGTTACTAAAATATTTTGCCGACAAACTTAAGGGATTGAAAGAAGAAAATGAATCTAAGTTAGGAAATATAATTAGGAGTTATTTAGATATAGCGAAAAAAGATATAAAGGAATGGTCTTTAAGCATATATAAGGAAGCTTCTATCACAATGAACTCTCAGGCTAATCTAGATGCTTATGGTAGATCTACTAAAACAGTAAAACTCTTCTTTGATGAGAAAATACTCCTCAAAGAAATTCAGTTGAGCAGAGTAGGAAGAATCATTGATGAGTGTATACATCTACTGCGAGAGATTGATAGCTAATGAATAAAAAAGATTTTCAACATAGCAAACCTATTCAGCTTACTATTGAAGATTTTTCTGAAGCAATAGAACTAAACCCCAATGATCCTCTGGCTTTGAGCGGGCGAGGAAGAGCTAAGTTTAAATTAGGCGATAGACAAGGAGCTATTGAAGATTACTCTCAAGCAATAGAACTAGATCCCAATAATTCTTTAGGTATATGGTCTCATAATGGATATAATTATGATAAAGAAGAGAACATTTTATTTCATAATGGATATACCTATGATGAAGGTTCTTATTGTCTATTAGTATTAGAACACTCAACTTTTGATGAGCAGAGTGGTAGCTATGTATTAAGTGATAGCAATGTAATTAAATTATTAAATGATCATGGTGCTGGTGTTAATGAATGGAGAGAGGATTGTAAAAGATTTAATGATCCTCATGAAATACTGCTGTGGTTAGGATATTAATTACCTTAGTGATTAAGCTTTCTATTCCAAGGATGAAAAATAGTCTTATTTTCATCCTGACTTCTATCGATTGCTTCCAGAAGTCTGTCTCTTAACTCCTTACGTCTTTGAAGTTCTTCTTTAGATAAGTTGGTTTTAGTCATAGGTAATAGAGATTGTAAATTAACTATCTATCTATCCATACAGTTTCAACAAGGATGATACGGAATGTCCTTTCATGGGACATTACTGATCATCAGGGTTGAACCTTCATAGTTAGAGATTGAGAATTAAGAATTTGTCGTTTGGGAGATACAGGCAGTACTTTCGTGATGGTTGTTCACTGCGCTCACCGAACCATCAGTAAAGGAAACTTTGGAGTGATATTTGTCTTCTCTCTCCCTGTATACGTGAGGGATCGTGAGATCCATTCCGCTGCAAGAGTTGTAAAGATCGAGTTTATCCCTCCTCCCTTTATACGTGCGTACTCGTCAAAGCTATTGCTATAACTGGCTTAGTCAGCATACAGCTGAACCACTGCTGCATTGCTTGTCTTCTTTCCATACTCAATATCAGTAATCTCTTTAGTTCTCTTACGTATGTCTATTCTTTCGTAGGTGTCCATGATTGTCTTAACGCTATTGCCACATATACGAGCTAACAAGAAGATATCTGTTCCTTTCATTAAGTGATTTTCAATGAAAGTAGATCGCAATGAGTAGAGGGTATAGGGGCGATCAGAGAACTTATGACCTTTGAGTTTTCCTTCATCCATCAATTTATCAACAGCCCATCTCCAATGCTGTTGGATCTTTCTTTGGTTGGGTTGCTTCATCTCATTGTGGATCTGAGCAAACACATAGTCATCACCTCTGACCTTGTGTTTGAGTTCATTCTCTAGAAAGTACTTCCATCTCCTGAAGACATAACCAAGGTTGCAAGGAATCTCTCTAACTCTCGATGTCTTGGCTCTAACAGTAGTGATAAATGAAATCAGTCGTTCTTCTCGTCCCCAGGCATCGTGATTTAGAACCCAGTCAGATGGATTGATATCTAAGTTAGGAGGTTCGATATAGATCTCACCTTCTTTACCTTCTTCTCTGATCTCATCAAGGATCTGTTCGTACTCTTCTATCGCTTTTGATTTACTAATTCGTCCAACATCAATAATCTCGACACTCTTCCATTTCATCTTGCAGATCTCCTCGGGGGACATGCCTGTGCTCTTGGCAATTAATAACCAATGCCAAAACATGTTGCGGAAATAGATGGACTTCTCTGATCTCCTCCCAAACTGATCTTTCTCATATGCCAATGGCCTCCACTCCTCTCTGATGTAGTCAATAATGGTTCTCCAATCTTCTGGATTAATGGCAGGGTTAGCGTCTCGATCTGTATCTCTAACTTTCACTCTTGGTAGGAACTGACCATCCAGCCATAGGTGTGCAGGGATGTATTTATGTTTAACCAGATAGCTCTTTATAAATTCACCTAAGACTGCAAGCTCTCGATGGATAACGATTCTTTTATCTGTTTGTTTGAGCCGATAGACAGGGTAATCATCAAATGTTGTTGGATTGATTTGAGTGGTAAAGGTAACTTTCTTCTTTTTTAAATAGAGCTTGATGTGCCGACAGCAATTGAATTTATGGCTATAGCTCGCTGGTTGAAATGCTCCAGCATCGACACGTTTTTCTTGCTCTGATAGCCACTGATCCATCGCTACTTCTAGATCTATTTTTGGACGTTCTCTTTTCTCTTCTCGTTGAATCAGAGTTAGAGGATCAGATGCA
This sequence comes from Prochlorococcus marinus str. MIT 9211, assembly GCF_000018585.1. Lineage (NCBI taxonomy): Bacteria > Bacillati > Cyanobacteriota > Cyanophyceae > Synechococcales > Prochlorococcaceae > Prochlorococcus > Prochlorococcus marinus. Next base: position 1,366,375 of record NC_009976.1, on the reverse strand, counting down.
TATCGGTAACTCGGTTTCTTCTCTGGTTCTTTTGCTAACTCAATGGCTGCTTCTGGTGCCATTGCAATGGCTTGTTCTAAAGAACTCGCTCCAAATAATTGCTTCTCTTTATACCTTCTTTGTCCTTCTACTTTTTCTTTGTAATACCACTTGCCAGCACTCGTTCCTGAGCCGTAAAGAAGAACTCTGCCACGACCATTTAATACCCTCTCTTGAAGTTGAATCTGTGGCAAAAATGTGTGGATGGTGTGTGGATATGATTCTACTCTTTTTCTTAAAGCCTTGGTATAACTGTCATATTAGCTCTGGTACGTGTTTCATTAGCCAGTAGGAAATGTCAGTCATATCAAGGGATTTCGGGGAATATCAGTGTGTGAATAAGGTGTGAATTTTTTGCTCTTTTCATAAGTTTAGATCAATTTGTTTATGCTTTTGCAAATATTGATATGGATTTTCGACGTTCCAAGGCCAATCAAGTCTCAAGAGCAAGTCAATATTTGATTTGGTTAAGCGGTATTGCTCTTTGGTTCTATATCTTGGCTCTTCTCCTTTGTTTTTCATGATTTTCTTGAGCTGATCTTCTCTTTTTATGGTTCCAATTTTTTTAGCCACAAATTCGAAACCATTTCTTTCATGCTCCTTGGATCTAGTTTTATCAAACTCATCAATACTCTTGCTAAAACCAATTTTGATCCAGCCGCCAGTACTGTAATCAACATATGAGTAGATGATTGAAGTGCAGGATTGAGCATGAATATCTTCAATTTGTTTGGCCATAAGACCTATTTGGCTTTGCTGTTGAATCACCAGCGCTGACAAGCTCCTATGGCTCATCATGAGCGTCCGCAACATCGTATTTGTCTCATTACTCTCTAGACCTCTTCTAAAAAGCTCAGGATCAAATTCATCAACACTTAATGGAAGATCTTTTCTATAAGCCCAATCTTCAGGATGATCAAAATCCTTGGCTGTAAAGACTTTATGTTCAGGTCTTTTAGTTTCCGGCTGTCCGGCATGTAGATCTGCCATGCAGATAATTAGTTACAGATTCCTATGCTAAAGGGTTTTTACCAGAAAAGTCACAAATGACACTACATATGGTGTTGTTCGAAGATTGCCTTGAAGTTTTAGAGGGAATCAAGGATGCCTCAAAAGTTTGAACAGAGTTTGAACAGGATTTTTCTAATCCTTGAGATCCCTTCCTGCAACTACAAGTGCTCTTTTCATTAGCCAGTAGCTAGGTTCCTGTTGTGCCATGGGATCTCAGCAAAAATTATCGGTTCGAATAAAGTTGGAATGAAACTTTGTTCGCTTTGCTTTTTTCTATTCTTGCCAAGTTTGGACTTTCTTGCTTTCTTGAGTCATCTTTAGTGTGAATTATTAAACTAATTAGATAGGTTTGATGATTTTGCATAATCGGCTGCAACTACATCTAATTAAAAAGCTTCCTCGTAAAAAGGGTGATAAAGGATTTTCTTTGCTTGAGTTAGTCGTTGTGATTGCTGTCCTTGCAATTTTGGCTGCGATTGGGCTACCTAACATTATTAATTTGTTGAATGAGGCAATCTTTTCAGCAACAAAAATGTCTCTCAGTCAATCTCATTCCGAATGTGTCAATGATCCTGACTCTCCTCCTACCGGACCACCTATTCCAGGAGTTGTTTTTGCAGCAACAGATTGCTCAGGTGAGATGACGGCAACTATTAATGGTCAAACAGAAGAGTTTCCTTGTGTGATTAGTTTGAATATGTCTACTGGAGTTAAAAGTAATTGGCCAAACTCATATAAATCTTGTTTAGATCAAGCGATCCCTCCCCCACTTCCTGGTGATTGTGAGACAGACCCTAATTGTAGAGCGCATTGCGAAGCCATAGGTGGGTGTGATGGCTTCCCTCCTGTTGATTGCGAGTCTTTATCAAATAGATTGCCTGCACAGATACTTATGAGGCAATACCCACAATGTCGTCCTGAATATGATGGATATTAAGGGTTCGAATAAAGTTCGAATGGATTTTGATCAAAAGCTGAAATCCATTGGTATAAAAGCAGACTCGCTTTTCATTAGCCAGTAGCGTGGTTCAGTCATAGTCTGTAATCTTAGCGATACTCGATGGTTGGAATGGAGTTGGAATGAAACCTCATTCTTCCATCTCTTTTATTTACTCTATTTCAACCAAGTTTTGATGACTAACTGAGACCTTTAATACTTTTTCTTGCCTAATTATAAATTTCTAGTGTCTTGGGAACCTGGTTTTGCTTGGATGAAGTAAGTAACTCAATGATGTTGCTATGGACATTGAAAAGAACAAAGCATTCACTTTGATTGAGATGGCAGTTGTAATGGCTGTTATCTCTATGCTCAGTGCCTTGCTAGGACCTCAGTTCCTGTCACTTGTGCGCCGTGGTAATTCAGTTGGCGCAGGACAGGCTATGCGTCAGATCAGAGATGAATGTCAAAGCGATTATATTTTTGGATCGCCTGGTACTTTTACACCTAGAAGAATCCCTCGATATTCATTGATCGGTAATTGTGAATCTGCGAGTGCAATCCCTAGAGATGAAGAAAATAACCCTCAATATAGTTATGACTCAGAAACTGGACTAATAACTTGTAGCTATAAGAATGCAGAGTCAACGGGGTTCCCAAGTTGCAAGAAAGTAGCTGTTGCAAAAGAAAAACCTTCTTTAGGGGAGGTTGCTGTTATTACTGATGTCGCATTAAATGAAGTGGAAGAGCCTGAAACCAATGGCTTAGATGTCGACCTTCTGAAGCTTTCTGATGGAAATGGAGATAACACTATCATTAGCTGTGATGGGAAGTATGTGACCTCTAGAGGAAGAGGGGGTTACACAGAGAGAAATAATCAATATCGACAGAATATAATTACTGGTGAAAAGGTATTAATCACTTCAACAAAAGAAGGGATTCCATCAACAGGCGACAGTCAGCATATAAGAGGGATGTCTTGTGATGGTAGGTATGCTCTGTTTACTATTGACGAGTATGGCTCAGTTGATCTTGACGGGTTGCCAGGAGCAATAACAGGAGAAGAGTGTGATCCAAGAGGACAATGTGAAGGTCCTCAACCGATTTATCGAAAAGACCTTCTTACAGGAGACGTAGTTCGGGTAGATACACTTAGTAATGGAACAAAAATCCAGACGAAATGGGGAATTAGGGATGCTTCAATGTCTTCGGATGGTAGATATGTTATTTTTGAAAGTCCTGATGTTCGATTTGCAGGATTACCTGAAGCTGAATGGCAATCTAAAGACTGGTCGAGAACATTGATGTATAGAAAAGACTTATTAACAGGAGAACTTTCTACTGTTACAACAGCACCAGATGGTTCTACTGGAACTGGGTGGGGATCCAATGGTGGATATGGGATGGGGATGAGTGATGATGGGTCAAAAGTAACTTTTATCTATAAAGGAGATGATCTCGTAGAAGGTGTAAGTGGTACAAACCTTTATGTCAAAGACTTTAATACTTCCAAAGTTTCTTTGGTTACAGCAGATAGTCAGGGGAATAGATTGTCTGACTTTGGTCAATATGGTTCTGGGTCACAAATTTCGGCAGATGGATCAAAAGTTATCTTTACAAGTAGAGGTTCAAATGGCGTCGCCCAACTTTATATGAAAGATCTGAGCTCTGGGAAGTTAAAGGTAATTAGTCAGAATTCAAATGGTAATTCTGGCAATGGCTACTCACACACAGGTAAGTTCTCTGGTGATGGTAAATATGTTGTTTTCCAGTCATCAGCAACGAATCTTACGGATACTCCAACTACGGGTAAAAGTGACATTTTTGTCTATGATACTTCTTCTAATCAAGTAAAGAGGTTATTTGATGAGTCTTATGAATTTGATGATCACCTTCGAGATCCAAATATAACTAAAGAAGGGAAATATATTACTTTTAGGTCTAGCAGTAAAGGTATTACAACTGGTGAAACCCAAGGTCAAGAAGTTTATATGAAAAAAAACCCCTACTTTGTTGAATAGGCTTAGAAGTAATCAGGCAATTGATTATAAGTTTGAACAGGATTTGGAGATTCCTTCAAATCTCTTGGTATGACAGGATGTACGTTGTTCATGATCCAGTAGTTAGGTTCTTGTGATGCCATGGGTTCTCAGTGATATTGCAATGTGTGGATGGTGTGTGGATAGCCTCTTGATTTAACCCATTTTTGGGTGCTTCTATTATCTCTTATATGGAAACACCTAAATGGATACCTTCAGAAGAAGAACGTGAAGTAATGGAAGCGGTATGGATGCAAATTAAAGGAGCATGCGAGAAACTAAAAGAAGAAACCAATGCTCAAGACGAGCACATCAGAAAGATGCTTCAAGAAATGGCAGATCGTTATTGTTCATGAAACGTTTTTTCTTGCCTTTGCTAGTGAATACAAAGAGTGGCTTGTAGATGATGAGTTACAAGAAAGGTTTTGGTTCTCTGTGCCATTGAAGAAGAGATCAGATAGTCATTAATCTTAGCTAGAGATATATATCGATAATTAGGTAGGGGTATTTTGGAAGCATCCTTTCTAGTCCCTATCAATCTTTCCTCAGGCTTTTTGTTGTTTTTATTTTGTAGTTGGTTTGCATTGCGGGGAAGTAGACTTTTCATTGAGCTTCTCAATTTTAGATATATCCAAATCAGCTATCTCAAGCTCATAAAGGTCAGCGATTTGTTTTATGGCTAGTCCTTCCGCTCCTGCCCAAGATTCTGCTAAAACTGCCCAAGTTTTTTGACTAAATTCAACGCCAAGGTTTGCATTGTCGTTTCTTTTTTTGTCCATCTCTATGACTTTCTTTAATCCCTGTGGACTGAGATGACTTTTGATTCTTAAGAAAACAACCTCCAACATTGAGTAGTAGAACTTTTCCATTGCATTGTTGTAAGCCCATTCAGCATCTTTTTGAGCTTTTTTGGCATGCTCCGTTGTGATTTCTTGGTTCATTTGTTTTTTAGACAGTTAAAAGAAATTTTGTATTTAGTTGAGAATAATTGTTTAATACTATTTTTTACTTGGTAGAAATACCAAAGAAGCAACACAGAGGACACTGATAAGAGGTCCAGGTGACAAATTAAAAATAATTGCAAACACAAAACCTAGGACTGATATTACAAGTCCAAATATTGATGATCTAGCCATGGCTACCCATAAGGATGGGGCTTTTTGTAATCCCAACAAAGTTGGAGTAGAAAGCAAAGCAATGACAAGGATTACTCCTACTGCTGACATTGAGCTAACTATGACCAGCGCAGTTGTAAAACCAAGGGCTAAATTTAAATAATTTACTTTTATGCCACTTGCAACAGCACCCTCAGGGTCTAATCCAGTATGAACAATCTGGTTGTAACTAAAAATTATTAGACAAATAAACGTAGAAAAAGCAATGCAAGTTCTTAGAAGGTCTCCAATATTTGCTGTTAGCAAATCTCCAAACAACACAGCTTCTAAATCAATTCTGATACCAAGTAGAGGGATAAGGAGAACACCAAGACCAATTGAACCAGCAAGAATTGTATTCATCACTGCTGCATAGTTTTCCTTTTTATTATTGGCCAAATTGTCTGCAGCTAAAGCCCCCACTAAACCACTGATAACTCCACCAATAGAAGGATCTACACCAAGAGCCATCGCCAAAGCTAATCCTGGTAATACACAATGAGAAATTAAATTAACTTGTAAAAGTCTTTTGTGGGTAATTAATACGGTACCCATTGCTGGGCACAGTAATCCTGTAAAGATTGTTATACAGAGAGGAGTGATCCACCAAATTGTATTGATTAAAGACATGAATCAAATGATTCGTTATGGTCAGTAGAGATCAATGACATCAAGATCTTGCTGATGAATAGGAGCAAGCCTGAAACTACCAAACGTCAAAAGCAATTGCTTCATGAGCTCAACAAATGTGCGGATGAATTGAGTGGTCAAGAATTATATAGATCTTTGCATGAAGGTGATTTCTCTATGGGGCTGACAACGGTTTATAGGAATTTGCAAGCACTTGTAAAACAGGGCTTAGTTCGTTCTAGACATCTGCCAACAGGTGAAGTCCTTTATGCTCCCGTTGAACGAGACATTCATCATTTAACTTGTGTTAGTTGTGGAGAGACGAGACGCCTTGAAGGTTGTCCAGTTAAAACAATGAATCTGCCCAAGAAAACATCTAAAGAGTTTGAGCTCTTGTTTCATACGCTTGAATATTTTGGACTTTGCCAGATTTGCTCTAAATCGATGAATGCTTGATGAAATTTTAAGGAGATCAGCCACAGCAGTAGTTTCCTCTCATGCAATCAATTGAATCAAGTTTTTGCTGTACTTCCAGGGGTGAGCCATTAGCTAAGACGGTTTTATCAAGAGCAACAACCTTGTCATAAGCATTTAAAGATGAACCCCAATCATGGCTGCTAACAAAAAGTGATAATCCCGCATCAGCCAGCTGACGAATGATTAATAAAAAGTCCTCTCTTGCAGGAGGATCTAATGCAGAACAGGGCTCATCAAGAAGCAATATTTTGGCTGGTGACATCAATGTTTTGGCCAGCAATGCTCTTTGTTGCTGACCGCCAGATAATGAATCAAGCCTTCTTTTGGCTAAATGAGATATTCCAACTCGTTGAAGTGCCGCCTCTAGCTCACAACAAGATAATTTTGAATGGTTTACACGGCCTAAAGATACCAATCCTTCAATAGTAATGGGGAAATTCCAGTTCAATTTTCCCCTTTGGGGCATTAGGGCAACTTGGGCTCGATTGTTAACTAACTCATTACCATCAATAGTTATTTTTCCTTTATCAGGCTTGTTATGTCCTTGAAGTAAATTTAATAACGTGGACTTTCCTGCACCATTGGGACCAACAAGAGCCGTTAAAGTCCCTGGTCGCAAAGAAACTGAGACCTCTTCTAAAACAGGATTGCTTTCCCTTGAATAAGAATATGTCAGATTTTTAGCAATTAAACAGGTCATCAATTAGAGGATTCCCTCATAAAATACTAATATACTTGTCATAAGGAATGAAAACCATTATCGTTTTCATTATTATGATAAATCCCTGGCCCATGTTGTCTTTTTTTAGGAAGTCTGGTGAAGGAAAATCATCGATTAAGCCAAAACTCTTAAAGAATTCTCTTTTAGCAGGAGCTGTATTTTTCACAGGAATCAATCAGGTTGTTCAAGCTGAACCAAAGTCAATAGTTGCTGTTGAACCATTGGTTTGTGATTTAGTTTCAGCAATTGCGTTACCTTCATCCCCCGTTACTTGTTTGATTGATAGAAAACAAGATGTACATGATGTGAAAATTTCTCCGAGGCAAGCCCAAGCTTTAAATAATGCAAGTCAAGTCTTTACTCTTGGGCAAGAGATGACTCCCGCAATGAAAAAATGGCTGAGTAATCCAATAACGGTTGTTGTCGGTGTAAGTGCAATAGAAATTGACGATCATGATGACCACGACGATCATGACGATCATGACGATCACTCATCTGCTAAACATGATGACCACGACGATCATGACGATCATGACGATCACTCATCTGCTAAACATGATGACCACGACGATCATGACGATCACTCATCTGCTAAACATGATGACCACGACGATCATGACGATCACTCATCGGCTAAACATGATGATCATGGAGATGAAGCCTTTGAATGGGCTGGTGTCTTTGAACTTTCACGAGGAACATACAAATGGTCTTTTGCAAAAGTCGATGGAGACTATGCGGACCCTGCAATGAAAATGGTCATTCTTAAATCTGGGGATATTGAAGCATCAGAAGAACTTGCTGAAGAATTATTAGAGTCCAAAAATTCAGAAGTTAAACGCAATAATGACAAACTTGTTGCACAGGGAAAAGCCTATCTTCTTACATTTAATGAGAGAAAAGACAGCACAACATTCAATGTAGAAATTAAAAAAGCTGGTAAATATGCATTCTTTACTGAGCATATGCCTTTTGAGTTTGAAGCCAATGAACATTTCTTTAAAGATGTTTCAGGCGATGATATTGAACCGATAGCTCAAGTTCCAGATGAAGGCGGTGATCATCATCACCATGATCATGGTGGACTAGATCCCCATGTTTGGCACGATCCTCATAACATCATCAAAATGGGGAATGTCATTTCTAAAAATCTCAACACGAAAATTTCATTCTTTGATAGAGAAACTAAAAAAGTTTTAAAAGAAAGAACTCAATCTGTTAATTCTCTTTTAGAAGACTTAGATCAATGGACTCAAAAACAAGTAGCGACAATCCCTTCTAATCAAAGGACGATAGTTTCTAAGCATAAAGCTATGGAATACTACGGGGATGCTTTTGGTTTGAAAACTATTAGCTTATTAGATTTTCTTGGTCATTCATCTAGCCTTAGGCCTCAGACCATTTCTAAAGTAATCACAGAGCTAAAA